>JBCCZI010000032.1:0-35035 GCA_039187815.1 Pseudomonadota bacterium | reverse complement strand
GCCGCCCGGCGCTGCTCCCGTTCCGGGAGATCTCCAACCAGCCGTGGCCGATCGAGCGCCACCGCCACCGCTCCCCAGCCCGCTTCAGGCGCGACCAGCAAGACACCCAGCCCATGCCCCCACACCCGAAAATAAGCCCCCAGAAACCCCGTGCGGTACACGGTGATGGCGCCGACGACATAGTCGTCACAGCTCTCGGCGGTGGCGTCCTCGAAGGCGGCGAGATCGACCTCGTTGATTGCGAGCTTGCCCTTCATCTCCGCGAATTACGTCGTCGCGAGCGCGGCCGACGCATCATAGGCGGCATCGGCGATCTCGCGCCCCACCTCGACAAAGACCACCTGCTGCTCAGGCGTGAGGCTCCCGAAGAAGGCGTTGGAAGCAACCAGGAAAGAAGGCGCGTAGACATGGCCCGTGAGCGAAAGGAAGCCCGCCACCTCAAAATGCTTCTGCTTATAGAAGCCGTAGGTCGCGGCCTCGGCTCCGTCGACCACACCGGTCTGTAAGGCGGTGAAGGCCTCGTCCCACGACACCTTTTGCGGCGTCGCGCCCCTGTTCTGGAACACCTGCTGGCGGAACTTGCCGCCCGAGATGCGGATGTTCAGCCCCTCGAGGTCAAAGGGCTCGGCCACCGCGCGCTCGGAGTTGATCACATGCCGAAAACCGCTCTCGTAGACGCCGATGACCTTCATGTTGTCGAGCTTCATCACTCCCGAGGCCACGTTGATCATCTCGCGCGAGCCGGCCGGGATGTTGGTGATCAGGTCCTTCTCTTTGCCGAGCTGGCCCGAGGGAAAGAGCTTGAACTCGAACTGGCTGGGCAGGCGCGCCTCGATCGCTTCGGCAAAGAGCGTGGACTGCGCGTGGAGCGGCGAGAACTCCGAGACATGGCTCGCAATCCGGACTTCGCGGGGCTCGGCCAAAGCCAAGGTGGCAGCGAGGGCGTGGCCGATGGCGGCGATCGTGGCATGGTTCGTGGGTGAGTTCCTTCCCTAGACGGCCCACTTGTCAGCGGATCTCTGTGGTGTAGTGAAACTGGTCGGCGCGCCCTCGGGACCGGCGCCACTCGAGCGGCACGCCGCCGATCCCACGCGCCACGCGTTTGATGACGATGACCGGGGTTCTGGCCTCGATGTGCAGCAGGCGCGCATGCTCTGGCCGGGCGGCTTCTGCCGTCAGAGCCTCCTCCGCGGAGACGACAAGCTGCCCGCACTCCGCCTCGTAGACAGGGTAGAGGAGCGGCCCGACCGCATCGGTCGGCATCTCCACAAAGGCGGCAAACGGCTCAAGCGGCAGCCAGATCTCTGCGGCCAGAACTGGCATGTCACCGGTCAACCGCAGACGCGTCATCGAGAGAGCTGGTGACCCCCCGCCAAGACCCAGCGCCAGTGCGACGTGGCTTGGCACCAGCTCGACTTCGCGCCGCAGGATCCGGCCTTCTGGCACACAGTTTTGCCCCGAGCCATCCCGGAACCTGAAGAAACGAAAGAGCGAGTGGTCGAACCGCGGCCGGCGCACAAAGGTTCCCTTTCCCCGAAACCGTTCCAGCAACCCCTCGTCCACCAGCATGGCCAGCGCCTGGCGCACTGTTCCCGGTGCGACTTCATGGGTCGCCGACAGCCAGGTCTCAGACGGAGCGCGGTCGCCCGGCTTCCATCGCCCAGCGTTGATCTCGCAGCGCAGCGCATCGCATCGGCCAGACGCTGATAGATCGGCAGCCTTTCATCACCGGAGAGCCGTGACTGATCGGCAGACATGGCGAAATTCCATCTGGATCAACTCTGATTCTCCGGTTCTCTAAACTATTAGATAAGTCAAGCGGCGCGAGGCGATGAGGCCAATAGGAGCAATCAGGTTATTGGGGAACATCGCGGGGTGCTTCGATGGGCATGCGCATGTCTTCCACCGCGACCTGCCGATGGCGCCAAACCGGCGGTACGCGCCACAGTCTGATGCCTCTCTCGAGGCGTACGATGCGCTGCTGCGCAGTTGCGGGCTGGACGGGGGGATCCTCGTTCAGCCAAGCTCTTTGGGTAGCGACAACGGCTTCCTGTTCGACACTCTCAACGAGGCTGCGCGATTTCCGGATTTGACGTTCAAGCGCGTCGTTGTTTTCGATCCCTATGGGGAGGCTTGGCAGACCGATCTCGAGACCGCTGAACAGGCCGGAATCATAGGGATCCGTCGCAACCTCGTTGGTGCGCCGGACCAGTCGCTAGATCTCAATCCTTGGCACCACATTCTGGAGGCCGTCGCACGGCGTGGCTGGCATGTCGAACTGCATTGCGAGGGGGAGCGATTTGCCCTGGACACAGTTCGAGAACCAGCAGGCCTTCACCGAGGCTTTGGACTGGCAGTCCGCATGGTTGGCACATCCAACCGAGACCCGCGGGTCAGCACGAATTTCCCAACTCAATCGCTGCAGGAGTGGAGGATCAGACGCAATCCGCCCTCAATCCGATGATCCACTGTGGTTTGAGACGTTGGAGCGGGCGATGAGATTCGAACTCACGACTTCAACCTTGGCAAGGTTGCGCTCTACCCCTGAGCTACGCCCGCGTGCGACGCGCTATCGCAAATTCCGGAGGACCGCGCAAGAGCCATTTTCGCCGCCGCGCCCGTGCTCCCATCCCGGCCGGGGCAAGTCTGCGGGCTGGCCCGTGGCCTTGAGCTGCGCCTCGACCGCCAGCAGGTCCTTTGCCAGGTTTTGCAAGGCGATGATGTGGGGCAGCACCTCACGGGTGAAGCGCGCGCGATACTTCGGCAGCATCGAGGGCAGCGTGTCCTTCGGCACTCCCTTGTCGAGCAGAAAGGCTTTGATCAGGGGCTTCCAGGACTTCTGCAACTGAGACAGCTCGCGAAGCACATGGCCGAGCGCCTTGATCTCGACCTCACGGCCGATTTTCGAGCCTTCAAAGAAGGCCCTAACGGCCTTGGTCATCTTCCGGTCGGCGACCAAAAGCGCGGCCTGGACCCGCTTCTGCTCCGCCAGGATCTCCTTTTTGCTGCGTGCCATGCGCGCTCCCCTTACCGCGGCTCAGAGTCGGCTGTGGTGCCGCTCTGCTCACGGTGCCCAAGACCTATGGGCAAAGGGTGAACGCCGCCGGGTCAGCCCGTCATGCTGTCCCAGAAGCTCTTGACCTTCGAGAAGAAGTCGCGGCTCTCGGGGCTGTTGTTGGCGGCGTCCTGCTCGAACTCCCGCAGCAGATCGCGCTGGCGGGGCGTGAGATTGACCGGGGTCTCGACCTGCAGCTCGATATAGAGATCGCCCACTTGGCCCGGGCGTTGGAGCGCTGGCATGCCCTTGCCCCGCAGGCGCAGGCGCTTGCCGGTCTGAACACCCGAAGGGATCTTGACCCGTGTGCGACCGCCATCCAGCGTCGGCGCCTCGATCTCGCCGCCAAGCGCTGCCGTCGTCATCGGGACGGGGATGCGGCAATAGAGATCCAGCCTGTCCCGCTCGAACAGCGGATGGGCCTTGATGTCGACGAAGATGTAGAGATCACCCGCCGGGCCGCCCCGGGGGCCGGCCTCGCCCTCACCGGCCAGGCGGATGCGCGTGCCCGTGTCGACGCCGGCCGGCACATCGACGTTGAGGGTGCGCTCCTTGCGCACATTGCCCGTGCCGTTGCAGACGCGGCAGGGGTTCTTGACCACCTTGCCGCGGCCGGCACAAGTCGGGCAGGTCCGCTCGATGGTGAAGAAGCCTTGTTGGGCGCGAACTTTGCCATGGCCGTTGCAAGTGGGGCAGACCTGGGGCTCGGCGCCGCCCTCGGAGCCAGTGCCATTGCAGGCCTCGCAGACGACCGAGCCCGGGACCTGGACCGTCTGGCGCTTGCCCATGAACGCTTCTTCAAGGGTGATCTGCAGATTGTAGCGCAGATCGGCGCCCCGCTGCGCGCCGCCACGGCG
Source organism: Pseudomonadota bacterium (assembly GCA_039187815.1). GTDB lineage: Bacteria > Pseudomonadota > Alphaproteobacteria > Rhodobacterales > Rhodobacteraceae > Thermohalobaculum. The sequence continues at coordinate 31,123 of JBCCZI010000032.1, read as the reverse complement.
CTGCCCGCCGCCGCGCGCGCCCATGAACTCGCCAAAGAGGTCCTCGAACACATCCGAGAAGGCCGATGAGAAGTCGCCGGGCCCGCCGCGCCCGGCGCCTTGGCCCGCGCTCGATCCGGTACCGCCCTCAAAGGCCGCATGGCCGAACTGGTCGTAGGCCGAGCGCTTGTCCGGGTCCTTGAGGATGTCGTGGGCCTCGTTGACCTCCTTGAACAGCGACTCGGCATTGGGGTTGTCCTGGTTCTGGTCCGGGTGCAACTCGCGTACCTTGCGCTTGAAGGCCTTCTTGATGTCATCCGCAGATGCGCCGCGCGCGATGCCCAGGGTCTCGTAATAGTCGCGTTTTGCCATCGACCGGGTCCTAGTTCCTGCGCCTTGGCCCCGCTCCGGCCTCGGCTTGCGCCGCCGGGAGGGTCAGGATCGCATTCATGCGTGTGCGCTCGGCGAGCAGATAGCCCGCGTCGAGCAGCAGTTCCAGTGCGCGGGTGCTTTCGCCTCGCTGGGCCTCGAGGATCACGAGCCCGGGCCAGAACCCGGCCGGCGCGTCCCGGAGATAGGCGGCGAGCACCGGCGCCTCTGCCCCTTCGATATCGATCTTGAGCGCGTCGAGCCGATCCCAGCCGGTCCCCTCCAGCGCGGCCAGGAGCGGAAGCGTCGGAACCTCGTCTCCACCGTCCCCGTCCGCGCCCAACGCGCGCTCGCCCCGGTTGCCGGCACCGCCGAGGCGCGCCGTGCCCGGGCGATCGGACAGCGCCGCCGCGCAAACCCGCACATCCTCGGCCCCAGAGGCGTCGAGGTTCACCTCCAGCCGGCGCAAGTTCTCGGCATCGGGCTCGATCGCCAGAACATCTGCGGGCCCGAGACTGCGCACCGCCAGGGTGTAGAGCCCGGCATTCGCGCCGGCATCGACAAAGCGAAACGGTCGCGGAGCCGCCGCCATCGCCTCGGCCACCGCCGCGCGCTCGGCCCAGTCCCAGAACTGCGGCGCGCCAAAGACCCGCTTCTCGGAGAGGTTGTCCTGGGGATAGAGCCGCGCGCGCTGGCCGGGAAAGGGCTCGACATCAAAGGGCCCGGTGCGGCCGGCGACACAGACCCGGCGGATCAGTGAGGTCAGGCGGCGCGCCAGCCACCCCCGCGGAAGCGCTGCGCCGAAGCGGCGCAGCCCCTCGAGCACGGGGGGAAGCGCATGGGCACCAAAGGGCGGCTCGATCGCCCCTTGGCCGCTGGTGCGCCCGGATTGCACGGCCCGCGCCCGCTCAGGACTTTTTGCCGTCGTCCTTGAGCTCTTCGAACTCGGCGTCGACGACATCGTCGGGCTTTTGCGCGTCCTGATCTTCTGGCGCTTCGGGATCTTCCGACGTCGCTGTTTCCTCGGTCTGCGCCTTGTAGATCGCCTCGCCGAGCTTCATGGACGACTCAGCCAGGGTCTGCGCCCGGTTGCGGATCGCATCGGCATCGTCGCCATCGATCACCGATTTCAGATCCTCGATCGCGCTGCTGATCGAGTCGCGGACCTCCTCGCCCACCTTGTCCCCATGTTCGGCGAGGGATTTCTCGGTGGAGTGGATGAGGCTCTCGGCCTGGTTCTTCGCCTCGACAACCGCCTTGCGCTTGCGGTCCTCCTCCGCGTTTTCCTCGGCCTCTTTCACCATGCGATCGATATCGTCATCCGAGAGGCCGCCCGAGGCCTGGATAGTGATCTTCTGCTCTTTGCCCGTGCCCTTGTCCTTGGCCTGGACGTTGACGATGCCGTTGGCGTCGATGTCGAAGGCGACCTCGATCTGCGGCATGCCGCGCGGGGCGGGCGGGATCTCCTCGAGATTGAACTGGCCGAGCAGCTTATTGTCGGCAGCCATCTCACGCTCGCCCTGAAAGACGCGGATCGTCACGGCCGACTGGTTGTCGTCAGCGGTCGAGAAAACCTGAGACTTCTTGGTCGGGATCGTGGTGTTGCGGTCGATCAGGCGGGTGAAGACGCCGCCCAGCGTCTCGATGCCGAGGCTGAGCGGGGTGACATCCAGCAACACCACGTCCTTGACGTCGCCCTGCAGCACGCCGGCCTGGATGGCCGCGCCCATGGCGACGACCTCGTCCGGGTTCACGCCCTTGTGCGGCTCCTTGCCAAAGAAGTCCTTCACCACCTCGACGATCTTGGGCATGCGGGTCATGCCGCCGACCAGCACAACCTCGTCGATGTCCGCAGCGCCAAGCTTCGCGTCCTTCAGCGCTTTGCGGCAAGGTTCGAGCGTGCGGTTGATCAGGTCCTCAACCAGGCTCTCGAGCTTGGCGCGGCTCAGCTTCATGGTCAGGTGCTTCGGCCCCGAGGCATCCGCGGTGATGTAGGGCAGGTTGATCTCGGTCTGCTGGCTCGACGAGAGCTCGATCTTGGCCTTCTCGGCCGCCTCTTTCAGCCTTTGCAGCGCCAGCTTGTCGCCGCGCAGATCCAGGCCCTGCTCCTTCTTGAACTCATCGGCCAGGTAGTCGACCAGGCGGAGGTCGAAATCCTCACCACCCAGGAAGGTGTCGCCATTGGTGGACTTCACCTCGAACAGGCCCTCGTCGATCTCGAGCACCGAGATGTCGAAAGTGCCGCCGCCGAGGTCGAACACAGCGATGGTCTTCGATTCGTCCTTCTCGAGCCCGTAAGCCAGCGCTGCGGCAGTTGGCTCGTTGATGATGCGCAGAACCTCGAGGCCCGCGATCTTGCCAGCGTCTTTGGTCGCTTGGCGCTGGGCATCGTTGAAGTAGGCCGGCACCGTGATGACCGCCTTCGAGACCACCTCGCCCAGATAGCTCTCGGCGGTCTCCTTCATCTTCTGCAGCACATAGGCCGAGATCTGGCTCGGTGAGTACTTCTCGGCGCGCGCCTCGACCCAGGCATCGCCGTTCTTGCCCTCGACAATCTTGTAGGGGACCATCCCCTTGTCCTTCTCGACCATCTTGTCCCTATAGGGGCGCCCAATCAGGCGTTTGACGGCAAACAGCGTGTTCTCGGGGTTGGTAACGGCCTGGCGTTTGGCGGGCTGGCCGACCAGGCGCTCGCCATCCTCGGCAAAGGCGACCATCGACGGCGTGGTCCGGGCACCCTCGGCATTCTCGACAACCTTCGGCGTGGCCCCATCCATGATGGCGACGCAGCTGTTCGTGGTTCCGAGATCGATACCGATGACTTTCGACATGTGTGGCTCCTTGGCGATTTTGGGGCGCCGGGTCCGAAAGCGGCCCCCAACGCCAAATCCCGCGTCACACGAGTGGGACACAGTTGGGCTGCGATATAGGCACACGGACCGGGCTGCGCAAGCGACGGCGGCGCGATGAGCGGCCCGGATTGCGTCAAATTGACGGCAAGTCCGCCGCCGCCGCGCGCCCTATGTTTTTTCAGCGACGGCCCAGAGGCACTAGGAGCCAATATGCAGATCGAGCAACAGCACCAGAGCAGCCGCACGGCCCCCTTGGCGTGGGCGGATCGGATGGCGAGTGGGGACGTCCATGGCTGAGATCGCCCTGCCTGAGGGCCTCAAGCACTGGCCCGCCTACCTCGATGCCGAGGCCCAGGCCGCTATGGTCACGGCCTTGCGCGCGGTGCTCGCCGAGGCGCCGCTTGTGCGCCCCATCACGCCCTGGGGTAAGCCGATGTCGGTGCGCATGAGCGCGGCCGGGCGTCTCGGCTGGGTGATCGACCGGGGCCGCTATGCCTATAGCCCGACGCATCCGGAAACCGGGCGTCCTTGGCCAGCGATCCCGCCGCCAATTCTTATCGTTTGGCGCGCCTTGGTCGACTGGCCCCAGGATCCGGATTGCTGCCTGATCAATTGGTATGGCGAGGGCGCGCGCATGGGCCTTCACCGCGACGCAGACGAGGGCGAGGCGGCGTTCGCGGCCCCGGTCCTCTCCATCTCGCTGGGTGATCCGGCGCGCTTCCGGATCGGCGGGCTCGAGCGGCGCGGGCCGACCCAGAGCTTCGTCCTCTCCTCGGGCGATGTGCTGGCCATGGGCGGCCCGGTGCGTCTCGCCTATCACGGCATCGACCGGGTGCTGTTCGGCCAGGGCGATCTGTTGCCAGAGGGAGGGCGGATCAACCTGACGCTCCGCGCGGTGAGTGCGGTCTAAGGAACGCCGGGCACCGATACTGTCGGCAGGTCTCGCCCTGGCACAGCAAACGAACGCCAGTCCCGAATCAAGACAGCCCGTCCCGCATCATGACGCCCCAGCGCGTTGAGGCGCCGGGCTCTCTCCCCTATATCTCACCCATCCCAGCCGATATGTGAACCGAGCTGGAGACGAGGCCTGACAGTGTGTGAGTTGCGTTGATGTTGCGTCTGCGTGTGTGTGTCTGTTGACAAGCATTAGGACGTCGAAACGTGTACGGCATTTGCGTTCAATTTTGTGGCGCTTACTAGTTCAGCGTTTTTCGTAGATCTTTTTGCGTGGTGTAGTGTGTGCGTAGGATGGGGGAGCTTGGGGCAGCCCAACTCCCCCAATCCCAAGCGCTGGCGCCGTTTGCCTGCCCGATCCGATAGCCCACGCGCTGGTATCCGTAGAGCCGAGCTCGGTCTTTGCCGGCTCCCGCGCTTGCTTTAGGGTGGCTCTGGGTGATTGATCGGCTTAGGAAGGCGCCGGCATGGTGAGCAGTCCGTGGATACGTATCGTAGCGCTCAGCGTCGGGTTGGGTGCTGTTGCCACACAGGGCCAAGCCGAAGGCGCTCTGGCCTTGGACGCTGCAGCCTGGGCGCCGTGTATCGGGCAAACCACATGCAGCATTCCAGGCCTGCAGCTTAGCGCCGCTGGCGCGACGGCCACAGCCAGGCTCAGCCAACAGATCGACCGCGCGCGCGGGGCCGTGCCCGGCCTTGGGGTAGAGCACGATCTTGGCAACGGCTTCAACGACGCCGAGTTGCAAGGTCCGGTCGGCGGTCAAGGCGGTGAGCGCCTGGTCATCGCCTTCGACACGCCTCAGACCATCGCCGAGATCACCTTGGTCTATCTCTTCAACCCGGCCCATGTGCCCGGCGACCCGGCAGAGACGGCCCTGATCTCGGCCAGCCTCGGCGACACGCATTTGGGACGGATCGCCGTCACCAGCGTCGACGATGCTACCGTCACCCTCGACGGCCCGGCAGAGGCTGCGAAGCTGGCCGCCTCAGGCTCGGGCACCATCCGGGTGCTGCGCCCCTTTGCCGGGCGCAGCGTCGACCGGCTGGTCTTCTCCGCGACCGCCGTGACCGCAGGAGACAGCTCGGACTACGCTCTCGGCGCCATCCTGACCGGACCGTGAGCGCCACCGCCCCGGCCCGGGGCCCAGGGCTTTAGGCCGTGGCCTTGGCCGGATGATCCGAGAGCGGATAGGTCAGCCGCGGGATCATCTCGGTCGGACAGACATGCCAGAAGAGACCGCGATGATCCTCCCAGTTTCGCAGGATCTCGGCGGCCAACGGGCTGGCGGTCTGCGCAGCGTGCTCGCGGATCAGGCCGAGCAGCAGCTCCTCCCAGAACCGGCTCTCGAGCCGCGTGACCGTCAGGCTCTCGGGGTTCATGCGGTGCTCGAACACGCCCTCCGGATCCCGCACGAAGGCCATGCCGCCGGTCATGCCCGCCCCGAAATTGTCACCAGCGGTGCCGAGGATGACCGCAACGCCGCCGGTCATGTACTCGCAGCCATTCGAGCCGCAGCCCTCGACCACCACTGTCGCGCCCGAATTGCGGACACAGAACCGCTCCCCTGCCTGGCCCGCGGCGAACAGTTTCCCGGCCGTCGCGCCGTACAGAACCGTGTTGCCGATGATCGTGTTGTCATGCGGCGTCAGCGGAGAGATCAGCGGCGGGCGCACGGTGATCACCCCGCCTGACAAGCCTTTGCCCACATAGTCATTCGCGTCGCCAAACACCGCAATCTTGAGCCCGGGCGCGGCGAAGGCGCCCAGCGACTGGCCGGCCGAGCCCTCGAGGCGCACGGTCAGGTGCCCCTCTTGCAGCTGGTTGTTCATACCAAAACGCCGCACGATGTGGCTCGAGACCCGCGTGCCCACGGTCCGCTGGGTGTTCTCGACCGCATAGTCGAGCTGCATCTTCTCGCCGTCCTTAAAGAACGGGCCTGCATCGGCGACGATCTGAGCATCCAGCGTGTCCGGCACCGGATTGCGCGGGCGGTCGAGGCGGTAGCGGATCTCGTGCCCCTCATCCACGCGCACCAGCATCGGGTTGAGGTCGAGATCGTCGAGATGCGCCGCCCCGCGGCTCACCTGAGCCAGCAGATCGGCCCGCCCAATGATCTCCTCGATCGAGCGCGCGCCAAGCCGGGCCAGGATCTCGCGGATCTCCTGGGCCATCAGGGTGAAGAGGTTCACCACCTTGTCGGCGCTGCCCGTGAACTTGGCCCGCAGTTCCGGATCCTGGGTGCACACGCCGACCGGACAGGTGTTGGACTGGCACTGGCGGACCATGATGCAGCCCATGGCGATCAACGCCGCGGTGCCGATGCCGTACTCCTCGGCCCCCATCATCGCCGCGATCACGATGTCCCGGCCCGTGCGCAGGCCACCATCCGTTCGCAGCGTGACCCGCTCGCGCAATTGATTGAGCGCCAGCACCTGATGCGCCTCGGTCAGACCCATCTCCCAGGGCAGGCCTGCGTACTTGATCGAGGTCTGCGGGCTCGCCCCGGTACCGCCATTGTGACCCGAGATCAGGATGACATCGGCCTTGGCCTTGGCGACGCCCGCCGCGATGGTGCCTACCCCGGTAGCCGCCACCAGCTTGACCGTGACCTTTGCGTCCGGGTTGATCTGCTTGAGGTCGTAGATCAGCTGCGCAAGGTCCTCGATCGAGTAGATGTCGTGGTGCGGCGGCGGGCTGATCAGCGTGACCCCGGGCGTCGAATGGCGCAGCTTCGCGATCATCTCGGTGACCTTGAAGCCGGGCAACTGGCCGCCCTCGCCGGGCTTGGCACCCTGGGCAACCTTGATCTCCAGCTCTGAACACTGATTGAGATATTCAGCCGTCACGCCAAAGCGGCCCGAGGCGACCTGTTTGATCTTGGCCGACGGGTTGTCGCCATTCGGCTCGGGGTGGAAATGCGCCGGATCCTCGCCGCCTTCTCCGCTGTCGGATTTGGCGCCGATGCGGTTCATGGCGACGTTCAGCGCCTTGTGCGCCTCGGGGCTGAGGGCGCCGAGCGACATGCCCGGCGTCACGAAGCGCTTGCGGATCGAGGTGATGCTCTCGACTTCCTCGAGCGGCACGGACCCGCCGAGCGGCTTGAAGTCGAGCAAGTCGCGCAAATGGATGGGCGCCTGCCCGCGCATGCCCTCGGAGTACTTCTTCCAGAGCGAGAACGAGTTCTGGGCGACCGAGGCCTGCATCATATGCATCAATGTGGCGCCCCACGCATGGACCTCTCCGCTCCGGCGCAGCTTGTAGAGCCCGCCGATCGGCAGCACATCGGCGCCTTGGAAGGCGCGGCCGTGGACGGCCCGCAGCTTGGCCTCGATGCCCGCCATGCCGATGCCGGAGATGCGCGAGGGCATGCCGGGGAAGAATTCGGCCACCAGGGCGCGCGACAGGCCGACCGCCTCAAAATTGCAGCCGCCGCGATAGGATGAGATGACTGAGATGCCCATCTTGGACATGATCTTGCGCAGACCCCAATCAATCGAGGTGCGGTAGTTTGCAATCGCCTGCTCTGGGCGCATCTCGAGCAGCCCGCGCTCGACCCGGTCGAGCAGCGATGCTTCGGCCAGATAGGCGTTGACCGTGGTGGCGCCCACGCCGATCAGCACCGCAAAGTAGTGCGGGTCCACGCACTCGGCCGAGCGGGCATTCAGCGAGCAGAAGGTCCGCAGCCCTTGGCGCGTCAGCCAGGCATGCACCGCCGAGGTCGCCAGGATCATCGGCAGCGCAATGCGCCCCTCGCCCACCGTCTCGTCGGTCAACACCAGATGGCCGGCACCGGCGCGCACGGCCTCCTCGGCCTCGGCCCGTATGCGGTCCAGGTTGGCCCTGAGCGCCCCCCTCCCCTCGGCCGCATCAAAGGTGCAGTCGATAGAACGGTAGTCTTCGCCAAAGGCCTCGATCATGCGGCCGAACTGGCCGTTCGAGACCACCGGGCTTTCTAGCGTGAAGATCTCGATCTGGCTGCTGTCCTCGTCGAGCACGTTCTTGAGGTTGCCGAACCGGGTCTTGAGGCTCATCACCCGATGCTCGCGGAGCGAGTCGATAGGCGGATTGGTGACCTGGGAGAAGTTCTGGCGAAAGAAATGGCTCAAGGGGCGATAGCGCTCGGAGAGCACGGCGGCGGGCGTGTCGTCGCCCATCGAGCCGATGGCCTCTTTGCCGTCCTCGCCCATCGGGTGCAGGATCGCCTCCAGCTCCTCCATCGTAAAGCCCGCGGCGATCTGGCGCCGGCGAAGTTCGCCGCCCTCAAAGATCTGGCGCTCGGTCTGCCCTGCGAGCCCGGCCGAGAGATCAGTGATCTTGCCTGTCCACTCGGCGTAAGGTTTCTCGGCCGACAGCTCGTCCTTGACCTCGGTGTCGCGCAGCACCCGTCCGCGGGCCATGTCGATCGCCAGGATCTGGCCAGGCCCGAGCCGGCCTTTCTCGATGGTGCTGGCCTCGTCCACCGGGACCATACCGATCTCGGAGCCCGCGATCACCAGGCCATCGCCCGTAACCACATAGCGCAGCGGCCGCAGACCGTTGCGGTCAGTGCCGGCGATCACCCAGCGCCCATCGGTGGCACACACCGCTGCGGGACCGTCCCAAGGCTCCATCACTGCATTGGAATAGGCGTACATGGCCCGCCAGGCCTCGGGCATGCGGGTGTCGTTCGACCAGGCCTCGGGCACCAGCATGGTCTTGGCCATGGGTGCGCTGCGCCCGGCGCGCACCATCACCTCGAACACCGCATCCAGCGCGGCCGAGTCCGAAGATCCCGCCGGCACGATCGGTTTGATGTCATCCGCCAGTTCGCCGAAATGGTCGTGCGCCATACGGATCTCGTGGCTGCGCATCCAGTTCAGATTGCCCTTCAGCGTATTGATCTCGCCGTTATGGGCCAGCATGCGGAAGGGCTGCGCCAGCCACCATTGCGGGAAGGTGTTGGTCGAATAGCGCTGGTGGTAAATCGCAAACGCGCTGACAAAGCGCTCGTCTTTCAGGTCCGGATAGAACTCGGCCACCTGCTCGGCCAGCATCATGCCCTTGTAGATGATCGAGCGGCAGGACAGCGAGCAGATATAGCAGCCCTGGATCTGCGCCTGAGCCACGGCTTTCTCGATCCGCCGGCGGATCACATAGAGCTCGCGCTCAAAGCTTTCCTCGTCGGTGTCCTTGGTGTTGGCGATCAGGATCTGCTCGATCTCGGGGCGCGTCGTGTTGGCCTTGTCGCCGAGGACGCGGATGTTCACCGGCACCTGGCGCCAGCCATAGATATAGTAACCAAGGCGCAGCACCTCCGTCTCGACGATGGTGCGCGCAGTCTCCTGGGCCGCGAAATCGGTCCGCGGCAGGAACACTTGGCCGACGGCCAGCCGCCCCTCGCCCGGCTCGTGGCCGGTACGGCGGATCTGGTCCTCGAAGAACCCTGCCGGGATCTGCACATGGATGCCTGCGCCATCGCCGGTCTTGCCATCGGCGTCCACGGCGCCTCGGTGCCAGATCGCTTTGAGCGCCTTGATGCCGTTTTCCACCACCTCTCGGCGCGGTTTGCCGTCGATCGCTGTCACCAGGCCGACACCGCAGGAGGCATGCTCCTCCTCCGGCAGATACATCCCGGTGTTGGCCAAACGGTCGGCCTCGGCGGTCCAAGCTTGGTCAGTCATTGGCTGCCCTCCTGGGTTGGGGGTCTTGGGCTGGTGTTCATGCGTCACGCGGGCGGTCAGTCCTGGCCGTCGGCAAAGGCCGCGATCACCTCGGCGCCCGTCATGGTCGGTGTGTCGTTGGCGAAGTCGTAGAGCGGGGGCTTCTCGTCGATGAAGATCTGAGTGTCGAAGGTCAGCCCACTGGTGTCATCGAGCGTAAACGGGTTCAGCGAAAGCATCCGCCCATCGAGCAGCCGATAGAACAGATTGGTGCCGCAGTGCTTGCAAAAGCCCCGCTCGGCCCAGTCCGAGGAGCGATAGCGGCTGATCGAGGCCTCGCCCTGCCACGCAACACCGCCGGCGTCGGCGCCAAAGGCCGGGCCTCCGCTCCAGCGCCGGCACATGGCGCAATGGCAGCACTCGGTCCGGTGGATCTCGGTGACCGTGTAGGTGACCGCACCGCAGAGACAGCGTCCCGTCATGCTCATGGCCCGACCCCCGCGTGAGATGGCTCGGCTGCAAGCCAGCGCGCCCCGTCAAAAGCGTGCCGTTCGGCCGGGGCGTGAAGCCGACTCAGCAGAGCGTGTTCATGGCCGAGCGCGTTCAGCGAGAGCGCACATTGGCGCGCCTCGCGCCGGAGCGATGAGACCGGACTGCTGCAGCGTTGGCTGATGCGGTCCAGGACCGTGGAGCTGTCATCGAACCAGGTCGCCATCAAAAGATCTGCGGACCCTTCACGGCATAGCCCGATTCCGCACGAGGCCGGCCCGTAGTTCGCAAAGCGCGCCGTTCCACAAAGGCCTTGTCCGTTCATGTGCTCTCCGATCTGCGGCTCACTCGGCCGCGATCGCTGTACCCGAGACCCCGAGCACACGCTCGGCGATGGCATCGGCCGCTTCGCGCCCGTCGCGGATCGCCCAGACCACCAGCGAGGCACCGCGCACAATGTCGCCCGCCGCATACACCCCGGGAAGCGAGGTCGCATGGGTCCGGAAATCGGCCTTGATGGTGCCCCAGCGCGAGACATCGAGCCCTTCGACCCCCCACATCTGCACCAGATCCTCAGGCTCGAAGCCCAGCGCCTCGATGGCCAGATCGCAGGGCTCGGTGAACTCGGAGCCCGGCACCTCCTCGGGCGCCTGCCGGCCGGTCACATCGGGCGCGCCGAGACGCATGCGCACGGCCCGCACCCCGCTGACGGCAGCATCGCCCGCGAATGCCTTCGGTGCGCACAGCCATTCGAAGACGACGCCCTCTTCCTCGGCGTTTTGCACCTCGCGCTGGCTGCCCGGCATGTTTGCCCGGTCGCGGCGATAGAGGCATTTCACCGAAGCGGCACCCTGGCGGATCGCCGTCCGTACACAGTCCATCGCCGTGTCGCCACCACCGATGACCACGACCCGCTTGCCCTCGGCGTTCAGCGTGCCGTCGTCATAGGCCGGCACAGGGTCTTCGAAGCCTTTGCGGTTCGACGCAGTCAGATACTCGAGCGCCGGCACGATGCCCGCCAGACCCGAACCCGGCGCCCTGAGATCGCGCGCCTGGTAGACACCGGTCGCAATCAGCACCGCATCATGGCTGTCGCGCAGGTATTGGAACGGCACATCGACGCCGATATCGCAGTTCAGGCGGAAAGTGACGCCCGCCGCCTCGAGCTGGCGGTTGCGTCGCTCGACCACGGGTTTCTCGAGCTTGAAGCCGGGGATGCCATAGATCAGCAGGCCGCCCGAGCGATCATAGCGGTCATAGATCGTCACTTGGATACCGAGGCGGCGCAGACGATCCGCCGCCGCCAAGCCAGCAGGGCCCGCGCCGATGATACCGACCGACTGGGGGCGCTCCTCGGGCACGGGGATTGGCTCGACCCAACCCTCCTCCCAGGCTGTATCGGTGATGTACTTCTCGACCGCGCCGATGGTGACCGTGCCGTGGCCCGATTGCTCGATGACGCAAGAGCCCTCGCAGAGCCGGTCCTGGGGGCAAATGCGCCCGCAGATCTCCGGGAAGCTGTTGGTCTCCTGGCTCACCTGATAGGCCTCGCGCAGACGCCCTTCGGCCGTGAGCTTCAGCCAGTCGGGAATGTTGTTGTGCAGCGGGCAATGGGTCTGGCAGAATGGCACGCCGCATTGTGAGCAGCGCGCGGCCTGGTCCGCCGCCTTCTCGGCCGCATATTCGCGATAGATCTCGCCGAAATCCTGGGCCCGTTCGGTCGCCGTGCGCTTCTCGGGCATCTCCCGGTCGCGCTGGGTGAACTTGAGCATCTTTTGGGCCATGGGCCTCTCCCGACAGCGCGCTCATTTGCGCGTGTTCTTCTTTTGCCGGAGAGCCCTACGCGATCTTGAGATGGAAATAAAGTCAAATCTACTGACATAAATTCTGAATCTCTCGGCGCATCGAGGTGGCGCGGCCTCTCTCGTTTGCAATAATATGTCAGTACAACTGACTAATAGAAACCATGCCTCTTTCCCCAACGCCCCCGCCCCTGTACCCGTAGGGCTGAGTTTGGCGGAGCGGATCATGGCGGTTTTCGATCTCATCATCCTGGCCCTGATCCAGGGCGTGACGGAGTTTCTGCCGATCTCGTCCTCGGGCCATCTGGCACTGTGGCCGCTGTTGACCGGGCGGCCGGACCAGGGCGTGACGCTCGATGTCGCCGTCCATCTTGGCACTTTGGTGGCGGTTTGCGCCTATTTCGCCCGCGATATGGCCGAGATCGCCCGCGGCGTCGGTGATCTCTTCCGGGGGCGCTGGCAGAGCCCGGCAGCCCGCCTCGCGCTCCTCCTCGCCTTTGCCACCGTGCCTGCGGTCGGGGTCGGTATCGTGCTCAAACTGGGCGGTGTCATGCCGGCCTTGCGCAGCATCGAAGTGGTCGGCTGGGCCACACTGATCGGCGGCATCCTGTTGTGGCTCGCCGATCGCTATGGGGCCCAGGGCCCGCGCCCCTGGAGCTGGCGTGATGCTGGCCTGATGGGCCTGGCCCAGGCCTGTGCGCTGATCCCGGGGACCAGCCGTTCGGGGGCCTGCATGACCATGGCCCGCGCGCTCGGCTATGGCCGCCTGGAGGCCGCACGCCTGGCTCTGTTGATGGCTGTGCCGACCATTCTGGCCGCCAGCCTCGTCGAGACTGTGGGCCTCTTCCGCGCGGGCGATCTGTCGCTGGGCCGGGACTTTCTGCTGGCGGCGGCGCTGGCATGCGGCGCGGCGCTGGCATCGCTGGCCGTCATGATGCGGATGTTCCGCGCGGCTTGGTCGATGACGCCCTTTGTCGTCTATCGCCTCGGGCTGGGCGCCGTCTTGCTGTGGATCGCCTATGGCTGAGCCTCAGTCCTCGAGCCCCCGGCTCTCGGTCAGCGCGGCATACTGGCCATAGGGCCGGTAGGGATAGAGATAGCTCTCGATGATGCCTTCCGGCGCCTCTGGCACAATCCCAAGCGCCTCAAAACCGAGCGCACCCTCCGAGACCACATTGTCGCTCTCGAGCAGGCGCACCTGATCGGTCGTGATCGGCGGGTTGGGCAACAGGCCAAGGATCATACCCTGGATGCGGGCCGCAAAGAAGGGGATGTCCACGATCAGCCGGCGACGGCGGATCACGCGCAGCATCAGCTCGATCAGCGCGCGGAAGGTGTAGACATTGGGACCGCCGAGTTCGTAGACGCCGGGCTCGGCCTTGCCCATCGCCGACCGCGCCGCGGCCTCGGCAACGTCCTGCACCCAGACCGGTTGAAAGCGGGTGCTGCCACCGACCACGGGCACCATGGGCGACAGGCGCGCCATCTTGGCAAAGCGGTTGAAGAATTGGTCCTCGGTGCCGAACACGATCGAGGGGCGCAGAATCACAGCGGTCGGAAAGGCCGCCTGCACCGCCGCCTCGCCAGCGGCTTTGGTTCGGGCATAATCGGCCGGGCTGTGCGCATCCGCGCCAATTGCCGAGATATGCACCATGGTGCGGGCACCGGCCTCGGCGGCCAGGCGTGCGACACGGCCCGCACCCTCGGCCTGTACGCTGTCGAACTTGTTTGGCCCACTCTCGAACAGGATACCAACGCAGTTGATCACCGCCTCGGCGCCATCGACCAGGCGGGCAATCGACGCGTCATCGCGGATGTTGCACTGGACCGGCTCGACCTGCCCCACAACGCCATAGGGGCGCACAAAATGCGCCTCATGCGGGCGCCGACAGCCGACGCGGACACGCCATCCCTCACGAGCAAGCGCCTGAGCGATATAGCGCCCGACGAACCCGGATCCGCCCACGATCGCCGCGATGGGCGCCTCGGTCAGTGCCACCGCCATGCCGCTTCCTTCCCTCAGTCGATTGGTGCCCAGGACTAAGCGCGCGGAGACGGCACGGCAAGGGTCGACCGGGCTTTCCTGCTCCATATCGGGCCAACCGCGGATCCTGGGCGACAGTGCACCTGCAAAAACACGTTTATGTTGAGATTGGCCACAATACTTACATCTTATTGGTGTGGCCGTGTTAACCTTTTTTTGGCCGATGCGATTCCCGGCACCGAAAAAGGGGTAGGGCGAGATGACCAAGGCGAAACGTGTTGGCCTTGTGGTGTGCATCGGCGTCTTTTGCGCCCTGATGTCCCTAGAGAACGCCAAGGCGGTTCCTGTGACGGTCAATCCGCTGTTGCCAAACCACCAAGACCTCTTGGTGCCCTCCTTTGGCGATTTCAACGTGACCTTCGCCTATCAGGGCCCGCCACCGAGCGCGCAAATCATCAATTTGTTTGAGGACGCCGCCAACTTCTGGGAGTCGCAGATTTCGGGTTATCGGACCCAGGGTTTGGCCGATGCGATACCGGCGCTAATCCTTGACGTTACCATCGCGACGATCGACGGTGTGGGCAGCATTCTGGGCTCGGCGGGGTGGCGCCGCGCCCAGCAAAGCGACGGCTTCACAACCCCTGACCGCGGCGCGATGACGTTCGATGTGGACGACATCAACGCCTTTCTCGGCCAGCCCGGCGGAACCGACCGGATCACCGCCGTCATCATCCACGAGATGGCGCACACAATGGGCTACTCCCCGTCGATCTGGGACTTTAACAACGCGGTCGCGGCCGAGGACGGGAGCGGATTTTTCACCGAGTATGCCGGATCGTTCGGCCTCGAGGCCTACAATGCCGAGTTCGCTGACGAGCTTGGCGGCCCAGTCACGTCCATCCCGCTCGAAGACGGCGGCGGCCAGGGCACCCGTGGCGCCCATTGGGATGAGCAAACCTTTGGGAACTTCACCGCAAATGGTGGCTTTGGCGACAATCCCGAGATCATGACGGGCTTTCTCAACCAGAACCCCTATCTCGCGCAGACCACGCTCTTCAGCTTCCAGGACCTCGGCTATGCGGTGTTGCCCTTACCGGCCTCGGTCTGGCTGATGCTGGGCGGATTGGGCGCCTTGGCCGCGCTTCGGCGGTGGCCTCTCCGAGCCTCCGCTGCGTGAGCCGCGCCAGCGTCGCGCAAGGGCGCTTCTCAGCCCGGCGAGGGCGTTGACAGACCCCGTCGATGCGCTTACACGAACAGCCGCGTCGCAAGACGCGCCGATCCCGTGCCCAGGTGGCGGAATTGGTAGACGCGCTAGCTTCAGGTGCTAGTGCCCGTATGGGCGTGGAAGTTCGAGTCTTCTCCTGGGCACCAACTCACCTTTAGGCGTTGAGTTCTCCATTTCGGCGCGCGTGGTCTTGCGGCGCAACTTTTTGCCGAGGACCCGCGTCTGGTCAGATCCTTCCCATGCCCGAGCAACAGGCCCGAATGCGCGCATTCTTTGCGCAGCAGTCGTCCATGAAGAAACGGATCATGGCCCCGATCGCCTCAAAGTCGGCACGGTAGACGACCTGTCTCGCGAACTGACTGGAAGTGACCAGGCGTGCCTTTGCCAAGTTGGCGAGATGGAACGAGGCGCGCGACGGGCTTGCGCCGACTGCCTCGGCCAACGCGCCGGCGCTGAGGCCGTCGGGCCCGGCGGCCACCAACTCGCGCACTATCCGCAGCCGCGTGGCGTTCGACAGCGAGGCAAAGGCCGCAAGCGTCCCGGTCTCATCCATGTTTCAACACCTCTTGAAATGTGCGGCCCGCTCATATAGATATATTTCAACACCCCTTGAAACCAAAGAGGGACCGATGACCCCTGACGATCTGATTGCCGTGACCCGCGCGCGGCCCAGCGAGGCCCCATTGGTCTTCTCCACCGATGCCGGCCCGATCGGCGCCGGCTATCACGTGACCGAACTGAAGCTTGCGCGCATATCCAGCATCGACTGTGTCGGGCGCACGGATGCCTGGACCGAGGTCGCCTTGCAACTGTTGGACGGACAGGGCGCCAGCCATATGGCCGTTGGAAAGTTCACACGGATCCTCGAACAGAGCACCCGACGGGTCGAATGTCTGGGCACGAGCCCCCTGCGCATTGAGTTCGCCCATGGCAATGACGGCTTGCGGATCTACGAGCCATCGGCGCCGGAATTGATCAACGGCGCCGTATCGCTCAGGCTTCGATCGATCCATGCCCAGTGCAAACCGGCCACAGCGATGTCGACAGCGGCGCAGACCGACGCGCCTCGGGCCTGCTCCGGCCCAGGCGCCAACGGTTGTTGCGGCTGAGGCTCCTGCCGTCCCGAACGTCCAGCGTCTTCAGCGGTCGCTGCCGGGTGTGGGGTCGAACCCTGACGGTTTGCTTGGGGCCTCCTCGGCGCCGAGCCCTTGGAGCACATCCCGGAACACCCGCTCGACCAGACTGTCCTCGCCCACGGGCCCGGCCTGGGCAACCGCGGTCGAGACCGGCCGGCCCCGCTCCATGGGCAGCGGCACGGGCTCGAGCCCATCGTGCAGACGGCCCGCGACGCCGCGCCAGATCTCGGCGGGCAGCCCGCCACCGGTCACACCCGTCAGCGGCGCATTGTCATCATTTCCCATCCAGACGCCGATCACATAAGCCCCGGTGAAGCCAAGAAACCAGGCGTCCCGGGCCTCCTGGGTGGTGCCGGTCTTGCCCGCAACTTGCCAGCCGGGCAGACGGGCGCGCTTGCCGGTGCCGCGCTCGACCACGCCGGTCATCATATAGGTGAGCCGCCGGGCCGTCTCGGGCGCGATGACCGTGCCGCGACGGGCCTCGGTGTGCCGGATCAGCGGGCGGTCGTCTCCTCGCAAGGTCAACGTCCGCAGGCCCCAAGGACGGGTTGGGCGTCCCTCGGCGCGGATGGTCGCATAGACCCCGGACATGTCGATCAGCGTCGCCTCAGAGGTGCCAAGCGCCACCGCTGGCCCCAGCGCCAAGGGCGTGGTGATGCCCATCTCGCTGGCCAGGCCACGGACCTGAGCGCGCCCGGCTTGCTCGGACAGGCGCACGGCCACGGTGTTGATCGACCGGGCAAGCGCCTCCTCCACGGTGACCGATCCGCTGTAACCGCCGCCGTAATTGCGCGGGCTCCAGCCGCGGATCGTGAGCGGGGCATCCTCGATCACCGAGCGCGGGCCGAGGCCTGCCTCGAGCGCGGCGGCATAGACGATGGGCTTGAACGCGCTGCCGGTCTGACGCTTGGCCTGGGTTGCGCGGTTGAAGCGCCCGGCCTTGTCCTCATGCCCACCGACCATGGCGCGTACGGCGCCATCGGGGGAGAGCACCACCACCGCCGCCTGCGCCTTGGAGCCTTGCTTCACCTTGGCTGCGAACACCTCCGCCACCGCGGCTTCGGCGGCGGCCTGGGCCCGGGGATCGAAGGTGGTCGCGATCACCACATCCTCGGCGGTGCGGCGCGCCAGATAGTCCGGCAACGTCTCCATCACCCAATCGGCAAAGGCATCGCCCGCCCGCGCCTTGGCCGCGCGGCTGAGGCCCGCAGGGTTCGCCAGCGCCTCATAGACCTGGGCATCCGAGAGGAACTCCTGCTCGTGCATCAGCCGGACGATCACTGAGGCGCGGCCTTGGGCCTTCTCGATATCGGCCGTGGGGGCATAGCGGGACGGCGCGCGCAGCAGCCCGGCCAGCATGGCGGCCTCGGCCGGGCTGAGCGCCCGGGCCGACACGCCAAAATAGCGCTGCGCCGCCGCTTCGAACCCATAGGTGCCCGCCCCGAGATACACCCGGTTCAGATAGATCGAGAGGATCTCTTCCTTGGAGTATTTGAGCTCGAGCGCCAGGGCCATCGGCACTTCCTTGAGCTTGCGCTCAAGCGTCCGCTCGGCGTTCAGGAAAACGTTCTTGGCCACCTGTTGGGTGAGCGTCGAGCCCCCCTGCACCAGACGCCCGGCCCGCAGATTGGTGTAGAGCGCCCGAGCGATCCCACGCGGATCGATGCCGACATGATCCCAATAGCGGCGGTCCTCGGCGGCGATGACCGCATGGATCAGATGCGGCGAGGCCTCGCCCATGCGCAGCGCGCCGCCATATTGCTCACCCCGCCAGGCAAAGACCGAGCCATGGCGATCGGTCAGCGTCACCGATCCGGTCGCACGCCCATCGAGCATGTCGGAGACCGCCGGCAGCTGTTGGTAGTAGTACCCCGTGGCGCCCGCGAGCAGCACGGCCACCACGGCAGCGGCCCGCCAGGTGATGGCCCAGATCAAGCCCAAGCTCCCCAGGACGACCCGCCGGACCACGCGTCCGATCGGGCCGGGGCCGGCCTTGGATGTCTTCGGTCCGGGTTTCTTCGCCTTTGGACCCGCTTTCTTGCGTTTGGTGTCCTTGGCTCCGGGTTTGCGCCTGTCCGCCATGGGCTCCCCGTCTCAACACACCCGATAGATACGTCAAAGGCCCGCGACGCGCTAGGGCGCACACAGAAATGCCCAATTGGCGCCCAATGCCGATTTCTTGTGCACAAATTCTCGCCTCATTCTGAGCATCGCAGGCGATCGATTGAAATAATTGTTTCGAATCAATTCGCTAAGATCCAACATCGATCTGGCACCGATCTTGAATACCCAGGCGCAGGCTGGGCCGATCCAGCTGGGACAGATCGGGGAGAAAGATGAAACTGATCGTAGCCGTCATCAAACCCTTCAAGCTCGAAGAGGTCCGACAAGCGCTCACCCAGTCGGGCGTGCAGGGTCTGATGGTCTCGGAGGTCAAGGGATACGGCCGCCAGAGCGGGCATACCGAGATCTATCGAGGCGCCGAATACGTCGTGAACTTCGTACCGAAGATCAAGATCGAACTGGTCGTCCCGGATGACCGTGTCGATGCGATCGTTGAAACCATCAGCTCCACCGCCCGGACCGGCAAGATCGGCGACGGCAAGATCTTTGTCGCGCCGGTCGAACAGGCGGTGCGAGTGCGCACCGACGAGCGCGACGAAGACGCGCTGTGATCCAAGAGCAAACGGAAGGGAATATTATGAAGAACACGTCGCTTGTCGCGCTCTTGGCCATGGCCGGAGCGCTGATCGCCGGTCCGGCGCTGGCCCAGGAGGCCGCGGCTCCCACCGATGTGCCCGTGCACTCGGTCTTCGTCCTCAACACCCTGCTGTTCCTGATCGGCGGCTTCCTGGTCATGTGGATGGCGGCTGGCTTCTGCATGCTCGAGGCGGGGCTCGTGCGCTCCAAGAACGTGGCCATGCAGTGCACCAAGAACATCGCGCTCTTCTCGATCGCGGCCGTGGGCTACTACCTGATCGGCTACAACCTGATGTATCCGCTGGGCAACTGGTCGATCGGCACTGACGAGACCGGCGGCTATCTGGGTGCCTTCGGTGTTGCCGTGCTCGAAGCCGTGGGCGTTGCTCCGGATGCGGCCGATGATCTGTCTTATGCCTCGACCGGATCGGACTATTTCTTCCAGCTAATGTTCTGTGCTGCTACCGCGTCGATCGTCTCGGGCGCACTGGCCGAGCGCATCAAGCTGTGGCCCTTCCTTCTGTTCACCTTTGTGCTGACCGCGATCATCTACCCGATCCAGGCCAGCTGGAAATGGGGCGGCGGTTTCCTGGACAGCCAGTATGGCTTCCTCGACTTTGCCGGCTCGACGGTCGTGCACTCGGTCGGCGGCTGGGCGGCTCTGGCCGGCGCCATCGTGCTGGGCCCGCGGCTTGGGAAATACGCGGCTGACGGCAAGATCACGCCGATGCCGGGCTCGAACCTGCCGCTGGCGACGCTGGGTGCCTTTATCCTGTGGCTCGGCTGGTTCGGCTTCAATGGCGGCTCGCAGCTCGCCATGGGCTCGGTCGGCGATGTGGCGGACGTCTCGCGCATCTTCGCCAACACCAACGCGGCCGCGGCCGGCGGCGTGATCGCCACGCTGTTCCTGACCCAACTGCTCTACGGCAAGGTTGACCTGACTATGGCGCTGAACGGTGCTCTGGCCGGCCTCGTGTCGATCACCGCTGAGCCGCTGACCCCCTCGCTCGGCATGGCGACCATCATCGGCGCCATCGGCGGTGTGATCGTGGTCTTCACCGTGCCCATGCTCGACCGCATGAAGATCGATGACGTCGTGGGCGCGATCCCTGTCCACCTCTTCGCCGGCATCTGGGGCACCATCGCGGTGATCCTGACGAACAGCGACGCGACCATATCGGGCCAGCTGATCTCGATCGTGATCGTCGGTGTCTTCGTCTTCGTTGTCTCGCTGATCCTGTGGTTCTTCCTGGCGATGACGATCGGCATCCGCGTGAGCGAGGAAGAAGAGATGGCTGGCCTCGACAGCTCCGAGATCGGCATGGAGGCGTACCCCGAGTTCGGCAAGGGCTCGCAGTTCGTCTGACCTTCTCGTATCCCCGGGGGCCGTCAGCGGCGGCGGCCTCCAATTCGGCCCGGAGCCTTGCGCTCCGGGTCTTTTTGTGAGCAGTGCCTGGGGAACGGAGGTCTCTATGCGCAGCTTTCCCCTGTTTCTCCGCACCGATGGCCGGCGCGTGGTGATCGTCGGGGGTGGCGAGCAAGCGGCGCAGAAGGCCCGGCTGGTCGGGCGGAGCAGCGCGCGCATCGAGCTGATGGCCCCCAGCTTAGATGACGAGCTGACGGACATGGTCGCCCAGGGGCGGGCGCGCCATCGCCGGGCGGTGCTGGATCCGGCTGCCTTCGAGGACGCGCTGTTCGCCATGATCGGCACCGGATGCGCCGGGGCGGACGCCGCCGCCGCGGCCGTGGCTCAAGATATGGGCGTTCTTGTCAATGTCGTCGATCGCCCGGATCTGTGCGATGCGACCATGCCGGCGCTGGTCGACCGCGACCCGCTGGTGATCGCCATCGGCACCGAAGGGACAGCGCCGGTGCTGGCCCGACAGGTGAAGTCGCGGCTCGAGGCCATCCTAGAGCCGCGCCTCGGCGGATTCACCGCGCTGGCCGGGCGGTTGCGCGAGCGTGTCGCCCGGCAGGTCATGCGCGCTCGGCGTCGTTCCTTTTGGGCCTGGGCGTTCCGGGAGCCGCGGCAGCGCTTTACCGCAGGTGACGAGGACGGGGCCGAGGCCATGCTCGACGCGGCGCTGGCAGCCGGCCGCGCCCCAGACGATGCTGGCGCCAGACTATCATTGATGGCCCCCATCGCCGATCCTGACCTCGCAACCTTGCGGGCGGTTCAGCGGTTGCAGGAGGCGGATCTCGTGCTATTCACCGCCGACGCTGCGCCGCTGCTGGAGCTTGCCCGCCGCGATGCCGAGAGGGAGGAACTGCCGGTCGGCTTATCCCCTGCTCAGACAGCCGAGGCGATCCAAGCGGCACGGTCCGATACGCTGGCCATCGTCGCCCTGGTGCCCGATCCCGCTGCGGTTGCCGAGATCATGGGCAGCGAGACGGAGGTCCTCGCCTCGGTTCCTCAGCCAGCTGCAGAGTAGTCACGGGCGCCGAAGATTGCCGAGCCGACGCGCACCACGGTGGCGCCCAACCGCACGGCCGTCTCGAAGTCACCGCTCATGCCCATGGACAATCCCGTGAGCCCGTTGCGCTCAGCAATGCTCGAGAGTAGGGCGAAATGCAGCGCCGGTTCCTCATCGATCGGCGGGATGCACATCAGACCGGCGATCGGCAGATCGAGACCCCGACACTCGGCGACAAAGGTATCGATATCGGCAGGGAGGATCCCGGCCTTTTGCGCCTCTTCGCCGGTGTTCACCTGCAGAAAACAGGGCAGCCGGCGTCCGGTCTCGGCGAAAAGCTCGGCCAAGCGCCGCGCCAGCTTGGGCCGGTCGACGCTTTCGATCACATCGAAGAGCTCCACCGCCTGACGCGCCTTGTTGGTCTGGAGCGGACCCAGGAGATGCAGCTCGATATTCGCATACCGCTCCCGGAAGGCAGGCCATTTCGAGGCAGCCTCCTGCACCCGGTTCTCGCCAAACACCCGGTGGCCGGCCTCGAGCACCGCCTCAACCCGGTCGTTCGGCTGCACCTTCGAGACGGCAACCAGGCTCACATCCCCGGCCGCGCGCCCAGCCTCCTCGGCGGCCGCTGCGATCCGGGATTGGATGTCCGCCAGCCCGCTCATGCCTTGGCCGCCACGTCTGCCGTCTCCTCGACCAGTTCCGGGTACCAGCGCTCGATGGCTGGCAGGAACCCCTCACGCAACCGGGCGACTTGTCCGGGGGTCAGATCGTCCCGCCATGCACCCGACTGTCCTTTGGCAAAGAACTTCTCCATGCCCGCAGGACGCTCGACAAAGCCTTGGCTGTCCTCCTGCTTGCGCAGCGCGTCGAACGAGGTCTCGCGGATGGCGCGGCGGAGTTTGCCGTCTTTAACCGGCGCTTGCAGGAAGCCCAGTAAACCCCGGAACGCACGCTCGGTGTCGGCCTTCATATCCTCATAACGCATAACGTGCTGAGGCAGACCCCGTGCCGCCTGCCAGCTCGCCACATGGTCGTCCCAGCGCCCGACAATCTCGAAGATGCGGGTCTCGGTCGAGTTGAGCGATTGCGGCGAGAGCATCTTGTCGATCGCCTCATCGAGCGAAAGCCCGAGATGGCGCGCATAAGACGGGGCCACATCGAACGGATTGCGCAGCACGTAGATCGCCGCCGCCGTCACCGCCGGATCGATCACGTCAACCGGCCCGATCCGCTGGACCTGGCAATGGGTCTTGACAAAGTGGTGGCCGGATTTCGAGCCCGCGATCAGGCGCACGGCCTTCACCCGCGTGCGCAGCCAATGGTCGAAATCTGCGGCGACGAACCGTCCGCCCACAGCCCTGTCAAAGAAATCCTGGCGAACATCGGCCGTGGTGAAGTCGCGCAAGGAGTTGATATCGGGCGCCTTGCCATCGGGCATGAAGTACTGCGCCAGAAAGCTGCGCAGCCAGGTGTTGCCCGATTTTGGGAATGAGGCGAGCCAGATGATCCGCTGCAGCGTCATGTGAGATACCCATGCGCGCGCATCACCGCGCCGTGGTCGCGCATGACGCGGTCTGCGATCTCTGGGGCGAGGTCGGTTTGCCAACCGCCTGCCTTGCCGCCATGGAAGAAGCGCTCGGCCGACGGGGATTTCTCGACAAAGCCGGTCTCGGTCTCCTGGCGCGCCACTTCGCCAAAGCTTGAGAAGCCCACGGCGCGGGTGAGGCGCTCGGGATCGAGGGGCACGCCGATATGCTCGAGCAGACGCGCGAACTGGGTCTCCGGATCCGTCTGCAGGTCCTCATAGCGCAGAACCAGCACGGGAAAGGGCGCACGGCCCGTCCAGCTCTTTACGTGCCGCGACCAATGACCGAGATATTGCGGCACCGTCTCGGCATCGCCGTGGGCCAAATGATCGTCGCGGGCCATCGCCTCGGCTGCCTGGGCATGCTCGAGACCATAATGGCGCGCATAGGACAGCAGCAAATCCAGCGGATTACGCAGGATGTAGACCGCGGAGCGGGTGAACGGCGCCGGGATCAACTCGGTCCCGAGTGCGATGTCCCGGATATTGTGCGTCTTGACGAAGTTCACATCCGCGCCGTTGCCCGTGATCCCGCGCAGCACCTTGGGGCGGAGCGCCAGCATGGCCCGCATATCGCGCGTGTCGATCGGCCCGTTGGCGACCATGCGATAGGTTTTGGCAATGCTGTCGCCAATGCCCAAACGGTGGATCTGGTTGATTGGCATCGGCTCGGCGCGATTGAAGAGATAATTCGCCAGGAAAATCCGCGTCCAGGTGTTCCCGGATTTCGGATAGGAGGCGAGCCAGACGATGTTCTTCTGGTTGGGCTTTTGCGCGGCGCGCGACGTCCCGGCCCGCCCGGGCTCGGAGCGCTTGATCGGTCGGGATGTGGATTTCGCCATCGCTCGGCCTCGCTTAAGCGTCAGCCTTTGCAAAAAGAAACAGGGGGGGCAAGCCCCCCCTGCTCATGTCTCTCGATCCGCTTGGATCAGAAGCGCAGACGGATGCCGGTGCCGATGACGAAGCCATCGATATCGTCGCCCGAACCACCAGCGTCACCCACGTCTTCCTCAAAGTCGACATAGGCGCCGAAGGCCTGCAGGTCGACGCCTTTGGCCAGCTTATACTTGGCGCCAAGCAGGAACTGGTCAGCGGTCTCGTCAGCGCCGATGGCCGCGTTCTCGTCATCCACGTTCTCACCCGACATGTAGGTGAAGGACACACCCCAGGGGCCGGTCTCGTAGCTGATACCAACGTCGAACACGGAGCCATCGTCGGCACCGGCGTTGTTCTGCTCAGCAAACGAGCCGCCGACCGTCACACCGGCGAAACCGATGTTGAGACCAGCACCGAACACTTCCGGATCGTCGCCACCCGGAACGTCCGAGAACGCGATGCCGTAGCGGCCCGACACCGCGACGTCGATGTCGCCGAACGAGTTCACGTAGTTCGCACCGATGTCGAACAGGTCGCGAACCGCAGCACCTTCGAGGTTCTGCTGAGCGTTGCTGTCGTCCGACCCGTCGCGGGCATACGACACACCCAGCTGGAAGCCAGCGAAGCGAGGGGTGAAGTAGGTGAAGCGCGCAGCGTCGTTGTTGCGGGCGTTCTCGAGGAAGGTCGAGCCCAGCGTGCCGCGGAAGACGTCGTCGCCGGTGCTCACGCCAGCGGCGGTGCCCGACCACGGGATGAACGCGGTCAGCGAGCCCGAGTTCACATTGACGAAGGTCACGTCCGGCGCGGCGTAGGTCATCTTGTAACCAGCCGAGTTCTCGTTGCCGAGGAGGACCTCACCAAACGAGCCGCGAATGAACATGAACGATTCGTCGATCTGGTCGCCAGAGGTGTTGCCCTCGAGCTGGATGTCGACACCGAACTTGATGCCGTTGTCCAGCGTGATCGACGGCTTGAAGTGGATCTCAGCGTCCTGCTTCGAGTCGATGCCGCTGTAGTCTTCCGGGCCACCGTTGTCGATGTCGGAGTCAGCATAAGCGATGTGCTGCTCCATGTAGCCGCCGACTTTCATCTCGAACTCGGCCGCAGCTGCAGAGCCGGCGAAGGCACCCACGAGCGCGATTGCGCTGGTGCCCATGAGAACTTTCTTCATCGTGTCCCTCTTTGTTGCCACGTATGCGTTCCTTCGGGTCCGTACATGGTGCACGAAATGCCAAGACCCGCAAGACTCGGCCTTACCCGCTGCCCCGTTGATACGCCTCCGCCGCCGCCGGTCAATCGCCGACACCGGGCTGCTTAACCTCCTGGCAACCTTCGGTGCATTTTCGCAACAGCGCTGGCGATCCCGCGGTGTTTCGGTTGAATCCGGAGGGTGGTCGCCAGCGGCTTTCGCCGTCCCGGCCCATGTGGTAAGCGAACGAAGTGTCTGGTGGGCTTGAGCGCGAAGTTCCGCCGCCAGGACGGGGTTTTGGGGAGACGACACGGTTATGGGTAGAGCAGCACTGCGCTTGGGTGCGCTGGCGATTGCATTGGTGGCGTTGACCGCCTGCTCTGGCAACTACGCAGCGGATGACGATTTCCAGACACCTTCACCGAATGTCGGTCAAAATGCCGCCGGCGATGTGGATGACACGTTGTTTGGCGAGGGCGGGATCGCGCTCGGGCGCGTTCTGGACGGCAGCATCCTGGACGGCGATGAGGGCAGTGGCCCTGGCGGCAGTCTGCCGGTGAACCGCTATCTGTGGCAGGCCTCGCTCGACACGCTGTCGTTCCTGCCGCTGGCCTCGACGGATCCCTTCACCGGCGTCATTGCGACCGAGTGGGCAACGACACCCGAGAACCCAGACCAGCGCTTTAAAGTGACCGCTTATGTGCTCAATCACGAATTGCGCGCCTCGGCTTTGCGGGTCGCCGTGTTCCGCGAGGACAGGGTTGACCAGGGAGTCTGGGTCCCGCGGGCAGTGAGCCCCGATACGGCCCGTCGACTCGAGGACGCGATCCTGACGCGGGCCCGCCAGGTGCGGATCGCCTCAGTCGAGGACGAAAGCGCCAGCTGAGCGCGCCCATGGAGACCGAGCCGCTGTCCATCCGCCCTGCCGATTGGACATCCTTCCAAGCGGTCATGGGCGAAAAGGGCGGCTGCGGCGGCTGCTGGTGCATGCTTTGGCGCCAGTCCAAAGCGGCAATGGATGCCGGCATGGGGGCACCGAACCGCGCGGCGATGCAATCGGTCTTCGCCGCCGGCCCCCCACCCGGGTTGGTGGCATTCGACGGTGAGAGGGCCGTCGGCTGGATCCATCTGGATGCGCGCACAGCCCTTCCGCGCCTTGCCAACTCGCGCGTCCTGAAGCCGGTCGATGAGGTTCCGGTATGGTCCGTCGCCTGTTTCTTGGTCGACAAGGGCTGGCGCCGCCGCGGTCTGTCGCGGCGCTTGCTCGAGGCGGCGTGCGCCCATGCGGCAGCACGCGGAGCACCCTGTCTCGAGGGCTATCCGGTCGACACGCCCAAGCGCTCTTATCCATCCGTCTATGCCTGGACGGGATTTCTGGGCACGTTTCGCGATGCGGGGTTCCAGGAGGTCGCGCGCCGGTCGCCCACGCGTCCTATCATGCGAAAATGGCTGGATGCGGCCGAGCCGAGCCCGGCGATCGACAGGCATCCGGATTGAAATCAGGCGGGCCGGGCGATAGGACCGCCCGAGATGACAGCCGAACGAGGTGCCCTGATGTCCCGCTATGCTGCGCGCGAGGTCGAGCCGAAATGGCAGGCGCGCTGGGCCGACGCCCGCGCCTTTGAGGTCAGCCGCGACCCCGATCGGCCGAAGTACTATGTGCTTGAGATGTTTCCCTACCCTTCGGGCCGCATCCATGTGGGCCACACGCGCAACTATGTGATGGGCGATCTGGTGGCGCGCTACAAACGGGCGCGCGGCTTCAACGTCTTGCATCCCATGGGCTTTGATGCCTTCGGCCTGCCCGCCGAGAACGCCGCCATCGAGCGCGGGCGCCACCCGGAAGAGTGGACGCGCGAGAACATGGCCGTGATGCGCGAGCAGATGGAGCCGCTCGGCCTGTCGATCGACTGGACCCGCGAACTCGCCACCTGCGACCCCGAATACTACGGCCAGCAACAGGCATTGTTCCTCGACATGCTCGAAGCGGGCTTTGTCGCGCGCCGCGCCTCGGTGGTGAACTGGGACCCGATCGACCAGACCGTGCTGGCGAACGAACAGGTGATCGACGGCAAGGGCTGGCGCACCGGCGCGCCGGTCGAGCGGCGCGAGTTGACCCAGTGGTTCTTCCGCATCTCGGACATGGCCGAAGAGCTGCTGTCGGCCATCGACGGCCTCGACCAGTGGCCCGACAAGGTCCGCCTGATGCAGCAGAACTGGATCGGCAAGTCTCGCGGCATCGAGATCGGCTTTCCGCTGACCGAACCCCTGGGCGCCATCGACACCGTGCTCTGCTATTCGACCCGTCCCGACACGCTGCGGGGGGCGAGTTTCCTCGCCATCTCGCCCGACCACCCACTGGCCAAGGCGCTCGAGACCGAGCAGCCCGAGATCGCCGCCTTCAACGCCGAGTGCCGCAAGACTGCGACCTCGGAAGAAGCGTTGGAGAAGGCCGAGAAGAAGGGCTTGGACACCGGCCTCGCCGTGCGTCACCCGGTCTATCCGGACCAAACCATGCCAGTCTGGATCGGCAATTTCGTGCTGATGGACTATGGCACGGGCGCAGTTTTTGGCTGTCCGGCCCATGATCAGCGCGATCTGGATTTCGCCCGGAAGTATGGCCTCGTGGTCGAAAACGCGTTTCGGATGCCCGGCAGCGATGCGGATGTCGACGCCGAGGCGCTGGTCCCGCCCAAAACTGAGACCGTGGCCTATATCGATCATTTCGCCGGCATCGGCGAGACCACCAGCCAACGGGGCATCGACACGACGATCGACTGGATGGAGGCGCGCAGTCTCGGCAACGGCGTCACCCGCTATCGCCTGCGCGACTGGGGCATCAGCCGCCAGCGCTATTGGGGGTGCCCGATCCCGGTTGTCCACTGCCCGAACTGCGGTGTGGTGCCCGAGAAGAAAGAGAACCTGCCCGTCGCACTGCCAAAGGATGTCGAGCTGACGGGCAGCGGCAATCCCCTCGCGCGCCATCCGACCTGGGCCATCACCACCTGTCCGAAATGCGGCAGCGAGGCGCGGCGCGAGACCGACACCATGGACACCTTCGTCGACAGCTCCTGGTACTTCGCGCGCTTCACCGCCCCGCGGGCAAAGACCCCAACCGAGCCCGCCGAGGCTGCCTATTGGATGAATGTCGACCAATATATCGGCGGGGTGGAGCATGCGATTTTGCACTTGCTCTACAGCCGTTTCTTTGCGCGCGCCATGATCGCGACCGGGCACCTGCCCGAGACTGCGGCCGAGCCGTTTTCGGCGCTGTTCACCCAAGGCATGCTGACGCACGAGACCTATGCGACTCGCCTGGCCGACGGGCGGCCCCGCTGGCATGCGCCGGAAGAGGTGCGCCGAAGCGAGGACGGTGCGACGTTGGTAGAGACCGGGGAACTGGTGGAGATCGGCCAGCCCATCAAGATGTCCAAATCCAAGAAGAACGTCATCGCGCCCGAAGATATCATAGCGCAGTTCGGCGCCGACACCGCCCGCTGGTTCGTGATGTCCGACAGCCCGCCCGAACGCGATGTCGAATGGACAGCCGCCGGGGTCGAAGGGGCGGCACGCTTCCTCCAGCGTGTCTGGCGCATGGCCGCCGAGATGCCGGTCGCACCCATGGGCACGCCGCTGCCCGCCATGGAAGCCGATGCAGAGGCGCTCCGCAAAGCCACCCACAAAACCGTCGCCGGGGTGACCGCCGATATCGAGGGCTTTGCCTTCAACAAGGCGATCGCGCGGATCTACGAGTTCGCCAACGCCATCGGCAAGGCGAGCGGCGCGGGCGCCGATCTCGACTGGGCCCGGCGCGAGGCCTTCGAGGCGCTGGCGCGCCTGATCAACCCCATGACCCCGCACATCGCCGAAGAGCTGTGGGCGCGGCTCGGCTATGAGACCATGCTGGTCGACACGCCCTGGCCGCACTGGGACGAGGATCTGGCCCGAGACGATGTGATCACTCTACCCATCCAGGTGAACGGCAAAAAGCGTGCCGAGCTCTCCGTGGCCCGCGATGCGGCCAAGGACGAGATCGAACGGCTTGCGCTCGACGACCCAACTGTGGTCCGGTTTCTTGAGGGAAAGCCGCCGAAGAAGGTCATCGTTGTGCCAGGACGCATCGTCAATGTCGTGCTCTGAGCCGGACCGCCGGGGCCGCCGCGCGCTGCTGCTGGCGGCGCTGGCGATGCCTTTGGCCGGGTGCTTTCGCCCGATGCTGGCCGAAACCGAGCCAGCGACGGCGCTGCGCGGGCGCATCGCGCTCCCGCCGGTGGATGGGCGCATTGGCTATCACCTGACGCTGCGGCTCGAGGAGCGGCTTGGCCAACCGCAGGCCCCCGATCACCGGCTGGAGGTCACCGTGACGACCACCGATCGGGGCCTCGCGATCGCCCAGGACAACAGCGTCACCCGGCGCACCGTGACGGCCACCGCCCAGTGGCGCCTGATCGGGCCGGCCGAGGATGGCAGCCGAGGCCCCGTGCTCTCGGGCCGCGAGGTCACGCGGTCGGGCTACAACGCCACCACCTCGCTTTTCGCCAGCCGGGTGGCCGCGCGTACGGTCGAGCGGCGCTTGGCCGAGGACCTGGCCGAGCGCATCTCGCGGGACATTCTGGCCCGAGCCGACGGGCTCGCCCCCCGCGCTTCGTGAAGCTCTCGGGCGCCCAGGCGGCGCGGACCTGTCGCGCGCCCGATCCGACGCTCTGCGGGGCGCTGATCCACGGGCCCGATGCCGGCCTTCTGACCCTCCGCCGCCAGGAGCTGGTGCAGGCCTTCACCCAAGGCGACCCGATGCGGCTGACCCGGCTCGAGCCGGACATCGTGCGCCGGGAACCGGCGGCCCTTGAGACGGCGCTGAAGGCGCGGGGCTTCTTCGCGGACCGCTCGGCGATCTTGATCGACGGCGCCAAGGATGGGCTGACCGAGGCGATCCGGGGCTACGTTCCAGACCTCACGCCCGAGGACGGGTTTCTGGTGGTCACGGCCGTGGGGCTGACCGCCCGCTCGAGCCTGCGCAAACTCTTTGAGACGGCTGACAATCTGGCGGCGATGGCGTTCTATCCCGATCCCCCCGATGCGACCGAGATTGCGGCGCGTCTGAAGGAGGCGGGCGGACCCGGCTCCGTCAGCCATGAGGCGGGCGCCGCCCTGGTCGCACTGGCGTCTGAGATGGATCCGGGCAGCTTTGCCCGCTTTCTCGACACCCTGGCGCTCTATGCCACGGGCTCCGGCGAGCTTGGCGCCGAGGATGTGGCGGCCCTTGCGCCCGAGAGCCGGCCCGCCGAACTCGACCGCCTGGTCCAAGCGGTGACCGCAGGTCGCGCCGCCATGGTTAGCCCGCTGCTGGCCCGTCTCACGGCCGCCGGTACCGCGCCCCAAGGAACGCTTGCCGCCGTGTCGCGCCAGATGCGGCGCCTCTTGATGCTGGCTGACGTCGCCGGTGGGCCGTCCACCGCCATCGACCGCCTCCGCCCGCCGGTGCGCGGCCCGCGGCGCGACCAGCTGCTGGCCGATCTCCGTTGCTGGCCCGCTCCGCGCGCGGAGGCGGCACTTCGCCAGCTTCATGCCACCGAGCGGCAGCTCCGCAGCCCTGGCCCGCGTCCCGAAGCCGCCCTGGCCGAACGCTGCCTCCTGCGCCTCGCAATGATGGCTGCGGCCCGCGGCTGAGCCCCAACCGAGCAGCCATCTGAACTTCGCCCTTGCAGAACGGCGCCGGATTCCGTATCGCACGCCGCGCAGACGGGCCGTAGGGCCCCTGTGCAGGCGCGAGAAACACCCGGAGTGAGAGCCATGGCGAAGGCAAAGTTTGAGCGGAACAAGCCGCATGTGAATGTGGGGACGATCGGCCACGTTGATCACGGCAAGACGACGCTGACGGCGGCGATCACGAAGTATTTCGGTGAGTTCAAGGCCTATGACCAGATCG
>JBCCZI010000031.1:0-35141 GCA_039187815.1 Pseudomonadota bacterium | reverse complement strand
GTCCGCCCCCCATCGGCCTCGGGCCGCGCCGCGCGGACGCGGTCAGCGTCAGGGCCAGCTGGTCTCGGGATCCAGGGGGAAGGCCGGGCGGGGGATGTGCGCGAGCGGCCAGCGGCTGAGCACCGGCGAGGTGAGCCCGGCGGTGTCAACCTCGAAGACCCGCCCTGGGGGGAACCAGGTCGAGAAGCCTGCGCGGAAATGGCCACGGGATTTGACGACGACCGTGTGGGCATCGGCGACATCCAGGCCCATCATTTCGAAGAAGATCGGGTCGGCGGTCTGGGTGCGGTCGGAGATCACAACCACCTGCACACTGCCGATGGTGAGCAGCGCGGAGGGGCCGAGGTCGAGTCGGCGTCCGGCGGTTTTGCCGAGGCGCCCGGTAACCTGGCCGCTGTGGAGGGCGGCGACGGTGGCCTCGGCGCTGAGGGGGGTGTCCCAGCGCTCCCACGGTGCGGTGCCGGTCGAGCGGTTGAAGCGCGCGGTCATGCGGGCGCCCTGGCCGAGCTGATGGGCCTCGACAGCGAGCTCGGGGTCGAAGACCGAGCCCACGAAGGTCCGCTCGGCGCCGGCCTCGATCAGCGCGGCGAGGAGCTCGGTCGTGCGGCCCGAGCCGCCGCCGCCGGGGTTGTCGCCGGCATCCGAGAGGATGATGGGCGCGCGGTCGGGGTCGAGCACCCGCTCGATGGCCTCGGGGAGCGGGGTGAGGCGCCGGGTGAAGCCCTCGCGGTCAGCCCAGGCCTGCTCGGCGAGCTCTTGCGCCAGGTCGGCCGCGGCGGCGCGCCCGTCGCGGCCTGTGACCACCACCGAAACACCGTTCTCGGGCACATCCGAGAAGACGAAATTACCAAAGACCGAGACGTTCAAAATGGCGCCGCCGAGCTCGGCCTGGCGGCGCTGGCCGAGATCGATCAGCCGGCCATAGGGCGCCTCGGCGGTCAGCAGCGTGACCGAGGCGGGCACGATCGGCAGCTTCACATGGGCCACGGCCGGGCGCGCCTGGCCGGCCAGGATCTGGCGGAGCGCAAAGGCGGCCTCCTCGCCCCGCTCGCGAAAATCCACATGGGGGTTCGTGCGATAGCCGACGATCAGATCCACCGCCTCGCACATGGCATCCGAGATGTTGGCGTGCAGATCGAGCGTCTGGACGATGGGCACATCGGGCCCGACCGCGTCGCGGACCGCCTCGGCGATGGCACCGTCCGGGTCGTCGAGATGCTCGGCCACCATCGCGCCGTGATGGCAGAGAAAGACGGCGTCCACAGGCTCGGCCAGGCCTGCGCGCATCGCGGCCACCCCGTCTTCGAACACCGCGCGCTCGACCGGGCCGCCGGGATGGGCGGCGGCGAGCAGCACGGGCACGGGCTCCCACGGTCCGGTCGCATCCATGGCGCGGACAAAGGCGGCGAACTCGAGCGCGAGCGTTGGCGTCTCGGCCCGCGCATCGGCCAACAGCGCCTCACCGGTCGCCCAGGTCAGCCGCTCGAAATCGGCGCGCGTCGTCGGCCTTGCGAAGCGGTTGGATTCGAGGATCATGCCCATCAGGGCGATGCGGGGGGGTGTCATGCGGATCTCCGATTGGCCCGATGATAAGAGGAGAGGCGCGCGCCCATGTCCACCATCAAGATCCCCAACGCCTATCCGGTCGAGCTTGCGGCGCCGGATCTGACGCCCTGGGCCGAGGGCAATACGGGTCTGCCCTTTTTCTGGAGCTGGACCGCCGAGGCGCCGGGCCCCCATGCGATGGTCACAGCCCTGGTCCATGGCAACGAGCTTTGCGGGGCAATCGCGCTCGACTGGCTGCTGCGGCGCGGCGTTCGCCCCGAGCGGGGCCGGCTGACGGTGGGGTTCCTAAACCTCGAGGCGTATCAGCGCTTTGACCCGGCCGATCCCAATGCGACGCGCTGGGTGGACGAGGACATGAACCGGCTGTGGGGCGCGGATGTGCTGGCGAGCGACCGGGACAGCGCCGAGATGCGCCGGGTGCGTGCGGCCCAGCCCGTGATCGCCGAGGCGGATCTGCTGCTCGACATCCATTCGATGCAGCGGCCTTCGCCGCCCATGATGATGGCGGGATGGTGCGACAAGGGCGTGGCGCTGGCGGAGTCCGTCGGGGTGCCGCGGCTGATCGTGAAGGACCGCGGCCACAAGGCGGGGATGCGCATGCGCGACCACGGCGCGTTCGGCGAGGCAGCGGCGGCCCCTGCGGCGGTGCTGATCGAGTGTGGCCAACACTGGGAGGCCGCGGCCGCGGATCTGGCCATCGAGTCGGTCGCGCGCTTCCTGGTGGGCACCGGCACGGTCGATGCGGCGCTGCTCGAGGACGTGGCGGACACGCGCCAGCCCCAAGAGGTCTGGGAGGTGACGGACGCGGTGACCATCGAGACCGACGCCTTCCGGTTCGCCAGCGCATTCAGCG
The DNA here is from genome assembly GCA_039187815.1 of Pseudomonadota bacterium. Classification (GTDB taxonomy): domain Bacteria; phylum Pseudomonadota; class Alphaproteobacteria; order Rhodobacterales; family Rhodobacteraceae; genus Thermohalobaculum. The sequence continues at coordinate 32,722 of JBCCZI010000031.1, read as the reverse complement.
GCGGCGAGGTTCTGGCCAAGGCCGGCACGCCCATCGGATGGGATGGCGAGCGGGCGGTCCTCAGCCCCCATGACGACTGTATGCTGGTGATGCCGTCCATGCGGCTTTGGCCTGGGCAGACGGCGGTGCGACTGGCTCGGCGGATCGGCTGAGCGCCGGCTCTAGACCCGCATCGCCATCCCGTCGCGGCCGGGATCGGCGCCGCCCTGCCAGCCTGTCTCTCCACGCCGCAGCGCATGCACGCCGGCAAAGCCATAGGAGAAGCCGGCCCGCCGGGTGGGATAGCCGCGCCCCTGCAGCGCGGCCTCGGTCCGCCGCGGGATCCGGTTCGTCAGGTCGATCGTGTCCGACGTCGTGCAGAACCGGGGGGCGGCCACCGCCTCGGCCGCGGTCATTCCGAAATCGACCATGTTCAGGATGCCCTGAAGGACGCCCATGGTGATATAGGTGCCGCCAGGGGCGCCGATGACGATCGCGAGGCCCTGCTCGTCGAACAGCAGGCTGGGACACATCGCCGTGAAGCGCGATTTGCCCGGCGCCAGCGAGCCCGCGCGCCCCGGCCGCGGATCAAAGACCCCCATACAGCCATTGTACATGAAACCCAGCCCCTCGGTGACCACGCCCGAGGGCATGCCGATCGAGTGGGTCAGCGACACGGCGCCGCCCGCCCCGTCGACCACCGAGATATGGGTGGTCTCCCGGCTCTCCTCGGCGCCCGAGTTCAAACGCACCACGTGGGTGATCTCGCCGCTGCGGATACGCTCGGCCATGGCCGCGGAATAGGGTTTCGAGGTCAGCTCCTCGACCGGCACATCGACAAAGCGCGGATCGCCGATGCGACTGTCCTTGTCGACGGTTGCGATCTTCATGGCCTCCGAGACCGTCGCGATACAGGCGGGGCTGTTGTGGCCCATGGCAGCGAGGTCGAAGTGCTCGAGGATGTTCAGCATTTCGAGCAGCATCACGCCGCCGCCCGGAGGCCGGTTCGTGGCGATCCGGTATCCGCGATAGGTGCCCCAGAGCGGCTCGGTCACCGTGGGTGCGACGCCGGCCAGATCGTCGGCCGCCAGCAGCCCACCATGGGCCGCCATATCGGCGGTGATCTCGGCGGCAATCGCGCCGCTGTAGAAATCGTCGATCCCGTCCGCCGCGATGCGCTCGAGCGTGCGGGCCATGTCCGGATTGCAGAGCCGCTCGCCGACCCGGGGGATCGTGCCGTCCGGCTTCACATAGATCTTGGCGGTGGCGGGGGTGCGGCGCAGGAACTCTTCATGGGCCACGCGCCCGCCGCTCGGCACCTCGGTCCAGAAGGCGTGGACATGGGGGCGGACCTGAAACCCTTCGCGCGCATAAGCGATGGCGGGGGGCAGCAGGTCGGCCAAGCTGCGGGTGCCAAAGCGCTCGAGCGCCGTGGCCAGCGCCCGCAAGGTCATGGGCGTGGTGATCGACTGATAGCCGATCTCGTTGACCTCGCCCTCCAGCAGGAAGCCAAATCCGTCATCGCTCTCGCCGCGGATCAGGTGCGCCCACTGGCCGGGCCGGGTGGCGAGCGGGGCGCGGCCGTGGAAGTCGAGGCAGAGATGCTGCCCGTCCATCAGGACCTGCATCGAGCCGAACCCGGCCAGCCCGCACATGATCGGATCGACCGCCGTCTGCACCAAGGCACAGGCCACCGCAGCGTCGACCGCATTGCCGCCCTCGGCCAGCACATCGGCGCCGGCCTCGACCGCCTCGGGCTGCGGCGCACACAGGATCCCCTTCATGGCGTGTCTCCCTCGCCCAGATCCCAGTAGAGCCCCGCCATGATCCCGAGCGCGCTGCGGGTCACCGGCAGCAGGATGTGCTCATCCGGTGCGTGCTGCGAGCATCCGGTGTAGGAATGCGGCACCCAGATCGCCGGGATGCCGAGCAGATCGGTGAAGAGATCATTGCAGATCGAGCCACCCATTTGCGGGATCACCGCCGGGGCCGTGCCAGTGGTGCGCGCGACCGAGGCGCGGACCCAATCGGCCCAGGGCGCGTCCGGCTCGGTGCGCGAGGCGCTGAAGCCGCCTGCATTGCCCGCCGGCGGGCGGGCGACCCGCACACGTGTGTGGCCATGGGCGGCCAGATGACGCTCGAGTGCCGGCAGGATATCGGCCACATCGGTGCCGGCGATGTAGCGGAGCTGGCAATGCGCGCGGGCAAAGGGGGCGATGGCGTTGACCGGGCTCTCGGGAATGCCGGCGACCATGGCGAGCACGGCAAAGGAGTTCCAGGCATAGACCCGCTCGGGCGTCGAGAGGCCAGGCTCACCCCAGTGGGGGTCGATCTCGGGCCCGCCCGATCCGCCATCGATGGTAATGTCCGCCAGCAATTCGCGCACCAGGGGGCGCACGCCGTCGGGACGCCATTCGGGCACGCGGATCTCGCCCGACGGCCCGGTGATCGAGGCGATCGCATGGGCGAGCAGGGTCGCTGGATCGGCCAGCGCACCGCCCCAATTGCCCGAATGATGCCCGCCATCGCGGAGATCGCAGACCAGATCGAAGTTCAGCGCCCCGCGCGCGCCGAGTGAGACCGTGGGACGCTCGGGGTGCACCCGCGGCCCGTCCGAGGCGATGAAGACATCGGCCATAAAGGCGTCTCGGTGGGCCTCCATCACCTCGCGCAGGCCCTTGGAGCCATTTTCCTCGCCGGTTTCGATCATAAACTTGGCGTTGAAGCCCAGGCGGCCGCGGGTTTCGAGCACCGTCTTCATGGCGGTGAGGTTGATCAGATGCTGGCCTTTGTTGTCCGCTGTGCCGCGGCCATAGAGGCGCAACCCGTCGCGGGCGGTCTGCCAGGGGCCGGCGCCCTTGCTCCACCGGTCTGCCAGGCCGCGGATCACATCGCCATGCCCATAGCCGAGCACCGTGGGCAGGGCGGGGTCCTCGATCCGGGTTGCCAGCAGCACGGGGCCACATCCGGCCACGGGGTTCCCGAAGATCTCGCAGCCGAAGCTCATGGCATCGAGCCGCGGAACCATCTCGTCGCTCAGGTAGCGGGCGCAGTGGGGCAGGCCCTCGGCGGTCTGGCTCTCGGAAGGGATGGCGACCAGCCGGGCGAGATCGGCTTCGAACCGGCCGTCGTCCAAAATGGCCTCGGCGGCGGCGATGACGGAGGCGCGTTGGCTCATCGGGGGCTCCTTGGCAGGGGGTAGGGCGCGGCTACAGGCCTGCGGGCGCCGGGGTTTGGGCGGCATCGAAGAGATGGCACTCGACGAGCCCAGTACCCGCGGTCACCGGGGCTGGCGCGCGGACCGAACAGATATCCTTGGCGCGTGGGCAGCGGGGATGGAAGGCGCAGCCCGAGGGCATATCCAGTGGGTTCGGAAAGGCCGCCCCGAGATGCGTGTCGGGCACGCCGAGCCCCGGCTCAGGCGTCAGCACGCTGTCGAGCAGCACACGCGAGTAAGGATGGCGCGGAGTGGCAAAGAGCTCGGCCGTCGGCGCGTCCTCGACGATGCGCCCCAGATACATCACCGCGACGCGGTCGGCGAGGTGCTCGACCACCGCGAGATTGTGACTGATCAGCAGATAGGTCAGCCCAAATTCGCCCTGCAGGTCGGTCAGCAAATTGAGGATCTGGCTCTGCACCGAGACATCGAGCGCCGAGGTCGGCTCGTCGCAGACCACGATCGAGGGCCGGTTGATCAGCGCCCGCGCGATGGCCACGCGCTGGCGCTGGCCGCCCGAGAGCTGCGAGGGGTAGTTCCCGGCCAGGCGCGCCGGCAGGCCGACCCGCTCCATGATCTCGCGCACCCGGGCGCGGCGTTCGTCTTCCGCCAGATCCGCTTGTACCAACAGAGGCAGCCCGATGATGCTGCCGATGGTCTTGCGCGGGTTGAGCGAGGAATAAGGGTCCTGGAAGATTGGCTGGATCTTGCGGGCCACGTCCATACGCTCGAGCGCTGTGATCGGCTGGCCCTCGAGCAGCAGCGTGCCCTCGGTCGGCGCAAGCAGCCCCAGCAGCATCTTGGCGAGCGTGGATTTCCCGCAGCCGCTCTCGCCGACCAGGCCCACGACCTCGCCGCGGCGGATCGAGAAATCGATGCCGTTGACCGCATGCAGCGGACGCTTGGCCCGCATGAAGCCGGCCGAGACCTGGAAGGTGCGCCGCACGCCGCGGGCCTCGAGCACGGTCTCGGTCATCCGTGGGCCTCGGTCTTTGGCTCCGTCACGGCGGCGCCCAACACACAGCGCGAGGCATGGCCGCCTGCGTTCCGCAACGACACAGGGGCGGTGCGGCAGGCGGCGTGCACATGGGCACAGCGATCGGCGAAATGGCATCCCTCGAAGCCGCCGATCAGCGAGGGCACGACGCCCGGGATCGAGCCGAGCCGCGCGCCGCGCCGGGTCTTGCCCGGCACGGGGATGCAGGCGAGCAGCCCTTGGGTATAGGGGTGCGCCGGTGCGCGAAAGATCTGCTCGGCGGTGCCGGTCTCGACCAACTGGCCCGCATACATCACCGCGATCCGATCGGCGACGCGCGCGACAATGCCGAGGTCGTGGGTGATGAGCAGCAAACCGGTGCGGAACTCCCGCTGCAGTTCGGCCATCAGATGGAGGATCTGGGCCTGGATGGTCACATCCAGGGCCGTCGTCGGCTCGTCCGCGATCACCAGATCGGGCGAACACATCAGCGCCATGGCGATCATCACGCGCTGGCGCAGGCCGCCCGAAAGCTGGTGCGGATACTGGCCGAGCCGCGAGGCCGCCGCCGTGATACCCACCTTCTCGAGCAGAAAGACCGCACGGTCGCGGGCCTCGGCGGCCGAGGCGTTCTTGTGCCGGCGGAGCGGCTCGGCCAGCTGATCGCCGATGCTGTAGGCAGGGTTCAGCGAGGTCATCGGCTCTTGGAAGATCATCGCCATCCGATTGCCGCGGATGTCCGCCATCTGCCGTTCGCGGAGCGCGGTCAGGTCCTGGCCGTCGAGCGTGAGCCGGGCAGCGCGCCGGCGGGCATGGCGCGGCAACAGACCCATCAGCGCCAGCGAGGTCAGCGATTTGCCACAGCCGGATTCGCCCACGATGGCCACGGTCTCGCCGCGGTCGACGGCCAGCGAGACGTCCTGGACCGCGTTCAACGTCCCGGCGGGCACGGGGATGTCGACTGAGAGCCCCTCGACCTCGAGCAGGCGGGACATCAGGCACGACCCTCGGGCGAGGTCACATCCCGCAAGCCGTCGCCCAGCAGATTGATCGCCAGCAACAGCACGAACAGCGCCGCCCCAGGGATTGCAATCAGCCAGCTGTCGAAGAACATCAGCCCTTTGGCCTCGGAGATCATCAGGCCCCAGGAAGGCTCGGGCGGCTGCACGCCGAGGCCGAGGAAAGACAGCGCGGCCTCAAGAATGATGGCGTGCGCGAATTCGATGGTCGCCACCACGATCAGCGAATTGGCGATGTTCGGCATGATCTCGGAGAGCAAGATGCGCGGGGTCGAGCAGCCGATTGCCTCGGCCGAGGCCACGAAATCGCGTTTGCGCATCTGCATGGTCGCGGCCCGGGTCACCACGGCGAACTGGTCCCAGATCAAAAGGCCCAGCACCCAGATCACCACCGTCAGCGAGGAGCCGACGATGCTGACCACCGCGATGGCCACCAGCACCACCGGCAGAGACAGCCGTGTGGTGATGATGAAGGAGCAGACCATATCGATCCGTCCGCCGAAATAGCCAGCCAGCACGCCGATGGTGGTGCCGATCACAAACGAGATCAGCATGGCCGAGAAGCCGATCATCAGTGAGATCCGCGCACCCCAGAGCAACCGCGAGAGATAGTCGCGCCCGAAATGGTCGGTGCCGAGCGGATGCTCCCAGGTCACCTTGGCGCTGTCGAACCAGACGGGCGGGATCAGCTTGCGCTCCAGCACCTGGTCATAAGGATCGTGCGGCGCGATCCAGGGTGCGAGCAGCGCCACGGCGATGATGGCGATCAGCACCGCCAGGCCAAAGACCAGCCCTGCATGGCCGAAGACGCGGCGGCGCAGGATCTGGCCGGGCGAGGGCTCGAGCACCCGGGCGGCCGCATCGACGCGGAGGCTGGGATCAGTCACGGCCATCAGGCGGTCCTCAGGCGCGGGTCGAGCCAGGCGTTCAGCAGGTCCGAGACGAAGGTGAGCACGATGTAGAAGATCGCGATCACCAGCACGATAGCCTGCATCATCGGCAGATCGGCGCGCTGGATCGACTCCCAGGCCAGATAGCCAAGCCCGTTGATGGCAAAGATCGTCTCGATGACGATCGATCCGCCCAGCATGAACCCGAACTGAACCGCCGCCAGGCTGACGACCGGGATAATCGCGTTCCTCAGCGCGTGCTTCCACAGCACGGTGGCCGGCCGCAGCCCCTTGGCCCGCGCTGTACGGATGTAATCGGCCTGGAGCACGTCCATCATGCCTGCGCGCGTTAGGCGCATCACGACGGGCGTGATGTAATAGCCGAGCGCGATCGAAGGCATCACGAAGTTCGCCCAGCTGTCCGAGCCCGTGATCGGCAACAGCCGCCAGGTGATCCCGAACCACAGCACCATGGTCAGCGCGAACCAGAACGACGGCATCGCCTGGCCGATCACCGCGATGGTGAGCGCGAGGCGGTCGATCAGCGAGTTCGGCCGGATCGCCGCCAACACGCCGAGCGGGATCGCCAGCACCAGCGCGAAGACCAGCGCGCAGGCCCCCAGCAGCATGGTGGTCGGCAGCCGCTCGAAGATCACATTGGCGACCGGCTCGCGCAGATAGTTGGACTGGCCGAGATCGCCCTGCACGGCCCGCCAGAGCCAGTCGAGATACTGCACCACGATCGGGCGGTCGAAGCCGTAGTAGACCCGGATCTTCTCGATGTCCTCCTGGGTCGCTGCCTCGCCGGCAAGCGCCACGGCCGGGTCGCCCGACAGATAGATCATCGAGAAGGTCAGGAGCGAGACCGTCAGCGCCACGAGCACCGCGACGCCGAGGCGTCTGAGAAGATAGCCGGTCATCGCATCATCGGGCTGTCAGATCTCGGATAGGGGCAGGGGCCGCGCGGGCCCCCGCCGAAGCCATCAGTTCCAGGAGGCCGCGTAGAAGCGCGGGATCTCGTCCGGCGTGGTCTGGAAGTTCAGATCCTTAGAGAAGGCATAGTACTTGGCATAGGTGAACATCGGCACCCAATAGGCCTCCTCGGCGATCCGGGCGAGCGCGGTCTGATAGGCCGCCGCGCGGTCCGCGGGCTCGGTCGAGCTGTCGCCGATCTTCAGCGCCGCGATCACGTCCGGGTCGCCGCCGGGTCCGCTCGGGTCATCCTTGCCGCCCACGAAGAAGTGGCTGGTGATCGCCGAGACGTCCGGGATCGAGTTCGAGCCCCAGGTCATGTGCGCGAGCGGCGTCTGCCCGCCCCAGATCAGGTCCCGCAGCGCGCGGTATTGCAGGAAGTTCAGGTTCGCCTTGATGCCGACCCGCGCCAGATCGCCGATCACCGCCTCGGTGTATTCCCGCTGGCGATAAGCATAGATATCGAACTCGAAGCCGTCGGCCAGGCCCGCTTCGGCCAGCAGAGCCTTGGCTTTCTCGGGGTCGTACTCGTATTGCGGAACCTCGGCGCTACAGCCGAACTGGTCCGGATGGCAGGCCGAGTGGATGACGACCGAAGCCGGGCCCACGAGGTTGGTGGTGATCGAGGGCCGGTTGATCGCATGGGCCACCGCCTGGCGCACCCGCTTGTCGGTGAAGACGTCGGTGCCCGAACGGCCGGCCACATCGAAGGTCAGGTACGAGACGCGCATGGTCTTGGCGTTCTCGACGGTAACCTGGCCGGAGGCGTCGAGCCGCTCGGCCTGCTCTTTGGGCACATCCCAGATCCAGTCGACGCCGCCGGTTAGCAGCTCGGCGAGCTGGGTGTTGGGGTCTTTGAGCGTGCGGAAGCGGATGTTGCCGATCTGGGGCGCACCTTTGGGGCCGCCGTCAAAATAGCTCTCATTCGCGGCCCACTGGACGTACTCGCCCGCCTTGACCTCGACGAACTTGTACGGCCCCGTGCCGACCGGGTCGACGGCGCCAAAATCCTTCTTACCGTCAGCGCCGGTGGGGGCGCTGTCGTAATGCCCCTCGGGCACCACGAACACGGCACCGGCCATATAGGCGAGCGCGGCCGGGAAGGGCGCGTGCAGGTGGATGCGCACGCTGTTCGGTCCGGTCTGCTCGGCCGATTTCATCCAGTTGACGTTCTTGGCGGTCAGCACGCCGCTGTCCTCGGAGGCCACATGGTTGACCGTGTAGACCACGTCCTCGGGACCAAAGCTCGAGCCATCATGGAAGCTCACGCCCTCGCGGAGTGTGAGATCGATGGTGACGTTGTCGGCCCATTCCCAGCTGGTGGCCAGCAGCGGCTCGTACTCGCCCGTGTCGAGATTGCGGAACAACAGCGCGTCCCAGCCCAAATGGCCCATCACCACCAGCTCACGCGTGTTGTTGTAATACGGATCGACGATCGCGACCTCGCGGTCGGTGGTCCAGACCAGGGTGTCGTCGGCTTTACCCGCCTGGGCCTCTCCCGCCGCCATGGCGAACGCGAGCGCGGGCAGCACAAGCCTCCAGTGTCGTGTCATGGGATCTCTCCTGCTGTTCTGTCGGGTGGGGTCCCGATCTCGGCCGATATCGCTCAGCTTGGCACCGAAGACGCGCGCCATCAAGCGCGCAGCCTTCCGTCAGGCGAGACAGGCTCGGCCGAGCGGGCTAGGCTGAGCGCCCTTCCCACCGCTCCTTCGGAGACCATGTCCCGCGCCGCCGAGCCCAGCCAGATCCTGACCGCGATCCTCTGGATGCTGCTGTCCTGTGCGCTGCTATCGGGCGTCGCCGTGCTGGGGCGGTATGCGGCGCTGGCCGGGGTCACACTGTTCCAGATCGTGCTGCTGCGCCTGGTTTTTGCCGGTGTCGCCATGGCGCCGATGGTGGCGCTGCGCGGCCGTTCGATGCTGCGCACGCGGCATATCCGGCTTTATGTGGCGCGCGTCGCCATGGGCTTTGTCGCCATGACCACCTGGTTCGCGGCGCTCTCGCTCGTGCCGGTCGGAGAGGCGACGGCCATCGCCTTCCTGATGCCGCTCTTTGCCACCATGGGCGCCGCGGCGTTTCTGCGCGAGCAGGTGGGCTGGCGGCGTTGGGGCGCCGTGCTGGTGGGCCTGTTCGGAGCGCTGGTGATCCTGCGGCCTGGGGTGATCGAAACCTCGCCCGGCACCACACTGGCCATCATCTCGGCAATCGCCATGGCTGGCTCGAGCCTCTTTATCAAGCGCCTGGCCGACCGCGACGACCCCGATACAGTGGTCCTGATCACCACATTGATGCAGATCTGTCTGGCGCTCGGGCCCGGGCTATGGGTCTGGCAACCATTGTCGCTCGAGCTTTGGGGCGTGTTCGCGGCCATGGGGTTGCTTGGCATGCTGGGGCACATCACCATGGCGCGGGCCTTTCGGGCGGCCGATGCCTCGGTCGTCATGGGCGTGGATTTCGCGCGCCTGCCCTTTGCGGTTTTGTTCGGTTGGTGGTTGTTCGGCGAGCTGATCGATCTCTGGACCTGGATCGGCGCGGCGATCATCTTTGGCGCGGCGTTCTACACGGCGCGGCGCGAGAGCCGGTTGCAGCGGCCCGCCCTGCCGCCCGACCGGACGTGACGTGGGGCATGTGAGGGGAGAGCCATGCAGATACCGGACAATGAGACCTTGCTGGCCGGAATTCGGGCCTGGGTCGAGGTCGAGACGCCCACGGGCCATGCGGTCGGGATCAACCAGCTGATGGACATGGTCGGCGCCGAGTTCGCGGCGATCGGGGCCGAGCTTGACCGCACGCCCGGGCGGGAGGGGCAGGGCGACCATCTCCTGGCCCGCCTGCCCTGGCGGGGTGCCGTGCCGCCTGCGACCGAGCCCGGCGCGCTGATCCTGTCGCATCTCGACACGGTGCACGCCGTCGGCACGCTCGAGCAGCTGCCCTTCCGCATCGAGGGGGATCTGGCCTATGGCCCCGGGACATCGGACATGAAGGGTGGGGCCTATATTGCCTATCGCGCCATTCGCAGCCTGATCGAGGCGGGCATCGACACGCCCTTGCCGGTGCGGATGCTGTTCACCTCGGATGAGGAGACGGGCTCCGAGACCTCGCGCGCGCTGATCGAAGGCCTGTCCGAGCACGCCAAATACGTGCTGGTGACCGAGCCCGCCCGCAGCGGCGGCAAGATCGTGACCGGCCGGCGCGGGGTCGGGCGCTATGGCCTATCGGCCAAGGGGCGCGCGGCCCATGCCGGCACCAACCATGCCCTTGGGCGCAGCGCTATCCGCGAGCTTGCGCACAAGCTGATCGAGATCGAGGGCCAGACCGATTATGACCGCGGCGTCACCTTCAACATCGGGCGGATCTGGGGCGGCACCAGCGACAACACGGTGCCCGAGGAGGCCAGCATGCGCATCGATATGCGCTTCACCGACCAGGCGGATGGCGCGGCGATGGACGCTTGGCTCCGCCAGCTCACCCCGGTCGATCCTGATGTGGCGATCTCGCTGACCGGCGGCCTGAACCGCCCCGCCTACTCCAAAACCAACGCCATCGCCGCGCTGTTCGAGCATGCCAAGGGGCTGGCGGGTGAGGCGGGCTGGGTGCTCGAGGATCTGCACACCGGCGGCGGCAGCGATGGCAGCTTTGTCGCGACCCGCGTGCCGACTCTCGACGGGCTGGGCGTCGACGGGGCCGAGGCCCACACACTGACCGAGCATCTCTATATCTCCTCGCTCCAGCCGCGCATGGCGCTGCTGCGCCGCTTGCTCGAGACGCTGGCATGAGTGCGCCGGATTATGCCCAAAGCTTCATGGCCGAGCGCCCGCTGCTCCCGGCCCGCGCGGCACTGGTGATCATCGACATGCAATACGCCACCGCGCATCGCGAAGGGCCGTTGGCCGCGCGCATGGTCGCCGAGGGGGAGGGCACGACCGATTGGCGCTTTCAGCGCATCCACGGGCAGGTGATCCCGAACCTCCAACGGCTCTCGGGCGCCATGCGCGTGGCGGGCGGGCGCGTGCTCCATGTCACCATCGGCGCGGGGCTGCCGGACTTCTCGGATGCCGCGCCCCATATGCGGGCCTTCTTCCAGGCGCTCGGCAATCATGCGGGGGCCCCGGCGCACCGGATCGTCGACGAGCTGGCGCCCGAGCCCGGCGATCCGGTGGTGCGCAAGACCACCATGGGCGCCTTTGCCTCCACCGGCATCGATGCGCTGTTGCGGGGGCTCGGGGTCGAGCATCTGATCATGGGCGGCGTCTCGACCAATATGTGCGTCGATACCACGGCGCGGGAGGCGGCGGATCGCGGCTATGCCGTGACGCTGGTCGAGGACGCCTGTGCCGCCACCCATGCGGATCTGCACGAAGCGGCACTGCGCAGTTTCGCGCGGTTCTTCGGGCGGGTGCGCGAGACCGACGTGGTTCTGGCCGAGCTCGGCTAGCCCTCGGCCCGCAGCGTGTTCTCGCCGGTCATATAGACCGCCACGGCCGAGAAGCGCGCGCCCCGCAGCCGGAAGACATTGGCGTTTGATTTGTGCACCGTGGTCCCGTCCGGCAGCCAGTTGGTGACCTGGAACTGCGAGGCGATCAGGCTGCGCTCGGGGCAGGGGATGTGCACAAAGCGATCGTGCAGCACCCGGCTGTGGCCCGTCCACAGGCGCCCGAACATGGCGCGGATGCCCGCATGGCCCAGGATCTCGACGCCGTGGGTCTCGACCGTAAAGCGGCAGTCTTCGGTCAGCGTCCCGAGGATCGTGCCGATCTCACGGGCATCGACGCCGTGGAAATACCGCTCGACCAGCGTGCATAGGGCCTCGGCATCCATCACAGCGCCTCCGATCCCGGAACGGTCCCGGGCGGGAGCGCTGCCACATGGGCCGCCACCGCGCCGGGCGTGGTCAGCCACAGCCGGTCGCAATGGGCGTGGATGTGCTGCAAGGCCCGGCGGAGTGCGCGCAGCCGGAAGGGCTGGCCCACCACAAAGCTGTGCAGGACCAACGAGAAGACCAGCGGACGGTGCTGGGACTGCTCCAGCATCTCGTCGAACTGGTCGATGATCATCGCCTCGAACTCCCGTCCTGTGTGCTGGCGGAACACGAGCGCCGGGCTGTCGTTGAGCTCGATCGAATAGGGCACCGACAAAATCGGCCCGGCCCGCGTGCGCATCCAGAACGGCTGGTCATCCGCCGGCCAGTCCTGAAGATAGCGATACCCCGCCTCGGCCAGCAGATCCGGTGTGTGCGGGGACTGCGCCAGGTACGGGCCGAGCCAGCCCTCGGGGCGGACGCCAAAGGTCTGGGCCAACACCTCGGTAGTCTCGGCGATCAGCCGGGTCTCCGCGGCCTCGGTCAGCGCGTCCTGGCGCTCGGCATTGCTGCGGCCATGGGCCACGATCTCGTCGCCCTGGGCCAGCCGCGCCCGCAGCCGCGCCACCAAGGCTGGGTCGTCGAGCGCGGCATGGGCGTTCACATTGTGCGCCGCCGGCAGGTCCAGCGCGTCCAGCAACTCGAGCAGCGACCACAGCCCCACCCGGTTGCCATAGTCGCGCCAGGCATAGTTGCGCACCGATTGCGGCGCTCCGAGCGCCGTGTGATCGCTGCCGAGCCCGTCGAGAAACGCGAACCGCTCGATGTTCGTCGAGACGCAGACCGCCAGACGCCGGCCTCCCGGCCAGTCATAGACCGCGCGCTCGGGCAGCGCGCTGTGGTCATAGCGGTCATGGCGGGCGATCGGCTCCATAGCCAAAGCTTGGCGCGCCCCGCCGCCATGCGTCAATGCATCAGGTCCGGCAAGAACAGCACGAGGCCCGGGAAGGCGATCAGCAAGGCCAGCGTGACCACATCCATCAGCAGAAAGGGGGTTACCCCGACGAACACATCCTCGAGCCGCAACGGCACCGGCGAGGCGCTGCGCACCACATAGACGTTCAGCCCCACGGGCGGCGTGATCAGCGAGATCTCGGCCAACTTGATCGCGATCACCCCGAGCCAGATCGGGTCATACCCCACCGCCGTCATGATTGGGAACATCACCGGCAGTGTCATCACCATGATCGCGATCGGATCGATCAGCATGCCGAGCACCAGATAAATCCCGGCAAAGGCCAGCAGATAGGCATAGGGCGGCAGATCGAGCGCCACCATGGCATCCGAGATCTGGGACACCAGGCCCGTATAGGTCAGGAACCGCGCAAACAGGATCCCGCCGATCACGATGATGAAGATGGTCGAGGTGGTAATCCCCGCTTCCTTGAAGGTCTCGACCATCGTGCGCACCCCGAGCCGCCCCTTGGCCGCGACGATCAGAAAGGCGCCGAACGCCCCGACGGCGCCCGCATAGGTCGGCACGAAGAAGCCCAGATAGATCCCGCCGATCACCAGCAGGAACAGGAACGAGATCCCCCAGACGCCGCGGAGCGAGCGCCACTTCTCGGCCCGACTGATCTGGATGTCCGGCACCGGGGCAAGCGCGGGCCGCGCCCGGGCGATCAGCCAGATGCCGCCCATATAGACTGCAGCCGACAAGAGCCCGGGCACCAGGCCAGCCATCAGCAGCCGCGCCACCGACTGCTCGGTGATCACCGCATAGATGACCATCAGAATTGAGGGCGGGATCAGCGAGGCGAGCGTGCCCGAGGCGGCGATGCACCCGGCCGAGAGCCGCTTGTCATAGCCAAAGCGCACCATCTCGGGCATCGCCATCTTGGTGAAGACGGCGGCGTTCACGATGGTCGAGCCACAGGCCGCGCCAAAGGCCGCCGAGGCGAGCGTGGTCGCCATGGCCAGCCCGCCACGCACGCGCCCCAGCCAGTTGTAGGCTGCACGATAGAGATCGGTTGTCAGCCCCGCTTGCGTTGCCAGGGCCCCCATCAGGATAAAGAGCGGGATGACCGCCAGCGTGAACGAGTTGGTGGTCGAGAACGGCACGGTCGCGAGCTGCGCCAAGGCGGCATCGGGCCCGATCGCCAACATCATGCCGAGCACTCCGGCAAGCCCGAGCGCCACCCCGATATGCACGCCCGCGGCCAGCATCACCATCAACAGGACCATCACGACGGCCCCGGCTGTGCCGCTGTCGAGCATCAGGCCGGCCCCCGGCTCGGCGCCGGCGCGCCTGTGCGCACCCGCCCCAGATCGATCACCAGATCGACCAGCAGCTGCAGGATCAGCAGGCCCGTCCCGACCGCCAGCACGATCCGCGCCGGCCAAAGCGGGATGCGGATCAGCCCTACCGTTGCCTCACCGATCTGAAGTGAGTACTGCGCCTCGAGCACCGCTTGCCACAACAACAGCCCAAAGAACACCAAGGCCGCCAGGTCCGCGATCACATCCATCGCCGCTTGGGTGCGTGGGCCCATCTGCGCATGCAGCAGTTCGACCCGGATATGCGCCCGGCGGATTTGCGCATAGGCGAGCGCGCCAAAGACGATCAGGACCATCGAGGACTCGGTGATCTCATAGGGCCCCGGCACCGGCACGTGCAGCACTTGGGTCCCGACGATGTCGGCGACGCCCAAGAACATCGACATCAACAGCCCGATGCCGCCCAGCAGCAGCACGGCGAGCGCCACACGCTCGAGGATGCGTGAGATCATCTGCAAAGGGCTGAAGCGGTCACAAGGGCCCGGCCGGGGATGCGGCCGGGCCGTCTCGATCAGTTGCCGATCATCTGGCGCCAGAAGGCGGCGACCTCTTCGGCGCGGGCGCCCTCTCCGGCCTCGGTACGGGCATCGACCCAGCTCTGCAGCATATCCGGGGCTGCGGCCTGCCATTTGGCCATCTCGCCCGGCTGCATCGGCTTGATCTCGGCGCCAGCGGCCATCATCGCCTCGCCCGCCGCGGCCTCGGCCTTCTCGATGTCGTCGATATAGGCCTTGCCGGCCTTCTCGGCCTCTTCGAGCATGATCTGCTGGATATCGGCCGGCAGCTTGTCCCAGCTCCGCTGCCCGATCACCAAGAGATGGCCGGTGATCGACATGGCCGGCCCGCAAGAGTACTGGCCAACCTCATAGACCTTGATCGCGTTGATGTTGCCACGGTTGATGAACGAGTAGTCGATCGTCCCGCGCTGCACCGCCTCATAGATATCGCCAAAGCCGACCGAGACCGGGACCGCGCCCACCGCCTCGAAGATCTTTGGGATATCGGCGCCAAAGCTGCGGATCTTTTTGCCGGCCAGGCCCGCGACCGTGTCGCAGGAGCCATCCGGGCCGGTCATGTAGTACGAGCCGAGCGGCTGGTGAAACAGGAACTTCACGCCGAACTTGTCGAGCTCCTCCTGGAACACCGGCAGCGCTTTGTACGCGGCGGCCGAGACCTCCATGGCCTGGCGCGGCGTGTTGAAGATGAAGGGGATCTGATAGGCCTTCCAGAACAGCAGCTGGTCCGGGTGATAGCCCGGCACGACCGCCGCCATGTCGATGGCGCCACGGCCCGCGAGCGTCAGCAGCTCGCCGCCCTTGCCGAGCCCGCCAGCGAACGTCATCTCGATCTTCACCCGCCCGTCGGTGCGGGCCTCGACCGCTGCCGCAAAATCCTTCTCGACCTGGACGAAGGGGGTGTTGGGCAGATAGTGCCCCCAGCGCAGCGTGAACTCGGCCGCGCTCGCAACGCCCGCAGCGCCCGCAGCGGCAGAGAGGGCGGCGACGGCGCCCAAAAGGGTTCGGATCGGCTTTATCATGACTGTCTCCCTGTGTTCGGCGGCGACCTGTCCCGTGCAGGTGTCCCTCAACGCCCTTAAGACCTAGCCGCGGATTGCGCGCGAGCAAAGCCTGTTTGCCGCCCGGGCTGGTCTTGAGGCCCGTGCACACCACCATTGGAGCGCGCGAGGTGCCTATGGACGCTGATCCCAACCCCGAGACCGACAGCGCAGCCGCGGGCTTACTCGCCCGGCTGGCGGCGCGCCGATCGTGCCGCGATTTCGACGGATCGGCCATGGCCCGCGAGACGCTGGAGGCGATCCTGGCCGATGCGGTCGAAGCACCGTCCTCCTGCAATCACCAGAACTGGCATTTTGTCGTGGTTACCGATCCCGATCGGCGCCAGCAGGCCGCAACGATCGCCGGCGGCAACCCGCATTTCGAGACCTGTTCGGCGCTGATCTATCTGTGTTTCCAAAAGGGTTGGACGCATGGGAACTTCTCGATCGTCCAATCCGTGGCCGGGGCGGCCTATCACATGCTGCTGAGCGCGCATCTGCGGGGGTATGCGGGCATTTGGAATGCCGGGATCGGGCCGCATCGGCCATTGCGTGCGCTGCTTGGCCTGCCGGAGATCATGGAGCTGCAGGGGGCGATCGCGCTCGGGCGTGCGGCTGTATCGGCTCCGAGGGCCAAGGCGCCACGCCGCCCGCTCTCGGATGTCGTCTCGTGGGAGCGCTTCTCACGGCCAGCCCACGCGCTCTACCCCGCGCGCCCGGCGCGGCGCTATCCCTTCTGGGCGATCCGCAACGAGAAGAACCCCTTTGCCGAGTGGGATCCGCAGCGCTGGAGCTGGGCGCAGATCGCCGATTTCCGCGGGCTCGCGGTCTGGGCCAAATCCCCGTTGGCCGGTGTCTATGTCTCGCGCCGCGATGCGGGGGCGACGGATGCGACCCTCTCCCTGCTGCCAGCATTGTCCCCGGAGGCGCGCATTTTGGACGTGATGCCTTGGGGCGGCACCGGCACGGCGGCTTTGCTCGGGCGGGCAGGCCGGATCGCCGTCGCCGAGCTCTCCGACCGCAATCTGGCGTTCATCGTCGAGCGGCTCGCGCGGGAGGGCGCAGCACCGGGCCAGATCGAGCCGCTTTGCATGGAGGGCCCACGCCTGCCTTTGGCCGATCAGAGCATCGACGGCGCGGTCTGCCTCCAAGCCCTGGAGCATTGCCCTGACCCCGAGCGCCTGTTGGATGAGATCGCGCGGGTCGTGCGCCCCGGTGCTCCGGTGGTGATCGCCGCACGCATGCTGATCTCGCGGTATGGTTGGCGCTGGTGGACGCGGGAAAGCCGCGGGCAGATTCCGAACCAGGGTCCGTTCCGCCCGCTCCTCGCGCACCGGCTCCGCCGTTGGGTGGGCGCGCGGTTCGTCATCGAGCGCGATATCGGCATCGGGCGCGGCGCCGAGGGCGATGCGGAGGGTCTCACCGGCCCGGCGCGCCGCACGGGTCGTGTCTATGCGCTGTTGGCGCGGCGGAGCGGCTAACCGGGCGTTCCGTCCGGGTGGATCACGCCCGTCTGGCTGGCGATGCGGCCATAATGCTCGACCCGCCGGTGGCGCTTGAAGTCGAAAATGGTCCGCTTACCGAAGCTGCAGGCGTCCATGTCGCAAGGGTGCACGATCAGCTCATCGCCCTCGGTCTCGGCCCGGGCCACGACAAAGCCGTTGGGGTCCACGATGAGGCTACCGGCCATCAGCGGGTGGCCGTCCTCGTCGCCCGCCTTGGCGACGCCCACGACCCAGGTCGCGTTCTGGTATGCGCCCGCCTGCATCGAGAGGTCCGAGTGGAAGAGCCGCTTCTCAATCCCCTCATCCGATTGTTGCGAGTTCACCGAGGGCGTGTTGTAGCCGAGCAGCACCAGCTCGACCCCTTGCAGCCCCAGCTCGCGATAGGCCTCGGGCCAGCGCCGGTCGTTGCAGATCAGCATGCCCATCCAGGCATCGAGATTACGCCAGACCGGAAAGCCGAGATCGCCAGGCTCGAAATAGCGTTTCTCGAGGTGCTGGAAGGCGCGCTCGGTGTCGTATTCGGCATGCCCGGGCAGGTGCACTTTGCGGTATTTGCCGATGATCGCCCCGGCCTTGTCGGTGACGATCTGGGTGTTGAAGTGGTGGCCGTCCGGGGTCAACTCGGCATAGCCGATCGAGATCGCGATGCCGGCGGCGCGGGCCCGGTCGAACAGGGGCTGGGTCGCGGCACTGGGCATGCTGGCCTCGAACCAGCGGTCGACCTCGGCCTGATCCTCCATGTACCAGCGCGGGAAGAAGGTGGTCAGGCAGAGCTCTGGATACAGCACCAGATCGCAGCCCGCTGTCGCCGCCTGGTCGAGCAGGGCGATCATGCGGGCCACCACCGCCTCGCGGCTGTCGGCCTTTTGGATGGAACCCATCTGGGCCGCTCCGATCACGATTTCGCGCATGCTCCCCTCCTCGCTGCACCGCTAGATTAGGGGTTGCAACGCGCTGGCTGCAAGCGAAGCAAACGATACCGCTCTGAAACCGGAATGGGTTTTGCCGCAGGTCGCGCGCTCGCCTAGGATGCGCCCCGACCACCAACCCCCAAGCCCTTTGGAGAGACCAGATGAGCACAGAGATTCGTACGACCAGCGGCCGCGGCCGTCTGTTCGACAGCGTATTGGATACGATCGGCGACACCCCCTGCATTCGAATCAACAATCTCGCGCCCGAGGGTGTGAGCGTCTATGTGAAGGCCGAGGCCTTCAACCCGGCCGCGTCCGTCAAGGACCGCCTGGCCGTCAACATCATCGAGGCGGCCGAGCGCGCCGGCACGCTCAAGCCCGGCCAGACCGTGGTCGAGGCGACCAGCGGCAACACCGGCATCGGGCTCGCCATGGTCTGCGCGGCCAAGGGCTACCCGCTGGTGGTCACCATGGCCGACAGCTTCTCGATCGAGCGGCGCCGTCTGATGCGCATGCTGGGCGCCAAGGTCGTGCTAACCCCGCGCGCTCAAAAGGGCTTTGGCATGTACCAAAAGGCGGTGGAGCTCGCCGAGGCCAATGGCTGGTTCTTGGCCAGCCAGTTCGAGACCAAGGCCAATGCCGACATCCACGAGGTTACCACCGCGCGCGAGATCATGGCGGATTTCGCGGGCCAGCGGCTGGATTACTACGTGACCGGCTATGGCACGGGCGGCACCGTCTCGGGCGTCGCGCGCGTGCTGCGCAAGGAACGCCCGGACACCAAGATCATCCTGTCCGAGCCCGCGAACGCTGCGCTGATCGGGTCGGGCCATGCCCAGGAGCGGACCGACAAGGGCTCGCCCGCCGTCAGCCACCCGGCCTTTGAGCCGCACCCGATCCAGGGCTGGACCCCGGATTTCATCCCGCTCGTGCTGCAGGAGGCGATCGACGGGAACTATTACGACGAGCTGATCCCCGTGGCCGGCGCCGACGGCATCAAATGGGCCCGGGCGCTGGCGCAAAAGGAGGGGATCTTCACCGGTGTCTCCGGCGGCTCGACCTTTGCCATCTCGATGGGCATCGCCGAGCAGGCCGCACCCGGGACCGTGATCCTCTGCATGCTGCCCGACACCGGTGAGCGCTATATGACCACGCCGCTGTTCGAGGGCATCCCCGAGGAGATGACCGAGGAGGAGCTCGCGCTCTCGAAATCGACGCCCGGCTATCAGCTCTGAGTATTGCGGGCGGCCAGTCCGGCCTCGGCCCGGTCGATGGCGCCAAAGAGTGGGGCCGCCGAGCCTGAGCCGAGGGCTATGGCCGCCTGCCACACGGCGTCTGCATCGCCTGGCGCCCATAGCCGCCGCGCCAGGCTGTCGTATTTGGCGCGGAGGTCCCGCTCTGTATAGGGATCTGACCAGTCGCCGCGATTGGTCTCGGTGGCGGCCTCGAGCACACGGCCGTCGTGGAGGTGCACCCGGACCCGCGCCGGGCGTTGGTCGGGCAGGCATGCGGTCATGGCGGGGTCCTCGTAGAGCGACACTCGGGCGGCCAAGGCCCGGATCGCCGGGTCCTGCAGGCGATGGGGCGCAAAGCTCTCGACCCCGGTCTGGCCGGTGACGAGCGCGGTCGCCATGGCGAAGGGCAGCGAGAAGCGCGCGCCCAGCGTCGTCTCCGGGGCCGGATCCGAGAGCTCCACCGCCAGGGCGTATGTCTCGACCTCGATGCGGGCGACGTCCTCTGCCCGGGGCCGCGGATCCAGCCGATCGAGGGCGTCCAAGGCGGCGTGGTTGAAGCGGCAGCAGGCGTGGAGTTTGAAATAGTTCCGGCTGACCTCCCACCGATGGCCCAGATCCTGGGTGAGGGCTGCGGGATCATAGCGCTCCGAGATCACCTGACCGAACACATGGGCGACATCGTCGTGCCCGGCCGAGAAGCCGGCGGCCAGCATGTCGCCGATCAGCACGCCGGTCTGGCAGGCAAACCCGGTGAAGCTGTTGCGCACGGTGGCGCCCTCGAGCATCGTCCGGCGCGAGGTGGCGAGCCCCAGCGTCGCGGCCATTCCGATGGCGGTGCGCATGGCTCCGGCATCGGCGCTCATGAGTCGGGCGACGGCGACCGCAGCCGCAATGGTGCCCCAGGTGCCGTGCGGATGCGTCGAGGCGCGCAGATCGCTGGCGATGCCCACCCGCGCACCCACCTCATAGGCCAGCGTGAGGGCGCTCAGCAGATCGGCGGCCTCGGTCTCGGGACCGGCCGCCGCGAGCGCAGCGGGCACCGAGTGCATGCCGGGATGACCGCGGGCAAACTGCGAACCCTCATCCATCTCGAGCGCCGTGCCCGCGGTGCCGCCCAGAAACGCCGCCTGTGCCGCGCCCCCGCGCCGCCCGGTGCCCAGCAGCCGCGCGGGACCGGGATCGCCCATCCGCGCCCGGGCCGCGAGGGCGCGCATCTCGGGCTCGGCCATGCCGCCCAGGATGGCGCCGAGGCTGTCGATCAGGATCAGCCGGGTCCGCGCAAGGGCGGCCTCGGGGATATCGCCAGCCTGCGTCCCGGCGGCGAAGGCGGCCAGCCTGTCGAGATGATCCATGGTCTCTGCCGTCTCCAGCGCATTAGACTGCGGGGACGGTAGGCGCCAGCCTCCGATCTCGCAACCGCAGGAGCCCCCATGAGACGCGTTCTGGTCATCGTTCCCTTCCCCATGGGCCCGGACCATTTGGCCAATCGAGAGGCGCAGCTGCGGGCGGTAGAGCTCGGACCCGGCATCGCCTTCGAGTTTCACCCCGTGAAAGCCGCACCGCGCAATTATGTCAGCGCGTCGGACATGGCCCTGGCCGAGATCGGCGTGCTCGAGGCGGGCCTCGCAGCCGAGGCCGACGGCTATGACGCCGTCTGCATCGACACCATGAGCGACAGCGCGGTCGCGGCACTGCGCTCGGAGCTGAGGATCCCCGTGATCGGGCCGGGGCGCGCCTCGATGCTGATGGCACTGATGCTCGGCTCGCGGTTCTCGATCCTGGCGATGTGGGCGCATTGGCGGCATCTCTACACCAAGACCCTGGGCGAACTCGGTCTGACGCAGGCTTGTGTTTCGATCCGCTCGATCCATCAGGCGCCGGACAATCGCGGTCTGTTAGGAGATCATCACGACCAGGTGGTCGAAAGACTGGTCGAAGAGGGCCAGCGCGCTGTCGAGGAGGACGGGGCCGAGGTGCTGTTGCTTGGATCGACCACCATGCACGAGGCCCATGCGGCGCTGGCCGCGCGTCTGCCGGTGCCGGTGATCAACCCCGGACCGCTGAGCTACAAGATGGCTGAGCTGGCGCTCGGCCTCAGGCTCAGCCACAGCCGGGCCGCCTATCCGGCCTCGCCGGCGCCGCAGCACGAGGTGGTGCAGGCCATGGTGGACGCGGCGCGGCGCGGCGTGTGATCTTTTACGGGCCGCAGCGGCCGCGCGGTTTGACGCTCGGGCATCCGGGCATTAGGCCCCATCCCCGGGGCAGTACGGGAGAGTGACCGATGCCGGCAACGCTGGCCGAGAAGATCATCGCGCGGGCATCGGGACGGGGCACCGTGACGCCCGGCGAGGTCGTGACGGCGCAGGTCGATCTGGCGATGATCCACGATTCTGGCGGACCGCGGCGGGTCGAGCCGGTGCTGCGCGAGCTGGGGGTCGGCTTGTGGGATCCGGACCGGGTGGTGCTGATCTCGGATCACTTCGTGCCGGGGGACACCGAGGAGGGGGCGGCGATCCTGGACCTGACCCGCGCTTGGGCGGCGCGCACCGGTGTGGCCTTTCATGATGGCGAGGGGATCTGCCATGTGGTCCTGCCCGAGCGGGGCCATCTGGCGCCCGGCATGTTCGTCGTGGGCGGCGACAGCCATTCGCCGACCGGTGGCGCCTTTGGGGCCTATATGTTCGGCGTCGGCGCGACCGAGATGGCCGGTGTGCTGGCAACCGGAGAGATCTGGGTGCGCGTGCCGGGCACCATCCTGATCGAGTGGCAAGGCCGGCTCGGCCCCGGCGTTATGGCCAAAGACATCATGCTGGCGCTCTGCGGGCGGCTCGGCATGGATGGCGGTCAGTACCAGGCGGTTGAATACACCGGACCGGCGATCGCTGCGCTGTCGATGCAGGAGCGGATGACGCTCTCCAACATGGCGGCCGAGCTTGGCGGGCAAACCGGCCTGATCGCGCCTGATGCAGTGACCACCGGCTTTCTGACTGATGTGGGTGGGGCGCGCGGCCCTTGGCCCGATCTCTGCACGGATCCCGATGCAACGGTGCTCAAGCACCACGTCTTTGACGCCGGTGCGCTCCAGCCGCAGGTGGCCGCGCCGCACTCGCCAGCCAATGCGATGGATGTGGGGGCCGCTCCAACTGATCGCCTCGACACCGCCTATATCGGCGCCTGCACCGGCGCGAAATATGAGGATCTGGCGGCAGCGGCGCGCATCCTGCGCGGGCGGCGTCTGGCGAAGGGGGTCTCGCTGATGGTCGCGCCGTCCTCGGCCCGAGACCAGGCGCGGGCGGCGGCCGATGGCACGCTCGGTGTCTTCGAGTCGGTGGGTGCGCGCATCCTGCCCAATGCTTGCGGGATCTGCGCCGGCTATGGCGCCGATCGGCTGGCCGCCGGCACGCGCTGCATCTCGTCGACTGCGCGCAACTTCAAGGGGCGCATGGGCGATCCGACCGCCGAGGTCTGGCTTGGCTCACCGCTGACGGTCGCAGCTTCGGCGGTGGCGGGGCGCATCACCGACCCGCGTGAGATGTTGGAGGGGGCATGATGGGCCGGATCTGGCGCTTTGGCGACGATGTGGACACCGACCAGCTGGCGCCGGGGCGCTACATGCGCGGCGGCATCGAGGGGTTGGCCGCCCATTGCCTCGAGGCCACGCGCCCCGAGTTTGCCGCAGGCGTGCGCCCGGGCGATGTGATCGTCGCGGGGCGCAATTTCGGCATGGGCAGCTCGCGCGAGCAGGCGGCCGAGGTGCTGCGCCATCTCGGTCTGGCGGGCGTGGTGGCCGAGACCTTTGCCGGCATCTTCTATCGCAACGCCATCAATCTGGGGCTGGCGGTGCTGACCGCGCCGGATCTGAGCGGTGTCGTGGACGGGGCGTCGGCCCGGCTTGAGGCAGATGCGGGGCGGCTCGTGCTCGCGGACCGCGCGGTGGCGCTCGATCCGATCCCCGAGAACTTGTTGCCACTGCTGGCCGATGGAGGGCTCGTGCCGCATCTGAAGAAGCGTTTCGCCGGGGCCGCGCCATGAGCCTGCGTCCTCTCCTTGCCGGACCCGAGATCCTGCTCGCCCCGGGCGTCTGCGATGCCCTGACAGCCCTGATCGCTGAGCAAGCGGGGGCGCGGGCGCTCTATCTCTCCGGGGCGGGGCTTGCCTACACCCGGTTTGGGCGTCCGGATATCGGGCTGGTCTCGATGGCCGAGGTGGCCGAGGCGATCGCCGCGATCCGCGATCGGACAGAGGCGCCGCTGATCGTCGATGCGGACAACGGCTTTGGCAATGCGCTGAACGTGCAGCGGACCATGCGCGTGTTCGAGCGGGCCGGTGCCTCGGCCATCCAGCTCGAAGATCAGACCTTGCCCAAACGCTGCGGTCATCTCGACGGCAAACGGCTGATCCCGCGCGCCGAGATGGTGGGCAAGGTGCAGGCCGCCGTCGATGCGCGCGCCGCGGACACGCTTGTCATCGCCCGCACGGATGCCATCGCGGTTGAGGGGTTCGAGCCGGCACTCGACCGGGCCGAGGCCTATCTCGAGGCCGGTGCGGATGTGCTGTTCGTCGAGGCGCCGCGCTCACGGGACGAGATCGAGGCCCTGGCCCACCGCTTTGCCACTCGTGTGCCGCTGTTGGCCAATATGGTCGAGGGGGGAAAGACGCCGATCCTCGATGCGGCCGGTCTGGCCGCCATAGGGTTCCGGATCGTGATCTTCCCCGGCGGCGTCGTGCGCGCTTTGGCCCGCACCGCCGGCGACTACTATGCCAGCCTTTTGGCCAATGGCTCAAACGAGCCCTTCCGTGACCGCATGCATGATTTCGCCGGCCTGAACGCCGTGCTCGGCACCGCCGAGATGCTGGCGGCCGGTCAACGCTATGACGGAGAGGGCGGGTGACCCAGATCGATCCGGTCACTTTGGCCGTTCTCAAAGGCCGCTTCGAGCAGATCGCCGATGAGATGGACGCGACGCTGTTTCGCGCCGCCTTCAACCCGATCATCGCCGAGGCCCATGACGCGAGCCATGGGATCTATGACGCGGCCACCGGCGAGACCTTGGTCCAGGGAAAATCCGGCCTGCCGATCTTTGTCGGCGTCATGGCCTTTGGCGTCGCAGCGGTCATTGAGAAGGCGGCGACCCAGGGCGGCGCGCAGGACGGCGATGTGTGGATCTTCAACGATCCCTATGCCGGGGGCACGCATCTGTCGGATTTCCGTCTGGTTCGCCCGGTCTTCCAGAACGGGCGCCTGATCTGCTGGCTCGCGTCGGTCGGTCACTGGCATGATGTCGGCGGCAATGTCCCCGGCAACTACAACCCCGTGGCGACCGAGAGCTTCCAGGAAGGCATGCTGATCCCGCCGGTCAAGCTCTATGACCGGGGTGTGTTCCGCCAGGACGTGGTGGACATCCTCTCGGCCAATTCGCGCCTGCCGCTCTCGCTCTATGGCGATCTGCAAGGCCAGATCGGGGCGCTCGATCTCGGCATCCGCCGCATGGAGGCGCTGTTGACCGAGTACGGCGTCGATCTGGCGCTCGAGGCGCTCGCGGCCCTGCGGGAGCGTGCCGCGGTGATGATGCGGGCTCAGATCGCAGCCTTGCCCGATGGCACCGTCTCGGCCGAGGACTGGCTGGACAACGACGGCATCGTCGATGCCCCGCTGAAGATCGCGCTGGATCTGCGGGTGGCGGGCGATCGGCTGGTGCTCGACTTCACCCGCTCGGCCGAGGGCTGTGCGGGTCCGGTCAACATCTCGCGAGCGACGACCGTGGCGGCGTGCTATGTGGCGCTGAAGCATGTGTTCGGCGAGGTGCCAGCCAATGCCGGCGTGCTTGAGCCGGTCGAGGTGCGCCTGACCCCGGGCTCGATCCTGGCGACCGAGGCGCCGAAGCCGACCGGCGGCTATACCGAAACCATCCTCCGCCTGATCGACGTCGTCTTCCAGGCGCTCGCCGATCTGGTGCCAGAGCGTGCCATGGCGCCCGCCTATGGCACGATCAACGCGCTCTCGATCGCAGGGCATCGCGCCGATGGGCGGCGCTGGGTGATGTTCTCGTTCTTTGGCGGCGGGCATGGCGGGCATGGCGAAGGCGATGGGCTTTCCCACGGCAACGCGCCGATCTCGACCGCGACGATCCCCCCGCTCGAGATCCTCGAGGCGGCCTATCCCGTGCGCTTCACCGAATGGGCGCTGCGCCCCGACAGCGCGGGGGCCGGGCGCCATCGCGGCGGTCTGGGCGCGGTCTATGAGATCGAACTGCTGGCGCCCGAGGCCGAGGCCTTTCTGTTTGGCGAGCGCGGGCGCCATGCGCCTCCCGGCGTGCTGGGCGGTGCCCCCGGCGCGCTCAACCGGTTTGCCTTCCAAAGCGGGGCCGGTTGGGAGCATCCGCCGATGGCCTCCAAAATGGTCGGCATCCCGTTGGCGCAGGGGCAGCGGGTGCGTCTCGAGACACCGGGCGGTGGCGGCTATGGCCCGCCGGCCGAGCGTGACGCGGCCCTCGCGGCCGAGGATCGGCGCCTCGGCTACGTCACGGATGACCGCGCGTGACCGGGGGCCTCACGATCGGCGTCGATGTCGGCGGCACCTTCACCGATGTGGTGCTGCACGACGAGGCCACGGGGCGCGTGACGACGGCCAAGGTGCCCTCGACCCGCGGCGACCAGTCCCGCGGCTTCCTGGCCGGGATCGCGGCGTTGGTCGAGGATTTCGCCGCCATCGGCGCGGTCGTCCACGGCACCACGGTCGGCACCAATGCCTTGCTCGAGCGCAAGGGCGCGCGCACCGGCATCATCACGACCAAAGGCTTTCGCGATGTGCTCGAGATGCGCCGGCGGGACCGGCCCACCACTTGGGGCCTGCGCGGCCAATACCGTCCGGTCGTCGCGCGCACCGACCGGGTCGAGGTGGCTGAGCGGGTGCTGGCGGACGGCACGCTCTTGGAACCGGTCGATCCCGCAGCGGTTCAGGCCCAGGCGACGGCACTGGCCGAGGCAGGGTGCGAGGCAGTCTGTGTCTTCTTCATCAACGGCTATGCCAATCCCGCCAACGAGCAGGCGGCGGCCGAGGCGGTGCGTGCCGTCTGGCCCACAGCCTATGTGACCGCCGCAACCGAGATTTTGCCCGAGATCCGAGAGTTCGAGCGGTTGTCGACCGCGACGCTCAACGCCTATCTCCAGCCGCCGCTCGCCTCCTATCTGGCGCGGCTCGCGAGCGGCTTGGCCGAGCGCGGATCGACCGCCGAGGTGCTGATCGTCCAGTCCAATGGCGGGCTGATGACCGTCGAGACGGCCCGCCGCTTTCCCGTGCGCACAGCGCTCTCTGGGCCGGCGGCCGGAGTGATCGCGGCGCGTGCCATCGCCGAGGCTGCGGGCTTTCCGAACATCATCACCTGCGATATGGGCGGCACCTCGTTCGATGTGTCGCTGGTGGCCGAGGGCGAGGCCGCGCTCGCCCCGCAGACCGCGATCGACTTCGGCATGGTCGTGCGCACGCCGATGATCGACATCGCGACGATCGGCGCGGGCGGCGGCTCGATCGCAGCGCTCGATGCGAGCGGCTTGCTGACCGTCGGGCCCGAGAGCGCGGGCTCCGATCCAGGACCGGTCTGCTATGGCGTCGGCAACACGCGCCCGACCGTGACCGATGCCAATCTGGTGCTCGGCCGGATCAACCCGGACCGCCCGATCGGCGGCGTGCTCGACCGCCTCGATGTTGCGGCAGCCCGCGCCGCGGTCGAGCGGGAGATCGCCGCGCCGCTCGGGCTCTCGACCGAGGATGCGGCCGAGGCGATCCTGCGCCTTGCCAATGCCAAAATGGCCGGCGCGATCCGGTTGGTCTCGATCGAGAAGGGGCATGACCCGGCCCGCTTCGCCGCGATGCCCTTTGGCGGTGGCGGTGCGCTCCATACGGGCGCGCTGATCCAGGAGGTCGGGCTCGGCTCGGCGCTGGTGCCGCGCTATCCGGGCGTGACCTCGGCGTTGGGCTGCATCGTCGCCGATATGCGCCACGACCGGGTGCAGACCGTCAACCGAGGGTTGGCGGAGGTGGATCCGAGCGCGCTAGAGACGGCGATGCTGGGGATGGCCGAGGAGACGGAGGCGGTGGTGCGCGCCTCGGGCGCACGCTTTGCCACGATCGATCGGCGGTTCGAGCTCGATATGCTCTACCAGGGCCAGACGCACACCGTGGCCGTTCCGCTCTCGCTGCCCGAGGCAGGCTTGACGCGCGCGCATCTCGCCGCGGCCTTTGCTGCGGCCTATCGTGCGGTCTATGGCCGGGTGCTCGAGGACATTCCGGCGCTGGTCGTGAACCTGCGTGTTGCGGTGATCGGGCGGCGGCCGGCCTTTGATCTGGCCGGCCTCGCGCCGGTTGATGGCCGTGCGCCCGAGGCCTGCCAAACCGGTCAACGCCGGATCTATGCCCACGGCGCGCATCTGGAGGCGCCGGTCTATGACCGCCTCGCCCTCGGCATCGGCAGCCGCATCCAAGGACCCGCGCTGTTGGAGCAGTCGGACACCACCATCTATGTCGATCCCGGCCTGCATGCCCATGTGGACCGGTTCGGCAATCTCATCATCGCGCCGGGAGACTGAGGCCATGGCCCTGACCGAACTGTCGCCGGCCTCGACGGCCCTGCTGATCGTCGATCTGCAAAACGATTTCCTTCATCCGGACGGGGCCTATGCCCGCGGAGGCCAGAGCGCGCCCGAGATCGCCGCGCTGCCCGAGCGGGTGTTGCCTGTCGCCGAGGCGGTGCGCGCTGCGGGCGGATGGATCGTCTCGACCCAGTTCACTTTGGTGCCGGGCAAAGGCGGCGCGCCGTTCATCTCGCCGCATCTCGCCCGGCTCCGCCCGTTCCTCGGTGTGGGAGACTTCGCTCCGGGCGCCTGGGGGCACGCTTTGGTCGATGCGCTGCAGCCGGCCGACATCACCGTCGAGAAGGTGGCCTATTCGGCGTTTTTCCAGACCCGGATGGAGTTCGTTTTACGGAAAGCGGGGATCGAGACGCTGTTGGTCTGCGGGATCGTGACCAATGGGGGCGTGGCCTCGACGGTGCGAGATGCCCATCTGCGCGACTTCCAGGTCGGCGTGCTGGGCGATGGCTGTGCCGCCTTCCGCCCCGAGGTGCATGAGACCGCGCTCCGGGATCTCGCGACCCTCTGCACGGTGACCAGCTGTGCCAAGGCCGTTCAGCTGATCGCGCCATGACGCCGGATGTGGTCTATGGCCCGTTGGTGGCCGAGACGGCGGCCGATGTGGTCGTCATCGGCGGCGGCGCTTGCGGCCTGGTCGCTGCGTTGGCGGCGGCCGATGCGGGCGCGGAGGTGATCGTGCTCGAGCGCGACGCCTCGCCGAGCGGATCGACGGCGATGTCCTCGGGGTTCATCCCGGCACCCGGCACACGCTTCCAGCGGGCGGCGGGGGTCACCGGCGACGGGGTCGAGGCCTTCCTCGAAGATATCGCGGCCAAGACCAAAGGGATGGGGGAGGCACGGCTCGCCCGCTTGGCGGCGGAGCGGATTGGGCCTGCGCTTGATTGGCTGGCCACGGCCCACGGCCTGGACTGGCAGGTGCTCACCGAGTTTCTCTATCCCGGGCATAGCCACCACCGCATGCACACGGTGCCCGAGCGGACAGGGGCTGCTCTGATGGCGCGCCTGCTCGCAGCGGTCGAGGCGGCGGGCATCCCGGTGGTGACCGAGGCGCACGCGGTGCGTCTGCACCGAGAGGGCGCGCGTATGGTCGGCGCCACGGTCGAGCGGCCGGGCGGCGCGCGCGAAACCCTCGGCTGCGATGCGCTGATCCTCGCCTGCAACGGCTATGGCGGGAACCCGGATCTTGTGCGCCGGCACATTCCCGAGATTGCGGATGGCGCCTATTATGGCCATGCGGGCAACACGGGCGATGCGGTAATCTGGGGCGACGCCTTGGGCGCAGCCTCTCACCATCTGTCTGGCTACCAGGGCCACGGCTCGCTGGCGCATCCCCATGGGATCCTGATCACCTGGGCTTTGATGATGGAGGGCGCGGTCCAGTTGAATACCGAGGGCCGGCGGTTCTCGAACGAGCATGGCGGGTATTCCGAGCAAGCCACAGCTGTGTTGGCGCAACCGGGTGGGGTCGCCTGGACCCTCTATGATGCGGAGCGGCATCGGTTCGCGCTCTCCTTCCCCGACTATGTCCAGGCAGTTGAAGCGGGGGCGGTCCGCGAGGCTGCGGATCTCCCAGCCCTCGCCACGGCCACAGGACTGCCGACCGTGCCGCTTGCCGAGACACTGGCCGCCGCCGCCGCTGCTCACGCGGGCGCGGCGGATGCCTTTGGGCGCGACTTCAGGACCAAGCCGCCCCTCACGCCGCCCTATTTCGCTGTGCGGGTCACCGGGGCGCTGTTCCACACCCAAGGTGGCCTGATGATCGACGGATCTGCGCGAGTTCTGGATGGCGACGGCCGGCCCTTTGCCAATCTCTTTGCCGGCGGAGGCGCCGCGTGCGGCGTCTCGGGCCCGGATGTCAGCGGCTATCTCTCCGGGAACGGGCTGCTCACGGCCATCGCTTTTGGGGCCATTGCGGGCGAGGCGGCAGGGGCGCTCACGGCGCAGGCTTGATCACGGGCTTGGTCCAGGCGAGCTCGGCCACGGCCGCATCGTGCGGCGTGCCGGCCATGGCATTGGTGTAGTTCGACATGACCTTGATGGCGATGCCGAGCACGACCTCGAGCGCGGTTTGCGCGCTCCACCCGGCGGCCAGGAAGGCGTCGCGGTCGGCCTGCGCGATCTTGCCCTGGCAGCGCACGACCGCCTGGGTGAAGCGCCGCAAGGCCTCGAGCTTGGGATCGGAGAGGGCGGCACCGGCGCGCAAGGCGTGGACATCCGCCTCCGCCATCCCCGCATGGCGACAGAGCAGCGTGTGCCAGGGCACGCAATAGGTGCACTCGTTTTCGAAGTTCACGGTCTGATAGACGACCTGCTGCGCGATGGGCGACAGCGAGGTCTCTGCGAAGACCTCCCAGCCAAAGGCATAGGTCTTTAGCAAGGCCGGCGCGGTGGCCATGGTGCGCTCGAGATTGGGGAGCATGCCGAAATCGGCCTCGACCGCGGCAAGGGTATCGCGGGCGGCTTCGGGTGCCGTCTCCGCGCTGTGGAGTGGGAACTCGCTCATGCTGGCCTTTGCTCTGGCGCGGCTCAGAACTGGCGCAGATAGCGGGACATCTCCCAATCGGAGACGTGGTTGAGGTAGGAGAGCCACTCCTGCTCCTTGTACTCGACCCAGGCGTCGAACATCGCCTTGCCGAAGACCGCCTTGGAGAGCGGATCGGCCTTGAAGGCCCGCACCGCCTCGTCGAGCGTGCGGGGCAGCATGGCGATCCCGCGGGCCATCCGCTCTTCGTCCGACACGAGGTACATGTTGTCGGTGTTGGGATTGCCCGGGTCGAGGCCCTCGGCGATGCCCTCGAGCCCCGCTGCCAGGCACATGGCGGCGCCCAGATAGGGGTTGCATGCGCTGTCGGCGGCGCGCAACTCGACCCGGCCGCCGCCTTTGGGAATGCGCATGGCATTGGTGCGGTTGTTGTTGCCATAGCAGGCAAAGACCGGCGCCCAGGTGAAGCCGGACATCGAGCCTTGCTTCACCAGTCGCTTGTAGCTGTTCACCGACGGGGCGACGGTGGCCATGATCGCCGGCAGATGGCGCAAAACGCCTGCCAGAAACTGGTAGCCGAGCGTCGAGAGCCCGCAGCCGCGGGGATCCTCCGAGCTCTTAAACAGGTTGGCCCCATCGGGCCCGGCCAGAGACATGTTGAAATGCGCGCCAGAACCGGTGCGGTCGCCAAAGGGTTTCGGCATGAAACAGGCATAGGCGCCGTGCTGTTGCGCGATCATGTTGGCCATCAGGCGCAACAGCACATAGCGATCCGCCATGGTGCGCACATCCGCATAGGCAAAGTCGATCTCGACCTGGCCGATCCCGTCCTCGTGGTCGAAGCTGTAGACATCCCAGCCGAGCGTGTTCATGGCCTCGACCAGTTCGCTCAGCCAGTCGATGTTGTGGAGCAGCCGCGTGGTGTCATAGGCGGGCTTGTCGAGATGGGGCAGGAACGAGAGGGGGCGGGGACGGCCTTGACCTGAGACACCGTCGGGGTCTTCGAGGAAGCCGTCGCGAAAGACGAAGAACTCCGCCTCCATGCCGAGGTTCATCGTGTAGCCCATCTCGGCCCCGCGCGCGACCTGGCGGCCGAGGATGGTGCGCGAGCACGCCTCGAAGGGTTTGCCCTCGCACCAGAGATCGCAGGAGAAATAGGCGAGCTCGGGCCGCACCGGCAGAATCGAGCACGAGGCCGGGTCGGGCATGCACGCGACCTCCTCGTCGTTGATCTCCTGGGGCACGCCGTCGAGCGCGGCGCCGGTGAACATCTCCGAGCCTTCCATCATCTGCGGCAGATGCGCGATAGGCACGAATTTCGACTTTGAGACGCCGTGCATGTCGACATAGGAGGCGATGCAGGTCGTCACGCCCTTCTGTTCCAGCGAGGTCTGCAGCGCGGTGTGATCGGTCATCCTATGTCCCCCCATGGTCGATCGTTCGAGCGGTCAAGAAGAAGGGCCGCGCGAACGCGGCCCCACTGTGCGACGGCCGAGGCCGCCGATCAAACGGGTAGGATCACTTCTCGTGATCCTTATGCGCCTGCTCTTCCTTCATGGCGCCGTAGGCGATCGCGCCAAAGCACGCGATCACGGCGAGCAGGAGCAAGATGCCCGGTGAAGCACCGCCAGCTCCGGTAAAGTAGGCGCCGGCACCTTCCCAGCTGTCGATTGGCGAACCCATACTGTCTCTCCTCTTTCTCGGTTACTCGGCCGGGGCGGCAGCGCCCATGCCGCGACCCGCATGCATGCCCTCGGGATAAGCACAGACCGGGATTTCGGCGAGGTCCATGCCCATGATCTCGACCTCTTCCGGAATGCGCAGCAGCCCGGCGGCCTTGAGGCCGAGCGAGACCACATAACCCGGAATGAAGCCCAGCAGACCCATAGAGATGGCGCCCACGATCTGGCCCATCAGGTTGGTGTCCGGATAGTCGCCGTTCGGATAGCCTGCGCCGAAGATGCCGAACGCAACCACACCGAATGCACCAGCAAAGCCGTGCACCGAGACAGCGCCCACGGCGTCATCAATCTTGAAAGTGGTCTCGAGCCACTTCGCCCCGATCGGTGCGATTATCCCGCCGGCCATGCCGAGCAGGAAGGCCAGCGGCGGCCAGTAGACATCAAGCCCCGAGGCGGCGGCAAAGATGCCCGCCAGCGCGCCCGACATCATCCAGAACGGATCGCGCGTGGTGATC
>JBCCZI010000030.1:0-35845 GCA_039187815.1 Pseudomonadota bacterium | reverse complement strand
TGGCCCTGCAGCACCTCAACCTGGCGCAGCTTCGAGACAATCTCCTCCGGCTTCGGCCGTTTCCCTGCCAGTCTCTGGTCCTCCTGAAATCAGGCTCATCCGAACCCTCCAAGTGGACCACTTCAATGGCGGCACTCCAAACTCACACACATCCCCCTCACCGACCTCAAGCCCGCCGCGGTCAATGTCCGCAAGCACGGCGGCAAGGAGATCAGCGACCTCGTCCCCAGCATCCGCTCGCTCGGGCTGATCCAGCCGCTTCTCGTGCGCCCGAACTGCCCAGAACAGGATGGCGGGTACGAGATCGTCGCTGGACAGCGCCGCTACCGGGCGCTCTGCCAGCTGGCCGAGCAAGGTCAGTCCGATCCAGTGCCCTGCGTTGTCATGGAGGACGGTGACGATGCGGTGGCCGTCGAGGCATCGCTCGCGGAGAACGTCGCCCGGCTGCCGATGGACGAGATCGACCAGTACCGGGCATTCGCGGCGCTCGTGAAGTCCGGCCTCGGACCGGAGGAGATTGCTGCCCGTTTCGGCGTGACCGAGCGACTGGTGCGCCAGAGGCTCGCCATCGCCAACTTGATCGTCCCGATCCTGACGCTCTACCGCAAGGACGAGATCGCTCCCGACACGATGCGCATCCTCACCATGGCGACCAAGGCCCAGCAGCGGAGATGGCTGGCGCTGTGGAAGAGCGACGAGCCCGCCCCGCAAGGCTACCGCCTCAAATGCTGGCTCTTTGGCGGGCAGCAGATCGCCACCACGACGGCGTTTTTCGAAGTGGCGTCGAGCGGGCTCGCCACCACCGGCGATCTCTTCGGCGAGGACGAGTATTTCGCCGACAGCGAGGCGTTCTGGCCGCTCCAGAGCGCGGCGGTCGCAGAAGCGCGGGACGCCTATCTCGCGAAAGGCTGGTCCGAGGTCATCGTGCTCGACATCGGCGAGCACTTCCCCTCCTACGACTATGTGGATACCGCCAAGAAGGACGGCGGCAAGGTCTATGTCCAAATCGCCCGCAGCGGCGAGGTGTCGTTCTTCGAGGGCCAGCTGTCGCGGCGCGAGACTCAGGCGCGTGACCGTGCCAAGGCGGTGGAGGGGAACGGCGATGTAGCGCCCGACCACCCGGAACTGACCAAGGCGATGCAGCGCTACCTCGATCTTCATCGCCACGCCGGCGTCCGGCTCGATCTCCTGACCCAGCCCGGCCTCGCGTTGCGGCTGGCGGTCGCCCAGACCATCGCCGGATCGAAGCTTTGGACCGTCGAGGCCGAGGCGCAGAAGGCCCCCCCGCCGAAGCCATGGCAGACAGCCTTGCAACGAACAAGGCCGAAGCCGCCTTCGCTGAGGAACGCGCCGTCGCTCGCGAGCTTCTCGGCATTGATGGCGATGGCACCATCGTGCCGCGCAAGGAGGACTGGAGCGCCAGCCGTAATCTCCGTGCCATCTTCGCCAGACTGATGACGCTCGACGACGAGACCGTGCTGCGCATCCTCGCTTTCGTGACCGCCGAAACGCTGGCCTGCGGCAGCGCCATGGTCGAGGCGCTCGGGGTCCGGCTCGGCACCGACATGGCCAAGCACTGGTCGCCCGACGAGACCTTCCTCGATCTCCTGCGCGACAAGGAGGCGATCAACGCCATGCTGCGCGAGGTCGCAGGCAAGCGGGTCGCCGATGCCAACGCCACGGCCACCGCGAAGGTGCAAAAGGGCATCGTTCGCGACTGTCTCGACGGCACCCGAAAGGGCGGAAAGTCCGACTGGCAGCCTCGATACATGGCCTTCCCGATGCGGGCCTACACCAAGCGCGGCGGTCTTCGCGCCGTCGAGGGCTGGACGGCGGTCAAATCCAGCCACGGCTGATCCACAGCGCAACCCGCGCAGCGCCGTCCGGGGCCCTCCGGACAGCGCTTCCCTTTCTGATTGCCATAAGAGTTTCGCGCGGCCTGTGGCCGGGCGCTTCGGGTCGCGCTTCTGACAGGCCTTGCCGCCGAACAGCCACGGACTTGATTTATACAGTATGTCGGTGTATAAATAGGACAACATTCCTACAACTGCGCCTTGATCCGGCCGCGCCTTGTTCGCGGCGTCCTGCGTTTGGCCGCCCGGCATTCGCCCGTGCGACGCCCTACGCGCTGACGGTTAGGCTCCAGTCATCACATTTCATCGAAACAGATATCGCCGCCCGACCTGACGGTCGGGCGGCAGGAAAGACTTTGCCCATGACCATAGATCCGACGCGGTACCTGCCGCATCTCGACGGGGCGGGGGCTCACCGAGGACGAGAATCTGGACGTTATCCACAGCTATCTCGGACTGGCCGAAGCCTTCGTCGACCGGGCCTTTGGCGAGCATCCCGCCCAGCTGGCCGGCGCCGCCGGGACCCAAGCGGATTCCCGAAAGGGTCAGCCCGCGCTAGACTGTGAGCCATCACGACACATGACCGACAACTTTGACCGCGCGAGGCGCCCGCCGCCCGAGGAGGACGCCGATGACCATTGACCCCACACCCCAGACAGCCGTGATCTACGCCAGGGTCTCAAGCGATCGGCAGATCCGCGAGGGCCACGGTCTGGAGAGCCAGGAGAGCCGCTGTCGCGAGTACGCCGCCATCAAAGGCTACTCGGTCGGGCGCGTCTTCCGGGACGAGGCCGTCTCTGGCGGCATGATCGATCGCCCCGGCATGAAAGCGATGCTCGGCTGGCTGGCGTAGCAGCCGGACGAGACCATTGTCATCATCGACGACATCAGCCGTCTCGCCCGGGACATCGAGGCTCATCTGCAGCTCAGGGGCGCCATTGCCGCCGCAGGGGCACGGCTCGAGAGCCCTACCACGGAGTTCGGCGACGACGCCGACAGCCGCCTCGTCGAGAACCTCCTCGCCTCCGTCTCCCAACACCACCGCCAGAAGAACACCGAGCAGGTCAAGAACCGCATGCGCGCGCGGATGCTGGCCGGATACTGGCTGTTCTCGCCTGCCATCGAGTACCGCTACGAGAAGGTCGCCGGGCATGGCAAGCTGCTGGTCCCGGACGAGCCAAACGCCTCGACCGTCGCGGCGGCGCTCGAGGGATACGCAACGGGCCGTTTCCAAAGCATCGCGGAGTTTAAGCGCTTTCTCGAAAGCCATCCCGCGATCCCGCGCCAACGCAACGGCGCGGTGCATTTCGACAGAGTGAGGAGGATGCTAGAGCGCCCGCTCTATGCCGGCTACATCACCTTCGAGGCGTGGGGGATCTACCTTCAGCCTGCGCAGCACAAGCCGCTGATCTCCTTCGAGACCTGGACCCGGATCCAGCACCGGCTAAAGGGCCGCCCGACGGCCCCAGTTCGCGCCGACACGAGCGCCGAGTTCCCGCTCAGGGGCTTCATCGCCTGCGCTTCATGCGGAAACCCGATGACCGCTGCCAAGTCCACGGGTCGCAGCCGTCGCTATGCCTACTACCACTGCTACAAACGCGGCTGCCCGGAGTGCCGCAAGTCGATCCCGGCCGCGAAGATCGAGGGTGACTTCGAGGCGCTCCTCGCCGATCTGCAGCCAGCGCGACAGCTCGTCGAGATGTTGGAGGCCATGCTGCGTGATCTCTGGGATGCCCGCCTCGCCCAATCCGGCGAGCACGCGAAGCAGGCGAGGACCGAGCTCGCCCAAATCTCAAAGAAAACCGTTAAGCTGATGGATCGCCTGATCGACACGGACAGCCCTGAGCTGATCGCCGCCTATGAGGGCCAGATCAAGGCGCTCGCCGAGGAGAAGGCAAGACTGACCGAGATCGCCGCCACAAAGACCGGTCCCAAGGTGAGCTTCGACGCCTGTGTTCGAACCGCCCTGGACTTCCTGGCTAACCCATTGAAATTGTGGAGGTCAGAGCGTGCAGAGGACCGCCGGATCGTCCTCAGACTGGCCTTTGGAGACCGACTATCCTACTGCCGACACCAGGGGTGTTCGAACCCGAACATCGCCTTTCCGTTCAAAGCCTTAGGAGGCTTTTCCACAGAAAGGTCGTGTATGGTGGAGCCGAGGGGATTCGAACCCCTGACCTCTGCAGTGCGATTGCAGCGCTCTCCCAACTGAGCTACGGCCCCTCGGGCCGCGAGGTACGCGCCGGTGGGTTGGGTGTCAAGTTCTGGCGGTTTTTGGGCATGGCTCTTGCCCGCTGGGCGTGAGGCGGCTATCCGTGCGGCTGTGCGGGAACGGTCAATCGCGGAGCCACCATGCAATCGCTTCTCATGATCTTCAACATGCTGGTGAGCGTGGTCTTTTGGATCATCATCATCCAAGCCGTGCTCAGCTGGCTTGTCGCCTTTGATGTGGTCAACCCACGTCAGCCGCTGGTTTCCCAGATCTGGTCGGCGCTCAATCGGCTGACCGAGCCGCTCTATCGGCCCATTCGGAACCTTTTGCCGAACATGGGCGGGCTCGATTTGGCGCCGCTGGTCGTGCTGCTTGGCCTCTATGCCCTCCAGATCATCGTGAACAACAATCTGGGGGCGTTTGCCTGACCAAGTGCTGTCGAGCCGTCTCGATGGGGGCGATCTGTGGCACGAGGAGGGATCAGAGCGGTCTTCCAAAACGCGGCGTGCTGTGTCATAGACGCGCCGCGGGGTGAGGCGGTCTCCCGTTGTCAGGCGCAGGCCCAAGCATCGCTCCCTATTGCTATGGGAACGACACGTATGCCTGACTTCTCCCTCCCCTCGCTGAGCGCGACTAATGCCGTTGGCATCACCGGCGCGGTTTGGCTGGATATGCGGCGGCCGGCGGCTCGAGTGGCCTCGGGTCTGACGATTGCGGGGGCCGAACTCCGCGACCCGCTCGATTTTGGCCATGACGATCCGCTCACCCGCGAGCGCGGGCCGATCATCGTCTTTTGCGCCCATGGGCACGAGCTCAGCCAATTTGCCTGTGCGTTACTCTTGGTGCACAAGTGCAACGCACGGTATGTCACCGGTGGCTTCGGCGCGCTGAGCACTGCAGGGGCTCCGATGGCGCCGCTGTCCTGATGGAAGGCTCTGTGACCGATCGGTCCGATCTGCAGCCGCCTGCGTTCTCCGAGGCGCTCGGGGTTTATGCTAAGATCGGTTTGCTGTCCTTCGGTGGACCGGCGGGGCAGATCGCTCTGATGCAGAGCGAGATCGTCGAGCGCCGGGGTTGGCTGGCTGGGGCGAGCTTTGACCGCGGCCTGGCTTTTTCCATGATGCTGCCAGGGCCGGAGGCGCAACAACTGGCCACGTGGATCGGCTGGCGGCTGCATGGGTTGAGCGGAGGCCTCGCGGCAGGTCTTGCCTTCGTCCTGCCTGGTGCGGCGCTGATGATCCTGCTGGCCTGGGCGGCTGCGCAGCACGGTGAGGTCCCGTGGGTTGCCGCATTCTTCGCTGGCATCCAACCCGTCGCCATCGCGATTGTCATCGGCGCGATGCGCAAAATCGCAGGCAGGGCGTTGGCTGGGCCGGCGCCTATCGCGTTGGCGGTCGCGGCGTTTGTCGCGATCTATTTCCTGGGCGCACCGTTTCCGTTGATCGTGGGGCTCGCAGCGTTGGCCGGTCTCGTGATCACGAGCGACATCCAGGAGACCAAACTCGAGGGCTCGGTCGCGGGGCTTGCGCGCCATGCGATCGTCACGGCCATTGCCTGGAGCGTTGGCGTCGTCGGTCTGTTCGCGCTGGTGCGCCTGGCGCTGGGGCCCGGTCCTTTCGATGATGTGGCGGAGTTGTTCACCACTGCGGCTTTCGTTACTTTTGGCGGGGCTTATGCGGTCTTGCCCTTCGTGGCGGATCAGTCGGTCGGCACCTATCAGTGGCTCACCGTTGAGCAGATGTTGAACGGTCTCGCGATCGCCGAAGCGACCCCGGGCCCGCTCATCCTGGTCAACACCTATGCCGGGTTCTTTGCCGGATGGACGGACACGGGTATGGTGGTCACCGCGATCACGACGGCGGCTTTGGCGACGATCTATACCTTTGCGCCGAGCTTCATGATGATCCTGGCCTTCGCGCCTGCGGTGGAGCACGTGTCCTCGATCGCCTGGGCGCGGCGTGCCTTGGCGGGCATCTCGGCCGCCGTCGTTGGTGTAATCGCGAATCTTGCCGTCTATCTCGGCGAGGCGGCGTTCTTTCCGTCGGGGCTTGCCGAGCCCGATGTGCTGAAGCTGGCGATCTTTGTGGCCGCTTTGGCGTTGGTTCTGTCTGGGAAGGTGGGGGTTCTCTGGCTGGTGGCCGGTGGTGCGGTGACCGGGCTCGGCGCCTACGCCGCAGGGCTCGCCTGACGTTCAGAGCGTGATGGGCCCCGACGGAGTGGACAGCCGCGCCGTCAGCTGCGTGTCGCCCGATCCGGGGTCGAAACGGATTGGGCGGCCGAGGGCCACAAAGACCTCGGCAACCGTGATCGAATTCGCACCGGAGATGACCAGCTCTTCGAGAGCCAGGCCCTGATCCCCCAAGCGCTCTGCCGGGTGCAGGCCGAACATCCACTGGATCATCAGTGGCCACGCTCCGTCGAGCGGCATCTCGGGTCCATTGGGAATCGACACCTGCCAAGCAAGGTCATCCCTGGCAAAGCGCTCTGCCGCACCCCAACCCGCCGGCGCCTGAGTGAGCAGGCCGGGCAGATCGCTGGTCGACACGGCCCAAGTGGCGAGATAGGGGCCGGATGCAAGCCGTTGCATGATTTTCGGATCATCGAGCCCGAACCATCGCGGTCGATCGGGCGGATCTCCCTCGGGATCGATCGCCAAGAGCTCAAGATAGCTCGAGCCCAACCCCCATAAGCGATTGTGCGTGCCCATCATGCTGTGGCGGCCGCCGCCACCCGCAGGCACGCCCAACATGCTCTCCAACCACGCCTCGCCTTCAGCCAGGTCTTTGGTGAGAACGACGATGTGATCGAACCGAAGGTCCACCCTAGTCCCCGACGCGCTTAGGCCCTCGGTTGCGGATCAGGGCCATGGCCATATCGTGGAGCAGCCGTACCTTTGAGACAATGATGGGATATGCCTTGCGCGCGAAAATGACCGCTTGGGCCCATACTGCGCCGGCCAGTCGAAGGGCTTTGCCCGCAAGCGGGCGCACCACCGGGAGGGCTCGCGTCTTTGCCCAACCCAACAGGCGCGAAAGCCCGGAAAAGCTTAGATCCATGCGCTCGAACACCGCATCGATTCGCGGGATCTCGGGGAAATTCGGCAGCAGTTGTTTCGCCGAGGCCGCTTTGGGCCGCAGCGTCAGCGTCTCGGGCTCGACAAAGGAGTCGACTCCCACCAACACGATAGCCGGCACTTGGGGTCGGAGCCAGGCATCTGCCAGGCGCACGCGGGCGCGCCCTGGAGACAGCGGATCGCCCAGCACGCTGCCATCGAGGAACTCGTGCTCGGCGTCGAGGGCCTGCCAAACCGCGCCTTGCAACCGGGTCAGCGCTGTGCGGGCATCGATGTCTGACGGCGCCATCTCGATCTCGCGCCCGATGAAGGGGGCGAGGCCGCGCGTAAAGGCACCGTTGGCCCGACCCTCGGTGCGGTTTTCGGGCTGGAAGGGGTAGAAGGCAATCCAGGTCTCGATCGGGCTGACACCTCTCAAGGCCGTACGGCCGGCGCGATAGGCCTCATCCGGGCCTACCACGATGCCTGAGGCCGGAAACAGCACGCCAGCCGTAGGGCCAAGCCGCGCCAGAGCCCCTGCCACCAAGGTCACGATGGTCGCATAGGCTTTCATCCAATCGAGCCCATCGCCATAGCCGCCGCAGCGAAGCTCGAGGCAGGCGATGTGGGAGGTCAGTGGGCCGGAGGGGTCGGCATCGCGGCTCGGTTTGAGGCCCATCAGATCCGCACCATCGGGGGAGGGCGCATCGGTGGCTTGGGTGTCGCGGTGGCGGATCTCCACATCGGCGCCGTCGACCGAGAGCTTGACCCGGGTTGGATCAGTCGTATCCATCCGGCCAGATAGTTGGCCGATTTCTGGAAAACGTTCGCTGAGCAGGCGCGCGAGTTCGTCCGGGTCGAACTCCCATCGCTTGTTAAGCAGAACTGTGGCGGTGTACCGGTCTGCCATCGTCCTCATCCCCGTCGGTTACGCTGGACCGTAGGGTAGTGGGAATCAGCAAACAAATACAACCATAGCGATAGCGACGGATTGAGGCGAACTCAAATCAAAACGCCCCGGCCGAAGAGCGGGGGCGTCTCTAGATCGGGGCCATTTGACGATGGCGCGCGGCGGTTCAGGCGCTCCTGGCCGGGCGGAAAAGCGGGACCACAGTTTTGCGCCGCGCGACGAAAAGATGAAGATCTGGAAGGTCTTCGGGCTCCACGAGCAAGATGTTCTCTGGCGTCGCCATCACCTGGGCGGACTGGCTGAAACCCGCAGACGAGACGATGCCAGCGGTGTCCAATCCGAACCGGTTCCGCGCGGCGATGACCTCACGCACGGCGTCGCCGCTGACCTCGCCGGCAAATTCCCGGCAGCGCAGACCGAGAACAATCTCGCCGCGCTCGGCAAAAACATCGATTGCGTCGGTCCCGGGCGAATCGGTTGGCTGGGTCATCCAGCCATGTTCGGCCAAGACACGAGCATAGGCTTCGGTGAGGCCGCGGACGGCGGTTTTGGCGAGATGCTGGGGCAGCTGGATCGCATCTTCTTGCGTCGGCGCGCGGCCGATACCTGTTTGGACGCCTGCCCCAGAATGCATGCGCTCCATGTCGAAGTCTTCGCCAAACCGGCGGCGGCGCCCGCCGCTGTCGCCACGCACCGCCTCCATAGACCATTCCACCTCGGCCGTGACCGTTGCGATGGCCTCATGGCGGTTCAGCGTGCGGGACATGAAGGAGGAGGACATGAGGAAGCGATCCACCTCATAGGCCCAATCGCCGTAGATCGGCGCGCCGTATTCATCTCGGTCCACATACCGGCAATAGGCCGAAATCAGCCGGCTGCGCTGGTCGATCACCAGGCGCTTCAGCTGTCGCAGATCGGCAACCCGATCGATCAGCACCTCGGAGGGCGCACGGCGATGCTCCTGCGCGAGAGGATCGGGGATGTCCTCATGGCTTTGCAAGGCTAGGACAGCCGCTTTGCGCGCAGCCCGCTCTTCTGATGCTGGGGCGTCATAGGCCATGCCCGGGATCACCGATAAGGAGGGGGTTTCCGCCGGCCGGGGTCGGCTGGCGCCGGCACGATTGTTGCGGCTGTCCCGGCGGTTAATCAGCCAAAGCCAGTATGCAACGGCCGAGACGCCCATCACAGCAAGCCCTTGCATTGGAGGGATCTCTGCCCCGCCATTGGCGTACATCAGGATGATTAGGCCGGGGGTCGGCGCTACGAAAAGAGAGATCGCCAGGTTTGCGATCAGATTAAAGGCCCGCATGACACAACAACCTCGAACATACTCAGCTAACAGACATCATGATGGTTTAGAGCGCAGGCATGGTCAACAAACCGTTGCAGAACTGAGGCGAAATTGGGGCAAATTCCCCAGACGTGTGCAATCTGCGCCACAGCCTAACGAGCAGCATATGTCCGTTGGGTAGCGGCTTGGCAGCCGAATCGCAAGGCTCATGACTGCCGGTCGCGGGCGGCGAGCAGGCGTAACCGCAGCGCGTTGAGCTTGATAAACCCTCCGGCATCGGCCTGATCATAGGCGCCCGCATCCTCTTCAAAGGTCACATGCGCCTCGGAATAGAGGCTGTGGTCTGACCACCGCCCGATCACGCTTGCCAACCCCTTGTAGAGTTTCAGCCGCACAGTGCCCGAGACATGCACCTGGCTCCGATCGATCAGCGCCTGGAGCATCTCCCGCTCGGGCGAGAACCAGTAGCCGTTGTAGATCAGCTCCGCATAGCGCGGCATCAGTTCGTCT
The DNA here is from genome assembly GCA_039187815.1 of Pseudomonadota bacterium. Lineage (GTDB taxonomy): Bacteria > Pseudomonadota > Alphaproteobacteria > Rhodobacterales > Rhodobacteraceae > Thermohalobaculum. Next base: position 26,017 of record JBCCZI010000030.1, on the reverse strand, counting down.
TTCAGGTGCGCGGCGCCCCGGTCGAGACAGATCGATTCGATCCCGCGATGCGCAGCCAGCCAGATGGTGCCGCCCGGCGTCTCATAGATGCCGCGGGACTTCATGCCCACATAGCGGCCTTCGACCAGATCCAGCCGGCCTATGCCATGGCGCCCACCCAGCTCGTTGAGCCGCGTCAGCATTGCCGCCGGCGACAGCGCCTCGCCATTCACGCTGACCGGATCGCCCTTCTCGAAGCCGATCTCGATGATCTCGGACGTGTCGGGCGCGTCTTCGGGATGCACCGTGCGCTGATAGACATAATCCGGGGACATGATGGCGGGGTCTTCGAGGACCTTGCCCTCGGAGGAGGTGTGCAAGAGGTTCGCATCCACGGAGAAGGGGGCCTCGCCCATCCTGTCCTTGGGTACCTCGACTTGATGCTCCATGGCCCATTCCACGAGACGGGTGCGCGAGGTGAGATCCCACTCCCGCCAAGGCGCCACAACCTTTATCTCAGGCTCGAGCGCATAGGCAGCGAGCTCAAAGCGCACCTGGTCGTTGCCCTTGCCGGTGGCGCCGTGGGCGATCGCATCTGCACCCTCGGCCCGGGCGATCTCAACCAGACGCTTGGAGATGAGCGGGCGGGCGATCGAGGTGCCGAGCAGATACTGCCCCTCATAGACCGCGTTGGCGCGGAACATCGGCATGCAAAAGTCGCGGACGAATTCGTCGCGCAGATCCTCGATATAGATCCCGGCGGCGCCCATCGCCTCGGCCTTGGCGCGGGCAGGGCCGAGCTCTTCACCTTGCCCCAAATCGGCGGTGAAGGTCACCACCTCGCAGCCTTTTTCGACCATCAGCCATTTCAGGATGATCGAGGTGTCGAGGCCGCCAGAATAGGCGAGGACGACTTTCTTCGGCTCGGACATGAGGGCTCCCTCCCGCTGATCTCGGCGCGGTCTAAGGCCAAGGCGCCGCGCAGGCAAGGGAGGCTCAGCCGGCCTCAAGCTGGCGCTTGAGGTTGCCAAGGCCCCGCTCATAGTCGGCACCCACCCAGCCATCCATCATCAGACCCATCCACCGTGCGATCGGGTTGAGGCCCATATCGGTCTCGAACGCCCAGTCGACCCGCGTGGCCTGGCCTTCGTTCTCAGGCGTCAGGCGTATCTCGGAGGTGGCCATGCCCATGTCCCCGAAGTCGAGGGCGGTGGCGACCCGACGGTTCTCCTCTGAGGCGGTGATCATCTGGCGCCCGTTGCCCACCTGCTCATTCTCCGACGACCAAGTCATGCTTTGCCCCACACCGCTCTCGGCGCCTGAGAAGGTGATCATCGCGTCCGGATCGAGCTCAGCCCAGGGCGACCAAGCCTGGAAGGCGCGCAGATCGTTCACATGCGGGAACACATCGGCGGGTGGGCGTTCGATCAACGTCGAGCGCGAGACCGCAATCTCGCTTGGCACCAGATAACTCCCACCGATGAAAGCAAGCACGGCAACGATCAAGCCAATTAGCAGTTTCCGAAGCATGGCTGGCCCCTTTCGATGTCTGTGATGGTGCCTTGGTACCCGAATCGGTCAGGTGCGGGGAAGCCGTCACGATCAGAGCGTGCGTAGCCAGGCGGCGATCTCGGGTTGATTGCAGTGCTCGGCCCAGCCTAGAGCGGTGCCGCCGAAACTCCTGTCTCTGATTGTGGGATCGGCTCCCACCTCGACCAGGGCCATTACAATCTCGAGCGAGCCCGCGTAAACAGCCTGGTGGATCGGGGTGGTGTGTGCATGCAGCCCCGGGCCGAGAAATCGGTTAGGATCCGTGCCGGCCGCGCCGAGCGCGCGGACCGAATCCGCTTGGCCATTGCAGGCCGCAAGCATCAGCGCCTCGGCGCGCTCCTCGGGTGAGGCCGTGGGCAGGGCGCGCTCCAGCGCCGCGATCCGCCCAAGGGCAGCGGCGGTCGATAGGGTCACGGCCGCCCCGGCCTCCAACAGGGCTTCGGCCGCGGCGGTCTCTCGATGGGCGAGGGCGGTCTGCATCGCGCCGGCCGGATTGGCGCCTGCGTCGACGAGCATCGCTATCAGACCCGGCTGAGCGCCCGATTCCCGGGCGATGCGTCCCGATGCCACCAGTCCAAGGGTTGTCTGGATGTCCTCCGCTAGGCTTGGCACACGCGCCGACCGGGCCACGTTGATAATGGTGCTGGCCACCTCGGCGATGTTGTTGGGTAGGCGGCCCGTGCGGATCGGGTTCTCGGCCACAAACCAGAGCAAGCGCGGTTGGGCAAAGTACCCGCCCGTCTCGCGTTCGGGCCCGACATCGATCACCGCACTCAGCAGATCCGGGTGCTGGTCGAGATGATGGCGAAGGGCGGGCACGTCCCCAGCGTCGATGATCGCGACGGCCGCGGCGGCCAGCGGGTCTGACAGGGTGATCTGCATCAGCGGCGCATCGTTCTTCTCACTTGGTTTCAACCACGGACTTCAATCCATCTAGAATGATCGGCCATCCCATGGAGATATCGGCATAGGGCTGGCTGTCCTCGGCATACCCCCGGTGCTCGACGGCCAGGCGCGTCTCGTCGCCTTGGGCTGCGAGCCGATACGTGACCTCCGAGACTGGGCCTGGGCCCGACGGCTCGACAAAGGCAAAGCTGTGCACCAGCCGATAAGGCGGCTCGTAGGTGAGCACCGAGCCTTCGATCATGGCTGCGTTTTGGGTCCCATAGGCCATTCGGTCTCCGGCCCCGGTCACATCGGCAATCAGTGGCGCGAGATAGTACCTATCCACCACTGATTTCTCGGTAAGCGCAGTCCAAACCGCCTCTGGCGTCGCAGAAAGCGTGATCTCGGCACGAAACATCGCATCCTCCGCCATGGCCGTCGGGCCCAATCCGACCGCCAATAGGCTCGCCACGAGCCACCGCATGATCGTCCTCCAAACCGCATGGACACGCAGATGACAGCTTACGGACTAGACGGCGCCAAGGCCAGATCCGACTGGGACACGATGCGGTCCTCAGGGCAATCGGGGGCAGTTTGCAAAAGGGTCCAGTCGGCCACGTCGCGCCAGACCCGCCGAGCCTGATTGTCGCGAAACAGCATGTGCCAGCCGTCCGCATAGCGCCGAACGCCCCGCGGGCCCGGCAGACGGGCAAAGACCTCTGCGACACGCGAATTTGGCACGATCTCGTCCTTTGTGCCCAACAGCAACAGCGCCGGTAGATCCGCCCTCGGCGCCGCCGCCGCCGCCCGATCGACAATGCGCACCAGTCCAAGGATTTCTCGCGCTGAAGGTGGCGCAAGATAGAGCGGGTCCCGACCCAAATCGCGCAGCATCTCGATGTTGTCCGAGGGTTGAATGCGGACCAAGCCGCGTCCGCTGATGCGGCGCTCGGGCACGACAGCCGCTGTGGCCCAGGCAGCGGCCCGGTGCAGCGGGTTGAGCGCGTCGCCGCCCCAGATCGCAGGGGCGGCCAGAATGATCCCATCGGCAGATCCGGCCTCGGCAAGGTGCGGCGCGGCGGCCAATGCGACGCCGCCTCCCATGGAATGCCCGACGACCACCAGCGCTCGGCACGGGTGTCGAGCCCGGACCTGACGCGCGATGGTCGCCAAATCTCGCCTCAACTCCTCGGCGCCCGGCCAAAAGCCGCGGCTTGGATTGCGGCCAAACCCGCGCTGATCGTAGGCGTAGGTGGCGATCCCCTCCTCGGCCCAGTGCGCTGCCGCCTGGGCAAAGGTGCTGGGGCCATAGTCGCCAAAACCGTGGACAGCCAGGATCACCGCGGCGGGAGTGGCTGGACCCCAACGAGAAATGGCAAGCGGCTCGCCGCCTTCGCCAGCAATGATCGCATCAGCTATCGGCGTCGTGTCCAGCGGAGCAACCGGCGCGGGAGGATCTAAGGCGCCGCCGACCGAACAGCCGGCAAGGAGCGCGATCAGGCTGAGCCAAGTACGCCTCATCGGTCAAGCTCCCGCGCGATAGCGCCTTGCAGCCAGGGAATGATCTCGGCCTCGAACCATGGATTGCGCTTGAGCCAGGCGGTGTTTCGCCAACTCGGATGTGGCAGAGGCACCAAGGAGGGCCCATAGGCGCGCCAAGCCCGTACGGTCTCGGTCACGCCTTGGTTCCGGGGGGGCATCAGATGCCAGCGCTGGGCGTATTGGCCGATGCACAAGGTCAGCCGCACCTGCGCAAAGAGCCCGAGTGCGGCCGGACGCCACAGACGCGCACAATCGGGCGGCGGCGGCAGATCGCTGCCCTTGGCATCATAGCCGGGGAAGCAAAACGCCATCGGCAGCATCGCGATGCGCTCGGCATCGTAGAAGGTCTCGCGGTCAACGCCCATCCAGGCCCGCAAGCGCTCGCCGGAGGGATCGTCAAAGGGCAGACCGCTGGCATGCACCCGTGCCCCGGGCGCTTGTCCGGCGATCAGGATGCGCGCACTGGCTGCGCCGCGAAAAACCGGTCTCGGCGCGTGCTCGGTCTCGGTGGCCGCGAAACGGTCGGCACAGTGACGACAGTCAGCGATCCGGGCGCGCAGGGCGTCGGCAACCTCAGGCTCATGCATAACTGCCCCTTGCGTTGCTTGGTTGACCCGCGGGCGCGGACTTGCGCCGATGCGACGGTATGATAAAGCTCGCCGGACGCAAGGGTGGCACGCCACACCGCAGCCGTCTGCAGAAGGAGGGATATGTGACGCGACTGGTTCTGATCGCTCTCGCTCTCTTCGTCTGGTGGCTGCTTTTGTCAGGAAACTATAAGGCTTGGCTGGTGCTTTCGGGCGCTGCGGCTGCACTCCTGGTGGTACGCTTCAGCATGGCCAAAGGTTTGATCGACGCCGAAGGGTTCCCGATCGACCGGCTGCCGCCTGCGCTGACCTATTGGCCTTGGCTGGTCTGGCAGATCGTTCTCTCGGCGCTCAATGTCTCGCGCCTCATCCTCAGCACGCGGCGGCACCCGCCGATCACCCCGACCATGGTCGCGGTCGATTCCCTGGCAAAGACGCCTGTGGGATTGGTGACATATGCAAATTCGATCACGCTGACGCCGGGCACGATCTCGGTCGAAGTGGGAGAGAATGCGAAGCGGATTTGGGTCCACGCCATCACGCGAGAGAATGCGGACGGGTTCGCGGACGATGAGATGAACCACCGGGTGGCCCGCATAGATGGGTCGCTCTGATGTGGGTCGTGCCGGTCATCGCCGTGCTGGCAGCACTTGCGCTTGCCGTGGTCCGCGCTGCCCTGGGGCCCACCGCGTTTGACCGCTTGCTCGCGGCGAATGCCATTGGCACCGGGGCGATTGTGCTGCTGGCTCTGTTCGGCTTTCTGACCGGGCGTCCGGAGTTCCTGGACATCGGAATAACCTATGCATTGCTGAACGTGATCGGCATGCTCGCGGTGCTTAAGTTCTTCCGCTACGGAGCCCTCGGGCACGAGCAGGATGAAGAACGGGATCCGAACTGATGGGCGGCGAACTCTTGCCAGGGCTGATTGACATTGTCAGCGCGACGGCGCTGGCAGCCGGCGGGCTGTTCTATTTGATCGGCGCGATTGGGCTCAACCGCATGCCGGACGTCTTCACGCGCATGCATGCGGCCTCTGTGTCCGAGACGCTGGGGATCGGCCTCTTGTTCCTCGGCATGTTTCTGCAGGCTGGTTTCTCGCTGGTGGCGGTCAAGCTGGTGTTCATCCTGGCGCTCCTTTGGCTCACGGCGCCGCTGGCGACCCATGCGCTCGCCCGGGCTGCGCTCCATGATGGCGAGAAACCGCTGTTGGCGGACGAGAACGACGCCCTTGTCGCCAAGGATCCCGGAGAGGTCTTCCCGGGGCTCGAGCAACGGCTGGCCGAGCCGCTGAGCTCGGAGCAACTTCTCGCCACCCCTGACCGCGACGACCAGGCAGAGGAGGTCAAGCCATAGAACTCCTCATCAACATGGTCCTGCTGACACTGATCGGCGTGATCACGATCGCGATCGTGCGGGTGCGCAATCTCTTCGCGGTGGTGGTGCTGTTTAGCGCCTACAGCTTTTTGATGGCGAGTGTCATGCTCGTGCTGGACGGCGTGGATGTCGCGCTCACCGAGGCGGCTGTGGGGGCTGGCGTGTCGACCGTCTTGTTGTTGGGCGCGCTTTATCTCACCAAAACCGAGGAGTCCCCGCCGCGTTTCTCGAGCGGGCTACCCTTCGTGGTCGCCCTCGGCACGGCCGCTGTTCTGGTCTGGGGCACCTGGGATCTTCCGGGCTTTGGCCTGGCGGACACGCCGGTGAACACGCATGTGGGGCCCGAGTATCTCGACCGTGCCTATCCCGAGATGCACATCCCCAACGTGGTGACGGCGGTTTTGGCCTCGTATCGCGGCTTTGATACGCTCGGTGAGGTGACCGTCGTGTTCACGGCGGCCATTGGCGTTTTGCTGCTGCTCAAGCGGCCGAAGCGCGAGCCGGAGGACTGAGCCCATGCGTCTCGACGTCATCCTCCGCGTCTCGGCCAAGCTGATGATCCCGTTCATCATGCTCTTTGCCATCTATGTGCAGTTCCACGGCCACTACAGCCCTGGCGGCGGCTTCCAGGCCGGCGTCATCGCAGCGGCGGCGGTGATCCTCTACGCTATCGTCTTTGGCATGCGCGAGGCGCAGCGCGTGGTCCCGCCTGGCGTGGTCGAGGCCATGGTCCCGCTCGGCGTTGTGATCTATGCGGGTACGGGCGTGCTGAACATGATCTCGGGCGGGCACTATCTCGATTATGACTTCCTACTGGCCGATCCCGTTCAGGGCCAGTACTGGGGTGTCTTCGTGGTCGAGGTCGGCGTGCTGGTCACCGTTGCCGGTGCCATGGTGACGATCTTCTACGCCTTTGCGATGCGTGGCCGGAGCTAGGCCATGGATCTGCTCGAAAGCTACCCACTGCTGCAGACTATAGCCGAGCGCTATAATACCTGGGCCGTGATCCTGTTGATGGTCTCGGGTCTCTATATCGTCGTGGCCAAGTCGAACATGATCAAGACGTTGATCGGCATGGCGCTGTTTCAAACCTCGGTCTATCTGCTCTATCTCAGCCCAGGCAAGATCATCGGCGCCACGCCGCCGATCACGGACACAGCTTTTGCGGTGTACTCGAACCCTTTGCCGCATGTCTTGATCCTGACGGCCATCGTTGTCGGAGTGGCGACGCTGGCCATGGGGCTTGCGCTGATCGTGCGCATTAATGAGGCCTACGGTTCGATCGAGGAGGACGAGGTCGTCGATCTCGTCGACCGGCAGGATAAGGCCGAGGAATGAGCACCCCCGCCGATCCCCAGCCGGCCTTGATGCTGGCCGATCAACTGCCCGCGCTTTTGGTGGTGGTGCCTATGCTGGGCGCCATGGTCGCCTCGCTGTTGCGAAACGGCGCGCTCGGCTACCTGGTATCGCTGATCGTCTCGTGGGTCAGCCCGGTCATCGCGCTCGCCATGTTGTGGCAGGTTGAGGCGAGCGGGCCGATCTCGTACGCCATGGGCGGATGGGCGCCGCCGCTCGGCATCGAGTACCGGGTGGATGAGGCGAACGCCTTCCTGTTGGTGCTCATCTCGATCATGGCCGCCCTCTGCATCACCTTTGCGCCCCGCTCGATCGCCTCTGAGATCCCGGCCCAATCGCGTGGCTGGTATTACGCGATGTTCCTGATGTGCCTTTGCGGACTGCAGGGCATGGCGATCACGGGCGATGCCTTCAACATCTTTGTGTTCATGGAGATCAGCTCGCTCGCCATGTATGCGCTGATCGCGATGGGGACCGATCGGCGCGCCTTGGTCGCGGCCTACCAATATCTGGTGATCGGGACCATCGGGGCGACGTTTTACGTGCTCGGCGCGGGGCTGCTTTTCACGATCACTGGCACCTTGAACCTCGTCGATATGGCGGATCGGTTGCAGCCCCTGCTCGGCACACGCGCGGCCCTCGCCGGGCTGGCCTTCATCAGCGTCGGCATCGGGCTGAAGCTCGCGCTGTTCCCGCTGCACCTGTGGTTACCCAACGCCTATGCCTTTGCGCCCAGCGTGGCGACGGCCTTCCTGGCGTCGACGGCGACAAAGGTGGCGGTCTACATCCTCGTGCGTTTTGTCTATTCGGTCTACGGCGTCGAAGTGGCCGAGGCCCATGAGATCGACACGGCCATCGTGCTGCTGCTGGCGGTGCTGGCCATGGTCGCGCCCTCGATCGTCGCGATCTTCCAGGCCAATGTGAAGCGCATGCTCGCCTACTCCTCGGTGGCGCAGATCGGCTACATCATCCTTGGCGTATTCCTGTTGAACGAGGCGGGCCTGACCGGTGGGCTCAGCCATCTCTTCAACCATGCGATCATCAAGGGCTGCTTGTTCCTCGCTGTCGGCTGCATCGTGTTCTCGACCGGGATCACCAAGATCGACCAGATGGCTGGGCTCGGCCACACCATGCCGCTGACCATGGGGGCCTTCGTGCTGGCGGGGCTTGGGCTGATCGGCGTGCCGGGGACGGCTGGCTTTGTGTCGAAGTGGTATCTGATCCAAGGCGCGACTGAGGCCGGCCTTTGGTGGCTGGTGGCGGCGATCGTCTTTGCCTCAGTCCTTGCGGTCTTCTACGTCGGCCGGGTGGTCGAGGTTGCCTGGTTCCGTGAGCCTTCGCCTGAGGCAGCAGCACCGCGGCCCGTGCCCGTTGAGATGCTGGCCGTCACCTGGATCTTGGCCGCGCTTTGCATCTATTTCGGCTTCGAGACCGATATCTCAGCGGGCGTCCCGGCCGAGGCCGCGCGGATCCTGATCGGCGGAGGCGCCGATGGATAGCACCACGCTGATTTGGCTGACGCTGGCCATCCCGACGCTCGGCGCCGTCGGCATTTGGCTGGCCGATCGCTTTCCCAATCTGCGCGAGGCGGTCACCCTGGTCACGGCAGTCTTGCTGTGGGGCACGGTTTGCCATCTGCTGGCGCGCGTGTTGCGGGGCGAACGGCCGGGCACCGAACCCATCGAGATCTTTGGCGGCATCGAGCTCGCGCTCGCCATCGAGCCTCTTGGCATGCTCTTTGCGACAGTGGCGTCGACCTTGTGGATCGTGAATTCGATTTATTCGATCGGCTATATGCGCGGAAACAACGAGCCGCGGCAGACGCCGTTTTACGTCTGTTTCGCCGTTGCGCTAATGTCGGCCATGGGCGTCGCGTTCTCCGAGAACCTGTTCACGCTGTTCCTGTTCTACGAGATCCTGACCCTGTCGACCTATCCGCTGGTCGCGCACAAGGGCAACGAGGACGCACGAAGGAACGCGGGCATCTACCTCGTGCTATTGCTCGTGACCTCCATGGGGTTCTTGCTGCCAGCGATAATCTGGACGGCCGTCGCATCTGGTACCACAAGCTTTGCCGATGGAGGCATCCTGGCCTCGGCCGGGCTGTCGGCCGGAGCCGCGACAGCGCTGATGGCACTTTATGTCTTTGGCATCGGCAAGGCGGCGATCATGCCGGTTCATTTCTGGCTCCCCGCTGCTATGGTGGCGCCGACCCCTGTCTCGGCCCTTTTGCACGCGGTCGCTGTGGTCAAGGCCGGCGTCTTCGCCGTGGTCAAGGTGGTCGTCTACATCTTCGGCCTCGACTATCTCCAGGAGACAGGGGCGAGCCAGTGGGCCGTGTACCTCGCCGGGTTCACCGTGATCGCCGCGTCGCTCATTGCGCTCACCCACGACAATCTGAAGAAGCGGCTTGCCTTCTCGACCGTCTCCCAGCTGTCTTATGTGATTATGGCGGCCATGGTGGCGACCCCAGCGGCGATCATCGGCGCGACGCTGCACATCGCGGCGCATGCGGTCTCGAAGATCACCCTCTTCTTCGCTGCCGGCTCGATCTACACCGCGGGCCATCTGACGATGATCAGCCAACTCGACGGCATCGGACGGCGCATGCCCTTCACAATGGGTGCCTTTGCAATCGGGGCGCTGGCGATGATCGGCGTGCCGCCGACGGTAACTTTCCTGTCCAAATGGTTCATGCTGCAGGGCAATGTGACCGCCGATCAGTGGTACGCGCTCGGCGTTATCGCCCTGTCGACGGTGCTGAACACGCTCTACTTCTTGCCGATCGTGTACCGGGCCTTCTGGCGCGCGCCACCCGAGCCGAGTGCCGAGCATCCGGCGCATGGGGAGGGGCCGCTCCCATCGGTCATCGCCCTGTCGATCACCGGCGCTGGCGCCATTGCGCTGTTTCTCTATCCGGACATCGTCTATCGCTTGGCCGAGGCCGTGGCGGCTGCGGCGGGAGGGACGCCATGAAGTGGCTTTGGGCATGGACCGACGATCCGGCCAATCGCCGACGCCTCGGCGTCGTGGCGCTTGGGGTATTGATTGCGCTCTGCCTGATCGACCCGCTTCTCGGCATCCACGGGTACTTTGCCATTGAGGAACTGCCGGTCTTTGGCGGTCTCATGGGCCTGGCATCCGTGATTGGTTTGGCGGCGGTCTCCTGGCTTTTCGGCGCGGTGCTCACCCGGCGGAGATACGATGATGAGTGAGTTTGCCGTCTCTCCAGGTCTGATCCTGATGGCCGCGGCGCTCGCCATGCTGATCCTGCCGCGGGACGACCGGGGGATCGCGCTGCTGGGCGGACCGCTGGCCGTACTCACCTATCTCTGGGTGCTGTGGCTCGGCGCCGACGGCGACCAGGTGGTGACGGCCGCCACCTATCTGGGGACCGAGCTCACACCGCTTCGCATCGATCGGCTCAGCCTGATCTTCAGCACGGTGTTCTGTCTGGCCGCCTTTGCCGGAGGTCTGTTCGCGCTCCGCCACGACAACACCAAGGAGCTCGTCGCCGCCTACCTCTATGGGGGTTCGGCCATCGGGGCCGTGACCGCCGGCGATCTGCTAACGCTATTCATCTATTGGGAGCTTATGGCGATTGCCTCCGCGCTGGTGATCTGGCTGGGGGGCGAGGGCGCCCGATCGGCGGGCCTTCGCTATGCCGTCATCCACTTCCTCGGCGGCGTGCTGCTGATGGCCGGGGCCGCAGCCCACATTCTCGAGACGGGCTCGGCAGCGTTCGTGGCGATGGAGGCTGGCTCGGTCGCCACCTCGCTGATCTTGGCGGCGTTTCTGATCAATGCGGCCGCACCGCCGCTGTCGGCCTGGCTACCAGATGCCTACCCCAAGGCGTCCTGGGCCGGCATGGTCTTCCTCTCGGCGTTCACGACCAAGACGGCGGTGTACACCTTGATCCGCGGTTTTCCGGGCGAAGAGCTGCTGCTGTGGATCGGCATCGCCATGATGATCTACGGCATCGTGTATGCACTGCGCGAGATGGATATGCGCCGGATCCTGGCCTATGCAATCGTGAACCAGGTCGGCTTCATGGTCGTGGCGATCGGTATCGGCACGCCCATGGCCTTGGACGGCGCAGCGGCCCAGTCCTTTGTGCACATCCTCTACAAGGCGCTCTTGATCATGACGGCGGGCGCGGTCTTGCACCAGACAGGGACCGCGCGGCTCGACGCGCTCGGCGGCCTGGCAAGGGCCATGCCGGTCACGACGGCCTGCTGCGTCGTGGCCGCGGCGACAGCCATGGCGGTGCCGGTGCTGACCGTCGGCTATGCATCGAAGGCGCTGATCGCCTCGGCGGCCGGTTACAAAGAGCTGCTGGTCGTTTGGCTCGCCATCACGATTGCCGCGGCGGGCACGGCGCTGAACGCTGGGCTCCGCTATCCGTGGTTCGTGTTCTTCCGCCCGCGGGAGACGGCCATCGACGCCTCGGACCCGCCGATGCCGATGCGGGCCGCAATGGTGGTGCTGGCTGTCCTCTGCGTCGCACTCGGCCCGCTCTATGGGCTGATCTACGAGATGCTGCCGTATGGGACTGAGTACGCGCCTTACAAGCTCGGCAGTCTTGTTGTGCAGTTCGAGATGCTGCTGGCCGCTGTGCTCGGCTTCTATCTGGTCCGCCATTGGCTCACGCCTTCCGAGCGCGGGGTGATCGATGTCGACTGGCTCTGGCGCCGGCCGGGCCGCGTGATCGTGAACGCGCTGCACCGTGCCTGGATGGCCTCGTATGCGGGCCTTTCGGATGGCTTTCTCAGCGGGCTCGGGCGGATGATGGAGAAGCTCTACCGCACCCATGGGCCCGACAGCATGATGGCGCGGACCCGACCCTCCGGCTATATGGCGCTGTGGATGACCGTGCTGCTCTGTGGCTTCATGGTCTTTGCCTTCGTCTAGGGAGCCCTGCATGGACCGCCGAGACTGGGCTGCTCGGATCGGAGAGGGACCAGTCCTTGTCACCGGCGCGGCGGGCTTCATCGGCTTTCACGTGGCCGTGAGGTTGCTTGGTGCCGGCATCCCGGTCGTGGGGCTCGACAACCTCAACCCCTATTACGACCCTGCGCTGAAGGAGACGCGTCGCGACCGTCTTCTCCAGCACAACAGGATGGCCTTCGAGACCGAAGATCTGGCCGACCGAGCTGCCATCGAGCGCGTCTTCGACACCCATCGCCCGTCTCATACGGTGCACTTGGCGGCGCAGGCAGGCGTGCGCCATTCGCTGACCCATCCGCAAGACTATGTGGATGCCAACATCACCGGCTTTCTCAACATCCTTGAGGCCTGCCGGCACCAGGGCACACGCCACCTGGTCTATGCCTCCTCGAGCTCGGTCTATGGCGGCAATGCGCGGCTGCCCTTTTCAGTGAACGACAGCGTGGACCATCCGGTCAGCCTCTATGCCGCCTCGAAAAAGGCCAATGAGCTGATGGCGCATTCCTACGCCCATCTGTTCGAGGTGCCATCGACCGGGCTGAGGTTCTTTACCGTCTATGGACCCTGGGGCCGGCCCGACATGGCGGCCTATATCTTCGTGCGGGCCATGTTCGCGGGCGAGCCGTTCCGGCTCTTTAACCATGGCAACATGGTTCGGGACTTCACATATATCGACGATATCGTCGAAGGGGTGGTGCGCCTGATCCCGGAACCGCCTGGCGCCGATCCAGATTTTGATCGCCAAAGCCCAAATCCGGCGAGCTCATGGGCGCCGCACCGAGTCTTCAACATTGGCAATGACCGGGGCGAGAAACTCACGGATATGGTCGCGCATCTCGAAGCGCTGACCGAGCGCAAAGCGATCATCGAGCTGGTCGAGATGCAGCCCGGAGATGTCACGGAGACCTGGGCCGATGTCGCAGCGCTCGAAGCCGCGGTGGGCTTCCGCCCGGCGACGCCCCTGCGCGAGGGGCTTGCCCGCTTCGTCGCGTGGTACCGCGACTATCACGGGGTGTGAGAGCCGAGCTATTCGAACCCCAGCCGCTTGGCCACACGTTGGCGCGCAAGTCCAGCGTCCCGGTCGGCGATATAGAACAGACCGCAGAGCTTGCGCACCAGAGCATTCTCGGCGTCGTCTCGCGCCCCATCCGCATAGGCGACCTCCCAGATCGCCTCGATCAGGGCGATCCGGTCCTCATGTGCCACAATCTTGTTCAGCGCCTGGGTGAAGCGGACAATATCGGTTGCGCTCGCGTGCGCCGCTTCCCCAGTCTCACGGAGCGACACGGCCTCGCCGGGTGACAAACCGAAACGCCGGCCGAGCACCCGTGCGATCCGGGCCTTCTCGGAGTTCTGGTACTCCCCATCCGCATGGGCCGCCTCGACGAGCAAGGCCGCCAAGGCCTCCCGCTCGTCCTCCTCGGTCAGAACGATCTCGGCATCGGGATTGCCGAACAGCGCTTTGAGTTTTGAAAGCATGGATCGGTTATCCCAATCACAAGATCCGTTGTCCAGAGCTATGCGGTGGGCCTCAACCGGGGTTTGCAGCGAGCGCTTGGCACGGTATGGCTCGCGCGAGACGAGGAGGCTTGCATGTCCCCAATTGACGGCTCCAGCCCACGCGCAGTCGCGATCGGCCCGGTCACCTTTGCCGCCGATCGCCCGTTCGCTTTGATCTCCGGTCCTTGTGCCGCCGAAGGGGAGCAGCACTCGATCGATATCGCCGGGCGTTTGGCCGAGACCTGCCACGCGCTCGGTCTCGGCTATGTGTTCAAGGCAAGCTTCGACAAGGCCAACCGCACCTCGGTGGCCGGCAAGCGGGGGCTTGGGCTTGAGGAGGGGTTGGCCTGCCTCGTCGCGGTTCGCAAGGCGATCGGCTGCCCTGTCATCACCGATGTCCATCTGCCCGAGCATTGCTCAAGGGTGGCCGAGGTGTGCGATGCCTTGCAGATCCCGGCCTTTCTTTGCCGCCAGACCGATCTGCTGCTGGCCGCCGGACGCACGGGGCGCACAATCAACGTCAAGAAGGGCCAGTTCCTCGCCCCTTGGGACATGGCCAATGTGGCAACCAAGCTCGCCTCGACGGGCAACGAGGCCATTCTGCTCTGCGAGCGCGGGACGTCGTTCGGCTACAACACGCTGGTCACCGATATGCGGGCCCTGCCACAGATGGCGGCGACGGGATATCCGGTGGTCTTCGACGCCACCCATTCGGTGCAGCAGCCTGGTGGCCTTGGCGGCGCGAGCGGGGGAGACCGGCGCTTTGCTCCGGTCTTGGCCCGCGCGGCGCTGGCCGTCGGGGTGGCGGGACTGTTCATCGAAACCCATCCCGATCCCGACACCGCACCCTCGGATGGTCCGAATATGGTTCCGCTCGATGATATGCCAGCCCTGCTCGAGCGCCTTGCGGCCTTCGACCGGATCGCCAAGGACCTCTAAGCCAGGAGACGCGCATGGCCCTCACCGACAGTCCTCTCACCGAGGTCGCCGAGAACACGGTCGAGTTCCTGACCCTTCCCATGATCCGGCCCACCGGGTTTCGGGAATACGATGCGCGGTGGCGGTTCCCTGACGAGATCAACCTGGTCGGGATCCAGGCCTTGGGCCTTGGGCTCGCCACACAGTTGCATGAGCGCGGGCTGCCGCCGGTGGTGGTGACAGGCAACGACTACCGCTCCTATTCGTTGTCCGTAAAGCAGGCCCTGACGGTTGGGCTGATGGCCGGCGGAGCCGAGGTGCGCGACATCGGCGTCGCGCTGTCGCCCATGGCCTACTTTGCGCAGTTTGATCTCGATGCCCAAGCGGTGGCGATGGTGACAGCCTCCCACAACCCCAATGGCTGGACGGGGGTCAAGATGGGCTTCGACCGCCCGCTCACCCATGGGCCGGACGAGATGGCGCGACTGCGCCAAATCGTGCTCGAGGGTCTGGGGCAGCTGCAGGACGGTGGCCGGTATGTGCCGGTCAGCGGCGTGCGCGAGCGCTATATCGATGACTTGGTTCGAGACTTCCGCCTCTCGCGGCCGCTAAGGGTGGTCTGCGCCTGTGGCAACGGCACTGCGGGATGGGTGGCGCCTGAGGTGATGCGCCGGCTTGGGGCTGAGGTCGTGCCGCTCCATCTCGAGCCCGATTATTCCTTCCCCTATTACAACCCAAACCCTGAAGCCATGGAGATGCTGCACGACATGGCCCGTGTCGTACGCGAGAGCGGGGCGGATCTAGCGCTGGGCTTCGATGGCGACGGCGACCGTTGCGGTGTCGTGGATGACGAGGGCGAAGAGATCTTTGCCGACAAGATGGGCGTGATCCTGGCACGCAATCTGGTCCGCAAGCACCCTGGTGCGCGGTTTGTCGCCGACGTGAAGTCAACTGGTCTCTATGGCAGCGACCCGGATCTGCAGGCGGCCGGGGCCGTGGCCGATTATTGGAAGACCGGACACAGCCATATGAAGCGGCGGGTCAAGGAGACGGGCGCGTTGGCCGGGTTCGAGAAGTCCGGGCACTATTTCTTCGCGCCTCCGGTTGGGCGTGGCTATGACTGTGGTATGCGCGTAGCGGTTGAGATCTGCCGCCTGCTCGACAACAATCCGGACCGGTCTCTGTCCGATCTCCGCCGCGCGTTGCCCAAGACCTATTCGACCCCGACCATGTCGCCCGCTTGTCCGGATGAGGAGAAGTACGCGGTGGTCCAGCGGCTCGTCGCGCGGGCCGAGGAGATGGCCAAGGAACAGGCGTCGCTGGGCGGCTTGGCCATTCAGTCGGTCGTCACGGTCAACGGCGCGCGCATCATCTTGGAGGGCGGCGCGTGGGCGCTGGTTCGTGCCTCCTCGAACACTCCGAACCTGGTGGTCGTCTGTGAGAGCGCGCGGTCCGAGGAGGAGTTGCGCGCTGTCTTTGCAGACCTGGATGCGCTGGTGCGGACCGAGCCGTCTGTCGGCGCCTATGACCAGACCTTCTAGGCCTGGTCATCGCCTTGCCGCCTTTAGACGACCTCGAACTCGATCGTCTGCTTCTCGATTACGTCGCCGATGGCATGTGCTTCTGCGAAGGCGGTGACCTCGATGGTGTGGAGACCCGGCTCAAACGGCGTGCCGCTGCGGAAGTCGTCGCCGATATTGCCAAATAGCGCAAATGGCTCGACATTGTCGATCGTGGTAGTGTCGCGGTAGACCAACTCGACCGAGCCAATATCGGGCGCCCCGTCGGCCAGGAACAGGGCGAACGAGACGTCGCCCGCGCCACTGAAGGCGTTGTGGTCAAGCGTCCAGAGAAGCCCGGATTGGGCTTATAGCTCAGGGTCTTGCCATCCCCGCTGATCGTGAGCTCTCCATTCCCGACGGCCTCGGCCGCATGGAAGATCATCGGCTGACCCTCGGGATCGTGGGCGAGATCCTCGACGCTGAGGACCAGACGCCGCGCGCCCGAATCGCCCAGAAGAACCAGGTCCTGATGCTCCAGGATCGGCGCCAGATCCGGGATCTCCTCCACGATTTCAAAGGAGATCGTCGTCTGGCCCAGCATCGTACCGCCTGCGCGGTCGTCGGAAAAGGCCTGGGCCGTCAGTTCGTGCCGTCCCGGTGCCAGAACACCGCTGTGGAAGTCGCCGCCGTTGTCACCGAACAGCGCATAGGGCGTGTGGTTTTCGACATGGAGCGGCCCATCGTCGAGCGGGAAGGCCATGCTGTCGACCGCAGAGCCATCCGCTGTGGCCATGATCGAAAGCTCGGAGATCTCACTCGGCGACATCCGCATAACCGCCCCGTCTTCGAGCGACGTGATGGTGGTGTCCAAGGCCGTATCGACCAGAGCCAACGCAATCTCAATGGTGTCGGTTTCGGGTGCCTGCTCGACCGACACCGTGATCTTGGCCGTGTCGGTTCCACCGCGGCCGTCACTGACCTCGTAGGTCACGATGGCATCGCCGCTGAAGGCGTTGCCCTCGGCGCTGACAATCACGCGGTCGCCGCGGATCGAGGCGGTGAGGCCATCGGGCGCGTTGACCTTCGTGATCGTTAGGACATCGCCATCGGGATCGGTGTCGTTGTCCAGCACGTCGACGCGGCTGCTCCCACCATGGGAGAGCGAGACGGCGTCGTCGGCCGCGTCCGGGCCGCGATTGGCCGGCGGCTCAACAGTGACTGCGAGCGTTGCGGTGGTCTCGCCACCTTCCCCGTCGATGATGGTGTAGGTGATCAGGGTGTCGCCGGTGAACCCGTCCTCGGCCGTGACCCAAAGCCCATCGTTGCGGATGCTGACATCCATGCCGTCCGGGGCGTCAACCTCGGATATGTTCAGCGCGTCCCCATGGGGGTCACTGTCATTGGCGAGCACGTTGGCCGTGCAGCGCCCGCCATCGGCGGGCACCATGGTGTCGTCCTCGGCCTCGGGCGCACGGTTCTCGGTTTCGGGCTCATCGGCTGGCGGCGGTGCGTCCTCGTCGAGTGTGACCGTGACGCGGTCCGATTCCTCGCCCTGCAGGTCGAAGTCTGTCGTCATCGCCGTGTTGATCAGGCCAAAGCTGCCAACCACATGGGAGGACGGCGTCGCGCCAGAGAACTGGATCGCAAAGAAAACACCCGGCATGTCGAATTCGACGACGATGTCGTGCCGTTCGCTCCGCTGCCCAGTGTCGTTGACATGCCCACCCGAGCCCCAATGGGTCGAGCGGTTCGTGGACTGGCAACGCATCCAGCCATCTTCGCCATCTTCGCCATCGGCGGCCGGTAGGGGCACTGCATCATCGGGAAAGCTCCCCGGCGCCGCACCCTCGGGATACATGCTGCTGTCGCCGTCCAGCCGATAGAACTTGTCGCCGTCGATCTCGACCCATAAATCGCCGCCGACCTCCGGACGGTCGGTCGCGGGCTGATCGCACACGTTGAACTCGTAGAGCCCGGTGTTCTCAATCACCACGTAGTATGAGAGAATCGACGCGCCCGGCGCATCGGACTGGTCCTCACCATGCCAGATGACGAAGTCGTTCTTGCCGCCGGTCGCGCCGACATCTGGCGCAGCCGCCCAGTCATAGTCGCTCTTCGTGAACCAACCTTCGGGCAGCTCACCATAGGACTCGGGCTCGATCATCACCCGGCCGTCGCTCTCGACAAAGGCGGTCGCTGTGGCACCTGGGTCTGCCGGGTCGTCGTCGTCCGCATCGTCCACGGGATCCTCGACCGGTGCGCTCTCGACCGTGACCATGATCTCGGCCGTGTCGACGCCGCCGTTGCCGTCCGACACGCTGTACTCGACCAGGGCCTCGCCCGAGAACCCTGCCTCCGGGGTCACCAACACTCCGCCTTGGTGGAGTTCCGCAGTCATGCCGTCGGATGCCTCGACCCGCGAGAACGTCAGAACATCGCCATCCGGGTCGCTGTCATAGGCGAGCACATCCACATCGGCCTCGCCGTCGGTGGAAATGGTGACCGCATCATCCCCGGCCTCGGGGCGGCTATTCGGCGTGGGTTCGTCATCTTGGCCCTCTGCATAGGGCGGCGGGCCGAGCGCCTCGCCAGGCTCCGGATCGTCGAACTCCAGCCGGTTGAGGTTCAGGTTGGCCGTGGTGTCCACCAGCACCGTGACGCCGGAATGCAGGCTGCCTAGCATTGCAGCACCCGGCTGCGGCCAGAGACAACCATGTGCCATCTCGGCCACCAGCTTTACATGCACCCCGCCGTCGGCGTCACGGAACGCGGCCGTGTCGGGCGAGGCCTTGAGCATCGCCATCGAGGTCACCTCGCGGGCCGGGTCCGAAGCACTCGAATAGGGATCGTCGACGATCAAACTCGAACCCGTCGGCCTGGACGGTAGGCTCACGATGATGCTGTCGCCCCAGTCCATATCGTGGAGATAGAGCCGGAAGTCGTCCTCGATCTCGTCATAGGCGATGTCGTAGCTGTAATCGATGAAGACCGGGATCTGGACGCGGATCCCCGTGGCCACCGCGCCGTCGGACCGGGTCACGACCATGCCCGACTTGTCGATCCGGGACTCGTTGCCGGTGTTCTCCTCATTCGTGCCGAGATCATTGATGCGCAGCGTGCCGCTCCGCGTGCCATAGGAGACGATGGCACCCCATTCTTCGATGATCTCATAGTTCTTGCCGGCGTTGAAGATGCGCGAGCCATCGCGGTCCGAGCTCAGCTTATAGGTTATCGCACCGGGCGTGCCGGTGACCGAGCCATCGACATCGAGGAGCCCGCGCGCCCAGCTGTCGACGCCGATTGCATTGCCGCCACCGCCGATGTTGAGCTTGTTTTCCTCGCGGATGTCTTGGCCCAAGGTGATGCCCATCAGACCGAACGAGAAGGACTTGTGGATCGCGTTCGAGAGTTCGATCGCGCCGTCCTTGTCCTCGGTGAACCCGTCGAACATCACGTTCGAGAGCGAGTCCGGGCCATCATAGAGCTGGAAGCCCTGGAAGCTGCCATCGCCGCCCGGCAGGCTGCGGCGGCGCTGTCGGTGAAGGTGCCCTCGACCCCGCGCACATAAATGCCGTTGCTCTTTTACGTGGTGAACCCCTCGACCTCCCAAGGGTTGCCCTTTTCCGGCTGCTCAGCGCTGCAACTTGGGTTGCCGTCCTGGATCAGCCCCGCATGGTTCAGATAGAAGGCGCGGCCATCGGTCGAGTGCGCCGTGTTCCCCTGGAACGTTCCGAAGTTCCACGTGCCATGGTCGCCACCCCCTCAGGCTGAATTAAAAGCCCTTGTCGGCGGACCCCGCGGCGTGGTTGTCGATCCACGTATTGTGGCCGTTGGGCGTGTAAAAGTTAGACGGGTTGTCGTCATTCGCGCCGCGGATCGTGCCAAAGCGCCCCACACCGCGCGCGTTGACTCCGAGATTGCCCGTCAGCGTGTTGTCATAGGTCTCGCGCTCTTCGAGGTAGTAGTTGTGGCTGATGGTCTCGTAGACCGCATTGTCCGTCAACTCCGCTCCTTGGGTGTTGTGGACGGTGATGCCCTTGTTGAAGCTGTGGTGGACGGAGCTGTCTTTGATGTACTGCCCCGTCACATCGCCCGATTCGTTTCAGTGCGCCGGATAGCGTCCGAGGAGGCCAGCCTGGCCCATATAGGCGAGCTCGACCCCGGAGAGGTACATCTCACCGCCATGCATCACCATGGTGTGGCCGCCGAACTGATCGTCCTGTTCGTTCAGCGCCTTGGAGGGGTCATAGTCGATGTCGCCCTGGATTACGACGTTGCGGCTCAGCAGCGCCACTTCGGCGTGCATGTCCAGGTCGTGCACATCGCCGTCCGGGTCGTCATAGACGTCGACCTCGCCGTAGTGCATGTAGTCCAGTGGCCGGTCGAGGATCACGGTGCGCCCGCCATCCGAGACCGCGCGGATCGTGAATTCCTCGGCCTGGTTGGCGTTAAAGTCCGTCGAGGCCACGGCAATCCGCTCGCCCACCTCCCAGCCGGTCGCTTCGGTGAAGCTCAGCTGCGTGTCGCCCGCCTCGGCCGTGCCGTCGAGCTGCGTCCAGCTCTCCTTCGCCGCATCATCGACATGGATCTCGATCGAGGCGCCGTCGCCCATGGCCATCAGGAAGGCGTTGTTACTCTCGACCACGTGGTGGCTGTGCCCGCCATCCGCGTCACCGCAATGGCAGATCGTGGCGCCGGTGACGGGGCAGACATCAGTCGCCTCGCAGCCATCGGGATAGTCGCGCAGATCGACGTCGTTGCGGTTGTCCTTGCCGGCGAGGGTGAGGGTGAAGTCACCCGCATAAGGATCATCCTCGGAGCCGACGACCAAGCTGCCATCGCCCACGACAGTCGACCAGTCAGTGGTGAGCGCGAGCGGGCTGTCCGCCTGCTCGACCGTGAACTCGCGGTAGACGACGAGCCCCTTGATCTGGACCGGGCCGGCGGCAGCGTCGAAGATCAGACGGACATCGGAGTCGACGACGACAACGTCGTCCAGACCCGGACGAGACCCGTCCGGCATCCGAAAATTGGACCATAGAATATCAGCTATGACCTTGCTCTCCCCCGGATTGAGCACGCACCAGCCGACGTCACGCTATGTCTGGAAAATCAAAGAGCGACCGAACGCTCGCTTACAGAAATTATCAAAGCGTTGTTGGAGTGTCGATCTGATGATCTCTGACATTGCGCGCCAGAATCCTTGCGTGAGGCGCTAGTCTGTGGCGGTCATCCCGGGGATCCGATCATCATCGATCGCTTGGCCGAAATGGCTCCGGAACGCCCGGACGATGTTTGGCTCATACTCGCTACGGACCCTGGCGAGGCCCAAGATCATGGGGCGGAAGTCGCCCTTGAGCGGCACGAGTCGAACCTTTGCGCCGTCAGGTGCAGTGTCGATCTGGTATCGGATGTTGAGCAGAGCGTAGCCATAGCCGTTCGCCACCAGACTGTGGAGCATCGCCACATCGCCCGCGCGCTCGGCGACGTTCGGGCGCAGGCCCTGGCTTTGAAACATAGACAGAAAGTACTCCCGGCTGATGGGCAGATCCAACAGCACCATGGGCCGCTCGCTCAGCTCTTTGAGCGTCAGCGCGGGCGCATCGGCATTCGGGTCGTTGGCCGCCAAAAGGACGTATGGGGGCAGCGCCGCCAGCGGATCGAAGATGACGTCCTGCGGGATCTCGAGATCATAGGTGATCGCCACATCGATCTCGGCGCGGCGGATCATGTCGAGCAGATGCCCCTGGTGCCCTGATACCTGAGACACCACCGCTTCGGGATGGCTGCGCTCGAAACTTCGGCGCAGGCTGGCGAGGATCACCGGAGCCAGCGTGACAAGGCATCCGATCCGGATCGGGCCGCGCGGCTGTTCGGTGATGTCCGAGGCCAGGTCATGCAGCGCGTGCGCCTGACCAAGCACCAGCCGGGATTGGGTCAGGAACAAGCGCCCACCGGGGGTTAGGGTCACGCCCTGAGCATGGCGGCGGACAAAGAGCTGGACGCCGAATTCCTGCTCGAGTTGCGAGATCGCCGCGGAAACCGAGGGCGATGACACGTTCAGTTGCTCGGCGGCTTTGGACACACTGCCCGTCTCGCCGACGGCGACGAAGTACATGAGCTGGCGAAGCGTGAACCTCAGCACCATGGCATGAGCGGACTATGGCCGCGGCGGACTGGCAAGACGGGTTTTCACGGGCTCATCGGTCGCCTGGGACGCCATAGCTCGGCGCGGCGGTGGGATCGAGGGCGCGCAGGACATAGTCTTCGAGTTGTGGCTCGTAACGGGCCCAAAGATCTTCTAGCGCATCGATGGGGCAGGCATCGCTCCAGTCCACGCGAAGATCGGCGATCGGCCAGGGAACGTCCCGGACAATCTTTAGACCGGCTGAATGGATCGGCCCGGCCTCGCCACCAGCGCTAAGCCCTGCGCGCAGTGCGCTAAGTAGTCGAAGACCGAATGCGCTGTCAGCCGCCAAGAACGCATCGACCATCCCCTGCGGCACCGACGCGTTGGCCAGGAGGTTGCCACCGCAGGCTACGTTCTCGGCGAGCGCTTCGGACCAGGTGCCAAGCGTGTTTGGTCCCGAATGGATGGCCGTTCGTCCCGCTGCATCGACGATTGCCACTTGGCGATAGGCCATATGCGCCACGGTCGCCGCCAAGATCTGCGCGGTCTCGGACGCACTGGCGCCCAAGGTCAAGAGCTCAAGCCCCCGGGTGCCGAGCCTCGGATCGGTGACGTTCTGGCTAGCGATCGCGCCAACCCCGGCCTTGGCATAGGCGCAGCGCGCCGCCACCGCCGGCGAGGAGGAGGCGATGGCAACGCCGAACATGCCGGACTGGGCGCAGCGGGCGACGACGGAGAAGGTCATTCAAGCCTCATCCGGGATGACGGCGATGGCATCGATTTCGACCAGCCACTCCGACCGTGCGAGCGCCTGGACGACCAGCCCGGTCGAGATCGGATGGATGCCCCGCACATGCTCTCCCATGGTGCTATAGACGGCGTCGCGGTGGCGCACATCGGTCAGGTAGACCACGACCTTGACCAGATGCTCCATGCGCCCGCCCGCTTCCTCGATCAACTGGCGGATGTTCTGCATGACCTTGTGGGTCTGCTCGGCCGGATCATGGCTGTCGATCGTCTTTGCATCGTCAAGGTTCTGCGGGCACTGACCGCGCAGCCAGACGGTTCGGCCGCCGCGCGTGACCACCGCCTGGCATAGATCAGTGTCCAGGGACTGCTCGGGATAGGTGTCGCGCGTGTTGAACGGACGGATGCGCTGATGCGCCATGGGAGTGCTCCGTGTCGATGATCAGACAGTCTCGTTTCGGAGGTCAGCGGGGGAGCGATAGGCTTGGTATACTCGCTGGATCGCGATGTGGTCCGCAATGAACTTCGCGTCGTGCCACACGCCCCAGATAAAGGAGGAGCCGCGCCGCGAGAGCCAAGGCAGGCCGAGAAAGTAGACGCCCGGCTCGCTCGAGACGCCCCGCTGGTGGCTGGGCCGCCCAGATGCGTCAAAGGCGTCGACCTGCAACCAGCCGTAGTCGAGCGCGTAACCCGTCGCCCAGAGGATAGTTGTGATCCCCGCCTCAGCCAGATCGAGTGCGCGGATGGGATCCGTCACGCAAGGCGGATCGGGCTCGAAGCGCCGCGCCTCGGGCTCTTCGGGCAGATCGAGACCATTCCGGCGCACATAGGCGTCCGCCTCGTCCAAAAGGGCCAAATAGTTGGCGTCGCCCGCCGCGATGTTGTGGGCCAGATCACCGGCAAAGTGCAGGACGCCGTCGCAATAGCGCTCCGTCAAACCCACAAGGGTGATCCCCTGGCGGGCAAACCGGCGGAAGTCCACCGTTTGGCCGCCGCGTGCACCGCTCACGGCGATTGTCACATGCTCGCGCCCCGGCTCGAGCGCCGCAAGCTCCCATTTGCCCAAGACGCCCAACCACCAGACATTGTCGCGGCCGCGATATCGGCGCGGCGGGCGGTCATGGGGGCCAACGGAGAGGAAGACACTGCGACCGGCGCGACAGAGTTCCTCGGCGATTTGTGAGCCCGATGACCCGGCGCCGACGACCAGAACTGCCCCGTCGGGAAGCGCGTCCGGGTTGCGATAGTCGCTCGAATGTAGCTGTTGGACTGGTGTATCTGCCGGGACGATCGGAGGGAGCGCAGGGCGCTGAAATGGACCGGTCGCTGCGACGACGCGCGCGGCCTCGACAACACCGTCGGACAGCTCGACCCGAAACCCGGCCCGCCCTGGCTGACGGGCAACCCGGGTCACTTCGACCCCGCAGCGGACCGGCGCCGCAATCTTCCGCGCATAGGCGGTAAAGTACGCCACGACCGCCGATCTGTCCGGAAAGGCATCTGGATCGGTGTCCGCATATGCCATCCCCGGGAACCGGTCATGCCAAGCCGGACCGTTCGCGACCAGGCTGTCCCAGCGTTGCGTGCGCCAGCGCTCCGCAATCCGGTCGCGCTCGACCACCAGATGCGGTATGCCATGAGCGCTCAGATGCTCGCTCATCGCGATCCCCGCCTGGCCGGCCCCGACAACGAGTGTATCGATGGTCTCAACCGTCATCATCGGGATCCCCCAGGAAACGCGGCCTCAATCATCGCCGGTCCACAACCTCCTATAAAGCAGCAAATCCTGCAGCGCTGATTAGGTCTCTCCAACCTACACCGCACCCCGCGATCACTCAGGCAAGGCAATTGCGGCATAGAAGAATGCCATATCGACGCTCGGTTTGCCGAAATAGCTGCTCAGGAGTTCAAAGATCCGGCCGCTGCGATAGATCCGGCTCAGAGCCCGGTCCACCGCGAGCCGCAACGCCTCGTCGCCAAGCGGGATCGCAATGGCATAGGGTTCGTTGGTGAAGCTCTTTTGCGAGACCAAGAGCGTGTCTTGCATCCGCGCCTGCCGGATATTGCCGACAAGTATCGCTTTGTCGGCGAAATATGCGTCGAGTTTGCCCTCGGCGACCATGGCGATTCCGTCCGCATGATCTTGCACTTCGGTAACCGGCTTGCCCGTCATCGTTTCGATGCCGCCCGCGCTCAGCCATTCGGCGGCTGTGGTGCCCGCTCGAACGCCAATCGTCTTGCCGGCCATGGCCTCCTTGGTGGCCGCCGCCGAGAACGCCGCGGCGCTGTTGGAGATCAACACCTCCTTAAGCAGATCAGACGCGGATGCCGAGACCACCGCCCCGACGCCCGTGGAGAACGTGGGGATCGAGAAGGCGACAACCTCACGCCGCGACAAGGTGGCCGTGGTTGCTCCGCACAGCAGATCAGCCTCACCGCGCGCGATCGCATCGAAGCGGTCGGTGGTGTCGACACGAACCAGGCGTGCCGAGAAATCGGTCAAGCCCAGTTGGCTCCGCATCTGCTTTCCGATCTCAACGCAGAGTTCGACCGTGAAGCCCCCGGCTCTGCCATCCTTCTCCATCGAAAATGGCGGCGCATCTGCGCGATAGCCTAGGGCCATCGTCTTGGCCGCAATGATCCGCTCCATTCGCTCACCGGCCGAGGCGGGGTCGGCCACTGACGCGCCGAGGATTGCAGCCGCCGGAAGCACCAGTGCTCCAAGGAGTGTGCGTAGGGTCATCATTCTTGCTTTCCCGATACTTTCTGATGCGCCGAGCGCGTTGTTCAAAACTCACCAAACAGGTAACCGAGCCGCGCGACGCTCGCAAATAGAAGGATCACCGAGCCGATGACCTCCCCCGCCGCGGGGTTTGGGGAGACCTTGGAGATGGCTTGTTGAGAGCCGAGGGGGTGTTGAATGGCGGGCGCGGAGCGCGGAGGCGGTCCGGGCGCGGGGACCTCAGATGTCGGAGCGCCGGGGCGCGGGGGGGGCGCCG
>JBCCZI010000029.1:0-36943 GCA_039187815.1 Pseudomonadota bacterium | reverse complement strand
TCCAGCTCGGCTCGTCCGCCCAGTACGACCGCTTCGATGCGCTGATGACCGCGCTCAAGGGCGACGCCGACATGCCCCCGACCCGGCTCAGACGGCGGAAGCGCATGTCCACGGCGCTTCTCATCATCGACGAACTCGGCTACCTGCCGATCACGCCAGGCGCCGCAAATCTCTTCTTGCAGCTCGTCAACGCCCGCGAAGAGAAGGGCGCCATGATCCTCACGTCTAACCGCGGCTTCGCCGAATGGGGAGAGGTGCTCGGCGATATCGTTTTCGTCCAGATCGAAGGCGCTAGCTACCGCCTTCGCGGCCACGCTGATCTCATCCCGGAGCACGTCCGATCGAACGCCCCGATCGCCCCGCCGCCGACGCCGAAGCGCCGCGGCCGCCCGCCCAAGAACGGGAGCTCAGATCCCTGCGCCGGCTGATCACCGAACCCGCCGAAGTGGGAAACTTACCCCAAGCGCATCTGGGGAATTTTCGATGAGCATTGACATGCTCAAGGCCCTCCTCGGAAAGACGCTGAGCGAACCTTGAACGGCCTCTGGTCCGCCATAGGCCGGATCGTAGATCTCTTCACCCCAACCGAATGCCGAAACGACTTCACCGCTCGCGGATACGATCCAGAATGATCGGATTCCGCTCTGGTCTTGCGCCTGCTTCGACGGCCCGCACCGGCCGAACGCCTGTGGAAATCGACCGCGGCATTGACCATAGTGTGGCCCCGTCCAACCCAATGGAGGACCCTATGGCCCGAGTAGGTCTCTCTGCGATCATCCTTGCACTGTCGGCCACGGCGGCGCTTGCCAATCCGTGCGGCCAAGACGAGGCCGGACGCTTGGTCGTCACCGGCTATGGAATAGGCCAGACCGCGGTGCCAAAGGCGCAAGGCGAACGGCTGACCCGGTTTGCCGACACCGCGCGCGAGAACCGCCTGATCTGTATCTTCGCCCAGGTCGATGCAACAGGAAGCGAGGAGGCAAACCGCCAGGTCGCCCGAAAGCGGGCCGACGCCGTCCGCCGCTATCTGATCAACAAAGGGGTCGCCAGCGACTCGATCACCGTGGCGACCCAGGACGAGGCCTTCACCCTGTTTGGGCTGCTCTCCTCAGACCAGGATGACGACCGGCGCGTGGTGCTGACGCACGACTGACGCGCCGGCCGAGACGTTCAACGCTCGGAGACGTCGACATACTCGCGCCGGCCCGCCCCGGAATAAAGCTGGCGCGGGCGGCCGATGCGCTGAACCGGATCCTCGATCATCTCTTTCCACTGGGCGATCCAGCCCACGGTTCGCGACAAAGCAAAGATCGCGGTGAACATCGAGGTCGGGAAGCCCATCGCGTTCAGCACGATGCCCGAGTAGAAATCAACGTTCGGATAGAGCTTCTTCTCGACGAAGTACTCATCCTCGAGCGCCAGTTTCTCGAGCTGCTGGGCGACTTGCAGCGTCGGGTCGTTCTCGACACCGACCAGTTCCAGCACCTCTTTGGCAGTCTCCTGCATCACCTTCGCGCGCGGGTCATAGTTTTTGTAGACCCGGTGGCCGAAGCCCATCAGACGGAACGGATCATCGCGGTCTTTGGCACGGGCGACGAACTCGGGAATGCGGTCGACGCTGCCGATCTCGCGCAGCATCTCGAGACAGGCCTGGTTGGCGCCGCCATGGGCCGGTCCCCACAGACAGGCGACACCGGCCGCGATGCAGGCAAAGGGGTTGGCATTCGACGAACCCGCCAGACGCACGGTCGAGGTCGAGGCGTTCTGCTCATGGTCCGCATGCAGCGTCATGATCCGGTCCATGGCGCGGGCCATGATCGGGTTGACCACATACTCCTCGCACGGCGTGGCAAAGCACATGTGCAGGAAGTTGGCCGCATAGTCCAAATCGTTGTGCGGATAGATGAACGGCTGACCGATCGAGTACTTATAGGCCCAAGCGCAGATCGTCGGCAGCTTGGCCACCATGCGGATCGAGGCGACCTCGCGCTGCCAGGGATCGGTGATGTCCGTGCTGTCGTGGTAGAAGGCCGACATGGCGCCGACCACGCCGCAGACGATCGCCATCGGGTGCGCGTCACGCCGGAACCCGCGATAGAAGTTCTGCATCTGCTCGTGCAGCATCGTGTGATGCGTTACGCGGAACTCGAAGTCCGAGAGCTGCTGGGCGCTCGGAAGTTCTCCGTAGAGCAGCAGGTAGCAAACCTCGAGAAAATGGCTCTTCTCGGCCAGCACATCGATCGGGAAGCCGCGATAGAGCAACTCGCCCACATCGCCGTCGATATAGGTGATCTGGGACTCGCAGCTTGCGGTCGAAGTGAAGCCCGGGTCGTAGGTGAACATGCCCGTGGCGGCATAGAGCTTGCGGATGTCGATCACCGAGGGGCCAACCACCCCGTCATAGATCGGGAACTCGGTTGTCGTCCCATCAACGGTTAGTGTTGCGGTCCGTGTGTTGTTCGCGTCCATCCGTCTGTCCTTTCTGCTTGGCGCCGGTCAGGGCGCAGGCGAATGCGCAGTCGGGGCTCAGGCGATATCCCCGAGCCTAGCAAGGGTCTCGTCCCGGCCGAGGGTCTCCATGACGTCAAAGACGCCGGGGCTGACCGCGCGGGCGGTGAGGGCAGCGCGCAACGGTTGCGCCACCTTGCCAAGTTTCAGTCCCTCCTCCTCGGCAAAGACGCGCACAACCGCCTCGACCTCTGCGGCAGAGAACCCGTGATGGGGTTCTAGCCGATCCCGCAGCCGTCCGAGAAGGCCCCGGGCCGCATCGTCCAAAAACTTGGTGGCCTTGGCATCGGGCTGGAGGGGCCGGAACGCCAGCAGATAATAGGACAGTTCCTCAAGCTCGATCAACGTCTTGGCGCGTTCTTTCAGGCCGGGCATGGCCTGGGTCAGCCGGGCGCGGACCGCATCGGACAGCGGCGCTGTGCCGCGGCGCAGCAGAGCGGCCTCGAGCGCCTGGACCAGCAGCCCGTCCTCGGCCAGGCGCATGTGCTGGCCGTTCAGATTCTCAAGTTTCGCGAAATCAAAGCGCGCCGGCGAGCGTCCGATGGAGTCGAGCCCGAACCATTTGATCGCCTGTTCGGTGGTGAAGAGCTCGTCGTCCCCATGGCTCCAACCGAGCCGCGTCAGGTAGTTCCGCATGCCCTCGGGCAGATAGCCCATGTCGCGATAGGCCTCGACCCCCAGCGCGCCGTGGCGTTTCGAGAGCTTGGCCCCATCCGGACCGTGGATCAGCGGGATATGCGCAAAGACAGGCACAGACCATCCCAGCGCCCGATAGATCACGCTCTGCCGCGCTGCGTTCGTCAGGTGATCATCGCCGCGGATGACGTGGGTGACGCCCATATCGTGATCGTCCACGACCACGGCGTGCATGTAGGTGGGCGTGCCGTCCGAGCGCAAAAGGATCAGGTCATCCAGCTGCGCCGCGTCCCATCCGACCGCGCCCTGGACCGCATCATCCACCTTCACGCGGCCCTCGCGGGGCGCGCGCAGCCGGACTACCGAGGGCGCATCGGGCCCAGGTCCCGCATGGTCGCGCCACGGGCTCTGGAACAGCGGCGGGCGTCCCTCGGCCTTGGCGGCCTCGCGAAAGGCGTCGATCTCTTCCTTGGTGGCATAGCAGCGATAGGCCGTGCCCGCCGTCAGCATGGCCTCGGCGACCTCACGGTGGCGCTCGACGCGGCTGAACTGGCTGACAGCCTCGCCGTCCCAGTCCAGCCCGAGCCAGCGCATCCCCTCAAAAATCGCCTCGGTCGCCTCGGGGGTGGAACGCGCCCGATCCGTATCCTCGATCCGCAACAGGAACCGCCCGTCATGATGCCGCGCAAACAGCCAGTTGAAGAGCGCCGTCCGCGCGCCTCCGATATGGAGAAAGCCGGTTGGCGAGGGGGCGAAACGGGTGACCACAGCGTGGCCGGAGGAATTTGCGCTCATCGGTGGGCCTCTGGTTGCTCGGATCCGGGCTGCGGGCTTGCAGAGCCCCGCGAAAAGGCGCTTGTCTTATGGGGCAGCGAGCCAAGGAGGACAAGGTGCGACTTCAGCGCGTTGCGGCAACGCTCTACACGGCCGAGAGTGGGCGCGCCATGCTGTGGGTGCCCGTCGGCATGGGGATGGGGATCGCGCTTTACTTCTCGCTGGCCGCCGAACCACCCGTCTGGACCGCTACCTGCGTCCTCGCGCCGCTTTTCCTGGCGATGACGGGATTGGCGCGGCGCCTCGGTTGGGTTGGCTATGCGCTGACATTGGGCGCGCTCGCGATCGCGACGGGTTTTGCATTGGCATTGGCCCATGCCCACGCGGCCAAGGCACCGATGCTGCCCGAGATGATCGAGACCGGGGTCGAAGGCCGAGTCGTCTCGGTCGGACGCTCGGCATCCGGGGCTCCGCGCCTGCTCCTCGACCAGGTCCGGCTGTTCGGGGTGGAGCGCTCAGAGACGCCCGCCCGCATCCGCATCTCGCTGGTCGAGCAACGCCCGGACGAGACAGGCATCCTCCCTGGTCAGCGGGTGCGTCTGCAGGCGCGCATCTTCCCGCCCGGAGGGGCGGTCGAGCCCGGCGCCTTCGACTTCCACCGCAGCGCCTATTTCGACCGGATCGGCGCTGTCGGATACGCGGTCGGGCCCACACTTCGCCTGCGCGCCGCGGAGCGGGTATCCTGGGTCGACCGGGCCAGTCTCACCCTCGCTCTGTTGCGCAAACGGATCGCCGATGGGCTGCGCGCACAACTTCCGGGGCCCGAAGGCGCCTTTGCCGCGGCCATCATCGTCGGAGACCGATCCGGCATCGAAGAGACGGAAGAAGAGCACCTGCGCGCCGCCAATCTCTCGCATCTGCTGGCTATCTCCGGTCTGCATATGGGCATTTTGTGCGGCTTGATCTTTGGCCTTGTCCGAGGCGGGCTGGCGCTGATCCCGGCGATTGCACTGCGCTATCCGACGAAGAAGCTCGCGGCGGCGGCGGCCCTTGCTATGGGGGCGGCGTATCTCGCGCTCTCGGGGGCGACCGTCCCGACCCAGCGCGCCTTTGCCATGGTGGTCGTGGCCCTAGTGGCGGTGCTGCTCGACCGGCCCGCGATCACGCTCAGGGCCTTGGCGCTGGCCGCGGTGATCGTCTTGATCTGGCGGCCAGTCTCGCTGTTCGACGCGGGGTTCCAGATGAGCTTTGCAGCGACCGTCGCATTGGTCTCCACCTTCGAGGCCGTCCGGCTCGACAGCCCGGGCAAGGCAAGCCATCCGGCCCGGCGCGTTCTGCTCTACCTGGCTGGGATTGCGGCCACCAGCCTTGTGGCCGGTCTGGCGACGGGGCCCTTTGCCGCCTATCACTTCAATCGCGTCGCGCTGTGGGGGCTGCCGGCCAATTTGCTCGCGCTGCCGATCATGGGTCTCTGGATCGCGCCGCTTGCGGTGTTGTCGGGCGTACTCTCGCTTTTCGGTCTGGCCGCATGGGCGGTGGTGCCCATGGGTGAAGGGATTGGCGCGGTGCTCGAGGTTGCTGAGCGCATCGCCGCCCTGCCCGGTGCGGTTCAGCCGATGCAGGCTTGGCCGCCCGCCGCGCTCGCGCTGATCGCACTCGGCGGCCTGTGGCTCAGCCTCTGGCGCTCGCCGATCCGCTTTGCCGGGGCCGTACCTGTTGCCTTTGGGTTGTGGATTTCCGCCGATCCGCCCCCCCGGCCGAATCTGTTGATCGCTCCAGGCGCTCGACTGGTCGGCGTGCTGGGAGAAGATGGGCGGGCCGTCGACCATCGCCGCGCACAGGGCTTTGCGGCACAAACCTGGCTACGGCGCGACGGCGACGCCGCGGATCAGGAGACAGCAGCCAGCCGCGCCGCGCTCAGCCACGGACGGGGATGGGCGCGCGCCGATTTGGCCGAAGGGTGGCGGCTCGAGGTGGTGCAGGGGCGCAAACCGGACCGCGCGGCGCTTGCGGAACTGTGCATTCCTAAGACGATCCTCATTGCCCGGCATGGCCCGCCGCTGGCGGGTGCGTGCTGTTATCTGGGGGAGGCGCATCTTCGCGATCTGGGCGCTGCTGCCCTGCGGATCGCTGAGGGTCGCGTTGAGATCGAGGGCGCCCGCAGCGGGGGCAAGCGCCTCTGGGACCAGCACGCAGCCGGCCGCCCGATCAATAGGTGCGAATGAGCCCGACCATCTTGCCCTGGATGCGCACCTGATCCGAGCGATACAGCCGTGTCTCGTAGACCGGGTTTGCCGCTTCGAGGGCGATCGCCCCGCCTTTGCGCCGCAGCCGCTTCAGCGTCGCCTCATGGTCCTCGATCAGAGCCACAACGATATCGCCGGTATCCGCGCTGTCCTGGCGGCGAACGACGACGATGTCGCCTTCAAAGATGCCAGCCTCGATCATCGAGTCGCCCTTGACCTCCAACGCGTAATGTTCCGCGTTGGCCGAGAGCATCTGCTCGGGAACGCCAAGATTTTGGCGGCCCTGTTCAAGCGCCTCGATCGGCACGCCCGCCGCGATGCGACCGACCAGCGGCACGGCGCCGATCGCGGGCTGGGTGGCCATCTCCTCCGGCGCCGTATCGCCGCCAGGCCGAGACAGATCGCCTTGGATCACGGAAGGATGGAAGCCCCGGGGTCGGCTCGACTCGAGGTTCTCGGGCAGCCGTATGATCTCAACGGCGCGAGCCCGATGGGCCATGCGGCGGATATAGCCCCGTTCCTCCAAAGCCGTGATCAGCCGGTGGATGCCGGATTTGGACCGTAGATCCAAGGCCTCCTTCATCTCGTCGAACGAGGGCGGCACACCGTCCCGCTGCACCCGATCATGGATGAAGATCAAAAGATCGTATTGCTTCTTGGTCAGCATGGTCGGCTGCCTCGTTCTATGCCTGTCGTCTCTGTTCTATTTAAGTTCTGGTTATGTGTCAACAAATGAGGAACAGAGGCTCAACTCCGCCAGCTTTTGTCGCGATCCCACGGAGCTCAGTCGAGGGGGATGACCTCGACGACCGTGCCGGCCCGACGGTGCGGGGCATGGGGGTCGGCAACGATGACGGCATTGGCCTCCGCCAGGGTGAAGACCAGAGAGCTGTCTTGGTTCTCGAAGGCGCGGACCAGATCCGGCCCATCGCCCCGGTGCTCTAGCAAGGCGCGCATATAGTGCTCTCGCGGACCATTTGCGGGGAGATCC
Source organism: Pseudomonadota bacterium (assembly GCA_039187815.1). Taxonomy (GTDB): domain Bacteria; phylum Pseudomonadota; class Alphaproteobacteria; order Rhodobacterales; family Rhodobacteraceae; genus Thermohalobaculum. The sequence goes on along the minus strand of JBCCZI010000029.1, from coordinate 29,788 downwards.
TCGGCCAAAACTGCCGTGCTCCGGGCCCGGGCGCGGGCCGGCAGGCCAAGCGCTGCTTCGAGCGCGGGGACGAGGAAGATCTCGGTGCAGATCATGGTCGAGACCGGGTTTCCCGGCAGACCGACAACCGCGCTCTCGCCCAGCCTGCCCGCCATCAGCGGCTTTCCCGGTCGCATGGCGATCTTGTAGAAGCTGCGCTCGGCACCGAGCGCGTCGAGCACCCCGGCGACAAAGTCGTGCTCGCCAACAGAGGCGCCGCCCAGGGTCACGATCACATCGGCCCCGGCGGCCTGCTCAAGCGCCCGGCGCACGCTGGCCGCCGTATCAAGCGCGATGGGACAGAGCCGTGGCTCCGCGCCAAGCCGCGCGAGCCGCGCCGCCAGTCCAAAGCCACTCGACGCGACGATCTGATCGGGTCCAGGATCGGCACCCGGCCAAACCAGCTCGTCCCCGGTCGGAATGATCGCAACGCTCGGGCGGCGCGAGACGGTCAACGTCGGCAGGTTCATCGCCGCGGCGAGCCCCAGATCGCGCGGACCGAGCCACCGTGGCGCCACAAGGCGCGCACCCGAGCGGAAATCCCCCCCCGCGGGCCGGATGTAACGGTCCTGATCCGGGGCTTCGAGGACACGGATGTGACCCTCGTGCGCCTCCGCATTCTCTTGGATCAAGACGGCGTCCGCGCCCACGGGCACCGGAGCGCCGGTAAAGATCCGGACCGCGGCCCCATGCGGCAGGGGCCCATGAAAGCTGCGTCCGGCGGCCGCCTCTCCCGCCACGGGCAGCACGGCATCGCGCGTCGCATCGGCGACGCGCACCGCATAGCCGTCCATCGCCGAGGCCGCGAAGGGGGGCTGGTCCCGCTCTGCAACTCCGTCCGCGCGCAGGACGCGGCCGGCCGCGCCGGCCAGAGGCACCGCCTCGACCCCCATCGGACGGATCAGAGCAAACAGCCGATCGAGCGCATCGGCAACGGTGAGAAGGCTCACCGGTCGCCCTCGTGCCACTCCCCCGACGCGCCGCCCGCTTTGTGCACCAGACGCAGATCGGTCATTTGCATGCCCCGATCCACCGCCTTGCACATATCATAGACGGTGAGGGCGGCGACCGAGACCGCGGTGAGGGCTTCCATCTCGACCCCCGTCTTGCCGGTGAGCGCGACCGTCGCCTTGATTTCCACCCGGTCGGGCGGGGCCGGCACCAAATCGACCGACACCTTGCTCAGCATGAGCGGATGGCAGAGCGGAACCAGATCAGCGGTGCGCTTGGCCGCCATTATCCCGGCCAACCGTGCGACCGCGAGCACATCGCCCTTCTCAGCGCGCCCCTCGACGATCATGGAGAGCGTCTCCGGCTCCATCACCACGGCGCCCCGAGCGGTCGCGGTCCGCTTGGTCTCGGCCTTGGCGCCGACATCAACCATTTGAGCGCGGCCTTCGGCGTCGAAATGGGTGAACCCGCTCATGCCGCACCCCCCAGATCGGCCCGCACCGGGTCCGCCAGGATCGCACGTGTCGCCGCTGCGACATCGGTCTGGCGCATCAGGCTCTCGCCAATCAGGAAGCTGCGGGCGCCGACACGCGCGAGCCGGGCGAGATCCTCGCCGCCGAAGAGACCGCTCTCTGCGATGAGCACGCGGTCCGTGGGCACCATGGGCGCCAGGGTCTCGGTGGTCTCGAGGCGAACCTCAAAGGTCTTGAGATTACGGTTGTTGACGCCGATCAGCGGCGAGGACAGACGCAGCGCCCGCTCCATCTCGGCAGCATCATGCACTTCGATCAGCACGTCCATGCCCCAGGACGCGGCCGCCGCGGCCAGTTCGCCCGCCTGGGCATCGGAGACCATGGCCATGATCACCAGAATGCAATCGGCCCCCAGAGCCCGAGCCTCCACAACCTGCCAGGGGTCGAGCAAGAAATCCTTGCGCAGCGCCGGGAGCGTCGTGGCCCGGCGCGCCTCGGTCAGAAACCGGTCCGCGCCCTGAAAGCTCGGCGTGTCGGTCAGCACGCTGAGACAGCTTGCCCCGCCATCGGAATAGGCGCGGGCAAGTGCGGGCGGGTCGAAATCGGCCCGGATCAATCCCTTGGACGGGCTTGCCCTTTTGATCTCGGCGATCAAACCATAGCGGCCTGCGGCCTCGGCGGCGCGCAGCGCCTCGGCAAAGGGCCGCACCTCCGGTGCATCGCCGGCCAAGGCCTCGATGGTGGCCAAGGGGCGCTCGGCCTTGCGGATGCGCACCTCTTTGGCCTTGTAAGCGGCGATCTTGTCGAGAATGTCGCTCATGGCAGTTCCCAATTTCGGCGCCGCTGGCTGCGACCGGCCTCTGGGTATGCGGGGGCGGGCCGAGGCGCAAGCTCTCGCGCAGGGCTCAGTCGGTCTGTGTCGCCTTGGCCAAGGCCGCGAGCCGTGACCGCGCTGCGCCACTGTCTATGCTCTGGCGAGCCATCGCAACGCCGTCGGGCAGGCTGCCGACGCGCCCGACCACATGCAGGGCACAGGCCGCATTCAGTAGAACCGCGTCGCGATAGGCACCGGGTGCGCCATCGAGCAGCGCGCGGAAGGCCTCCGCGTTCTCCTCGGGCGTGCCACCGCGGATCGCCTCGAAGGGATGCGGCGCCAGCCCGGCGTCCTCGGGGTGCACCTCGCGCTCGGAGACCGCACCGCCATCGAGCGTGACCACATGGGTGACACCGGCTATCGAGACCTCGTCCGTCCCGTCGCCGCCATGCACGAGCCACGCGCGCTCGGACCCAAGGCGCCCCAGCGTCTCGGCCATCGGGCGCAACCATTCGCGCGCAAAGGCGCCGGTCAGCTGATGGCGCACCCCGGCCGGATTGGTCAGCGGCCCCAGGATGTTGAAGACGGTGCGGGTGGCCAACTCCATCCGCACAGGCTGCACATGGCGCATCGAGCTGTGGTGCATCGGCGCCATCATGAAGCAGATGCCCGTCTCGGCCAGCGCCCGCTCGGCCACCTCGGCCGGGACCATCACCTGGACGCCGAGCTGGGTCAGCGCATCCGCCGCGCCAGAGCGCGAGGACAGCGCCCGGTTGCCGTGCTTGGCCACAGGCACCCCGCAACCGGCCACGACAAAGGCAGTGGCCGTCGAGATGTTGAGCGTCTTCTTGCCATCTCCGCCGGTGCCGACGATGTCCATGGCGCCTTCGGGGGCGCTGACGCGGGCCATGCGGGCGCGCATCGCCGCCGCCGCCGCGGCGATCTCGTCGACCGTTTCTCCGCGGGTGCGCAGCGCCATCAGAAAGCCGGCGAGCTGTGCCGGCGTGGCCTCACCCTCCATGATGGCATCAAAAGCGTCGGCCGCCGTCTCGGCGTCGAGCGGTCGGTCGGCGGCCTGGCCCAGCAGCGCCTTCAGGCGATCGCTCATGCCGGGACGGGCGCGATGAGGCCGAGGAAATGCCGCAGCATCGCGTGACCGTGTTCCGAGGCGATCGATTCCGGATGGAACTGCACGCCATGCAGCGGCCGCGACCGGTGCGCGAGCCCCATGATGACGCCGGATTGCGACCGGGCCGTCACGCGCAGCGTCTCCGGCATATTGTCGGGCCGGACGGTCAGCGAGTGATACCGCGTCACGGCAAATCCCTGGGGCAGCCCCTCGAACAAGCCAGTGCCGTCATGGGTGATGTTCGAGAGCTTGCCGTGCAGCACCTCGTGACATCGCTCGACCGTTGCACCGCACGCCGCGGCAATGGATTGATGACCAAGGCAAACGCCCAAAATCGGCAGCTCGGCCGGCGCCTCTCGTACCAGATCGACGCAAATTCCGGCTTCCGCGGGGGTGCAGGGCCCGGGGCTGAGGACGAGCGCATCGGCGCCGAGCGCCAGTGTTTCGACCACCGAGAGCGTGTCGTTGCGGATGACTTTGACCGTCGCGCCCAGTTCGCCCAGATAATGCGCCAGGTTGTACGTAAAGCTGTCATAGTTGTCGACGAGAAGGATCATACGGGTTCCGGGGCTGTGGCGCGATGCGGTTCATCCAAGGCTAGCGCCATCGTTAATGAGCGCATATAGATTCCGTATGTGATGCGAAGCCGTCAAGCGCTTGGCTTCGCTCGCCTATCCTAGTACCGTGCAGTCTTAGCGCTTGCGATACGGGTGTACCGCAGGTGAGGCGGAGGAGACGGGTATGGCTCAAGGTCCCGGGGGAGGGTCGCGGGGTATGAAGTTCCTGGGTGGCGTGTTTTTGGGTCTATTGATCTGTGGCGGAGCGTTGGTTGCGCTCTCCATTTCGTCCCCCATTCCCGAACCGGAGGTGGCCGAACAGGCCGAACCGGTCGACGAGACCCTGCCCGATGGCGAGCCTGTGGCCGCTGTGTCGCCCGAGACCGCGCCCACCGATCCCGCGCTGCCGGACCCGGTGCCGCAGCCCTCGACGGATGTGAATCGCACGGTGCGCAGCACGCTCGAAGAACCGACGCCGCCTGCAGAAGACGGACGCTTCACAGCGCCAGAGCCTTTCGAGACACCGGTGAGCGACGGCCAACTGAGCGGCCTGCCGCCGGCCGCCACGCTCGAAGGCCCGGCCCCGGTCGTCGAGATCCCCCAAGTCGAAGGCCCGGCCTTTGAACTTCAGGGCCCGGCGCTTTCGATCAATGCAGTGCCGTTCGAGCCGCGGAGCGGCCTCCCTTTGGTCGCCGTGGTGCTCAACGATGCGGGCAGCAGCCCGCTGTCGGTCGAAACCCTACTCTCGCTGTCGATGCCGCTCACGCTCGGGATCGTTCCGCGCTCGGAGCAAGATGTGGATCTCGCGGCCGAAGCGAAGCTTGCCGATTATGAAGTCCTCGCGCAGTTTCCGGTGACCGGCGATGCAGGCGATGACCGGGCGCTGCTGCGCGCCGATATGAGCGAGGTCGAGGTCGCTGAGCAGGTCGAGCGCGAAATGGCCCGGCTGTGGATGGCAATAGGGGCCTCTGCCGGGACGCTCGGAAGCGATTCGACCGTCAATGAGGGCATCCTGAAAAGCGTGATCACCGTACTCGAACGCAACGGGTTTGCCTTTGTGAACGTGGATCCGTCGAGCGCGGATCAGGGCCAGGCGCTGGCCGAGGCCTTCACGGTCGCCTATGCTGGCCAGACGGCCGAACTGGATACAACGGCTTCGTCGAACGAGGTCTATGCAGCGCTAGAAGCCGCGGCTTTGGAGGCCCAGGGCACTGGCTCCGCCATTGTCAGCGGTCCGCCAACCCGGGCGATGTTGGAGGGGCTGCTGCGCTGGGGTCTCGAGCAAGGCGGGCGCACGGTGCAGCTGGCACCGCTCTCAGCGGTCATCACGCGGATCAACGGCGGCAGCTGATGCTGCCGCTCAGTTGAAGTTCTGGGCTATCGACGCGGCGTGCAAGAGGGCGCGCGATTTGTTCACAGTCTCGTCGAACTCGCCCTGTGGATCGCTGTCATAGACAACGCCGCCGCCCGCCTGAACATAGAGCATCCCGTCCTTGACCACGCCTGTGCGGAGCGCAATGCAAGTGTCCATCTCGCCATTTGCCGCGAAATAGCCGACACCGCCCGCATAGACGCCACGCTTCTCGGCCTCCACCTCGTCGATGATCTCCATCGCCCGGATTTTTGGCGCGCCCGAGACGGTTCCCGCCGGCAATCCGGCGAGCAGGGCCGAGAGCGCGTCGTGCTCCTCGGAGAGGGCCCCATCCACATTCGAGACGATGTGCATGACATGAGAGTAGCGCTCGACGGTAAACTGCTCGTTTGGATCCACCGAGCCGATCTTGGCTACGCGCCCGACATCATTGCGCCCGAGATCGAGGAGCATCAGATGCTCGGCCCGCTCTTTGGGATCGGCGAGCAGCTCCTCCTCCAGCCGGCGGTCCTCGGCCGGCGTGGCGCCCCTGGGACGGGTGCCCGCGATCGGGCGGATCGTCACCTTGCCATCGCGCACGCGGACCAGGATTTCAGGCGAGGCGCCAACGATATGGAACCCGCCCATGTTGAAGAAGAACATGTAAGGCGAGGGGTTGGTGCGCCGCAGCGCGCGGTAGAGCGCGAAGGGGCTGACCTCGAGTGGCAGGTGCCAGCGCTGCGAGGGCACCACTTGGAAGATGTCGCCCGCCCGGATGTACTCCTTGCACCGCTCCACCATCTCGAGATAGCGGCCATGGGAGGTGTTGGAGATCGGGGCGACCACGCGGGCGGCATTTTCGGCAAGCGGCACATGGCCGCCGACCTGATCGGCCCGCTCGAGCCTATCCATCGCCTGGGCCAACCGCTCGGCAGCGGCGTCATAGGCCGCGCGCGCCGAGCCGCCGCCCGCCCAAACCGGCGCCACCAGCGTCAGCGTGTCCCGCACATTGTCCAAAATGGCCACCAGAGAAGGGCGCAAGAACACTGCATCGGGCAAGCCGAGCGGATCGGGATTGGCCTCGGGCAGCGTCTCAACCAGCCGGATCATGTCATAGCCGAGATAGCCGAACAGGCCCGCGGCCATCGGAGGCATGCCCTCAGGCAGCTCGATCCGGCTCTCGGCGATCAGTGCGCGCAGGCTCGCCAGGCTGTCGGCCTCCTCGGCGACATAGGCATCGGTCTGATCGAGCGCGCTGCGGTTGATCTCGGCTGAAGCGCCGCGGCAACGCCAGATCACATCGGGCGCCATGCCGAGCACGCTGTAGCGCCCACGGATCTCGCCCCCCGTGACGGATTCCAGGAGAAAGCTGTGCGCATCGGCGCCGGTCAACTTCAGCATGAGCGACACGGCCGTGTCCGTATCGGCCACATAGGCGACCGACAAGACCTGGTTTTGGCCCGCCTCGTAACCCGAGCGGAAGGCCTCGAACTCCGGTGCGATCTGCATGGGCTCAGTAGCCTCCCGGGCGCTGGGCCCCCATCAGATCAAACACGCTCTGGATCGCCGAGACATCGACAGTGCTCGGGTGGCTCTGCTCGACGGCGCGGGCAAAGAACTCGCTGTCGTCCTCGAGATACTGGCGCGTGAGGGCGAGCTCGATCTGGCCGGTCAGGGCCTCGAGCGCCTGCGGGTCGGGCAGAACGACCTCGACCACCTCGGAGAGCATGACGCCCTCGCCGCCGGGCAAGGCGATGGCGGTCGCTGCGCCGTCCTCGATCTCGAAGAGCTGGCCCGCGAGGCCAAAGGGCAGCTCGCTGGGCGGTGTCTCGCGCGTGAACGGCTCGAGCACAAGGACCGGCAGGCCCCGCGTCTCGGCCAGCTCTGCCAAGCTCGGCGCCCCGGTCAGCTGCTCGGCCAAATCCTCGGCCTCGGCAACCACAAGGTTGACCCGCTCGGCTCGCTGCCAATCCTTGATGACCCGGTCGCGGACCTCTCCGAACTCCAACAGCCGGCTCTCGGCGATCGTCTCGACCATCGCGAGGAAATAGCTGCCATCCGGGGTTTCGACCAAATCCCGCTCCTCGAGATCGAGAGCCTCGAAGATCTCGGCGGTGAAGGGGTTCGAGGCGGCCAGCCCCTCGGCCTGCCCGCCACCGGAGAGTGAACCGTCGACCGCAAGCCCCTCGAAACGGCCGAGTGGCAGGCCAGTCGCCTCGGCAATCTCGGGGATGGCCCGGCCCTCGGCGCGCAGGTCATCCACCTGGTTGGCGAGCTCCGGCGCCCGGTCGCGCGCCCGCTGCTCGGCAAGGGACAGGGCCAGCGTGTCGCGCAGATCGTCAAGGCTCGGCGCCCCGCCCGCCTCGACCGCGCGGACCCGGATCAGCACGGCACCGGTCGGCGCCTCGACCGGCCCGACGATGCCTGGCTCGGTCATCGCAAAGACGGCGGCGCCCACATCGGTGGGCAGATCGCCCTCGCCTACGGTGCCGAGATCGAGATCGGCCGGCCGCTCGCCGAGCTCCGCCGCCAGGGCGTCCCAAGTCACCTCGCCCGCATCGAGCCGATCGCGCAGCGCTGCACCGTCCGCACTGCCGATCGGAAGCTGGTCAATCGTGCGCGTAGCCGAGCGCTCAAAGCGCACGCGGTTTTCCTCGTAGAACGCGGCGATCTCGGCGTCATCGGGGGCAAGTTCATCGGCCAAAGCGGCGGCGTCGACATGCACAAACACGCCGGAGCGGCGCTCGGGCTCGGTGTAGTCGGGCAGGTTCGCCGCGTAAAATGCCTCAAGCTCTGCATCGTCCGGCGCTGGCGGCGCCTCGACCCCTGCCGTGCTGAGGATCATCGTTTCGACCCGCCGTTGTTCGCCCTGATAGAGCGCGATACGCGCGGCAAACCCCGGCGGCGGGCCGCCACGCCCAAGTGCCGCATCCTCGAGGATCTGTTGGCCCAAGACCGTGCGCGTCAGCTCTTCGTACCGCGAGGGACTGTAGCCAAGCTGCGCCAACGAAATGCGGTAGTTCGCCTGGCTGAAACCGCCACCTGAGCCACGGAAGGACTCGTTGGCCCGGATTGCCTCGGCCACCGCATCGTCGGGCGCGCGCAGGCCGAGCTGGTCAAGCTCCTCTGCCATCGCCTTGTCGCGAATCATGCGGGCCAGGACCAGATCGGCAAACCCGCTCTCACGCATTTCGTTGAGCGAGATCGCCCGGCGCTGCGCCTGGCTGAGCGCATTGCGCTGGCGCGAGAGCGCATTGGCGTATTCGTCGGCCGTCACCTTCTGATCGCCCACATTGGCCACTGCACTCGACAGCGTGAACGAAAAGACGTCCGAGATACCCCAGACCGCAAAGCTGAGGATCAAGAGCGCGAGCAGCACTTTGGCCACCCAGGATTTCACGCCCTTGCGCAGGAATTCCAGCATGTCTCAAAGGCTCCCGCTGTCGCGCCGGCCCGGCGCCCGTCTCGGCTGTCTAACGGTGGCATCGACGGCGCACAAGCGCGCTCAAAAGGGCGTGAAGCCGGCCAGGCGGCGCCCCATCTCGGCAATCCCATCGGAATCGGCATTGGCAAAGGCGATCCGGAGCGCGGCCTCCCCGCCCCAGTCTCCCTCGGCAGGGCAGAACATCGACCCCGGCAGCACCAGAATGCCCGTGCGCACGAGCAGCCGCCGGGCCAGCTCGGCCGAGGGCAGATCAAACGGCGTCTCGACCCAGGCGAAATAGGCGCCCGCCCCCAGCAGCCGCCAACCGGGCAGAGCAGCAAATGTGGCCTCGACCGCCGCCCGCCGGGCCAGCACCTCGGCCCGCTCGCCGGCCACCCATTGGCGCATCTCGCGCAGGCCCTCGAGCGCGCCGATCTGGCCCGTCCGCGGCGGGCAGATGGTCACGGTGTCGAGGAACTTCTCGATCTGGGCGATGCGGGCGTCCCCGGAAATCAAGGCTCCGGTACGATGCCCTGTCAGCCGAAAGACCTTTGAAAAGCTGTAGAGATGGATCAGCGTTTCCGGCCATCCCTCTGCTGCGAACAGCCCGTGGGGCGGCCCATCGGCCGAGTGGAAATCGCGGTAGGTCTCATCCACAATCAGAGCCAAACCCCGTTCGCGGGCCAAGGCGAAGAACCCTTCGAGGAGCGCCGGAGGGTACTCGGCGCCCGTGGGGTTGTTCGGGCTGACCAGCGCGATGGCGCGGGTGTCGGGGGTCAGACGGCGCGCGGCATCGGCGGGATCCGGGAGCATCCCCTCGCCACAGGGCAACGGCACGGTGCGGACCCCGCTCATCTCGAGCCACATATGGTGGTTGAAGTACCAGGGCACGGGCAGCATCACCGCCTCGCCCGGGGCCGCCAGCGAGGCGATCGCGGCGCAAAAGGCCTGGTTGCAGCCGGCAGTCACGGCGACGGCGCTGGAGGGAATGGGCGCGTCATAGGCCTCGGACCAACGCTCGGCGATCTCTTGACGCAGGGCTCCGTCCCCCAGAACCGGACCGTAGAGATGAGCCTCGGTCCCCTCCGACAACGCCCGCGCCATGGCTGTGCGCAGCGCTTTAGGCGGCGGATCGACCGGTGCGGCCTGGCTGAGGTTCAAGAGCGGCATGTCTCCAGGCAACTCGGTCTCGGCGAGCCAGCGCCGCGCCTCCATGACCGGCGGGGCCAGAGTGCTGCGGAGATGGGGATTGATCGCTGCAGTCATCGGAGACCTCGGTCAGATGGATGGGCGCCGAGCGGCTCCCTCACGCCTAGCCTGCAGCCCGACCTTGACGCAAGGGCGCGGGCTTGACGCACGGGCGCGGGCGGGCGAGATGTCCGCCCATGGTTGAGCCGCCGATCCTGACACTCTCCGGCATCCGCCTCGGCTGGGGCGGGACGCCCGTGTTTGCCGACCTCGCGCTGTCCATCGCGCCGGGGGAGCGGCTCTGCGTGGTGGGGCGCAACGGGTCCGGCAAGTCGACCCTGATGCAGGTGATGGCGGGGCTGGTTCAGGCCGATGAAGGCGAGCGGTTTGTGCGGCCGGGCGCGCAGGTCGCCTACCTGCCACAAGAGCCGGCCTTTACGGGCTTTGCCACCCTAGGCGCCTATGCGGCGGCGGATTTGGACGAGGCAGAGCATTGGCGGGCCGAAGCGGCCCTGGATGGTCTCAAGGTCAAGGCAGAGGCGGACCCGGCGGTCGCCTCGGGCGGCGAGCGCCGCCGCGCTGCGCTGGCGCGCCTTTTGGCAGGTGCTCCGGATCTGATGCTGCTCGACGAGCCGACGAACCATCTCGATATCACGGCCATCGAATGGCTAGAGGCGCATCTGCGCGAGACCCGCGCCGCTTATGCGGTGATCTCGCACGACCGCGCGTTTCTGGGCGCGCTGACCCGGGCCACCCTCTGGCTCGATCGCGGGGCTGTGCGCCGCAACCCCGACGGCTTTGCCGGGTTTGAGGCCTGGCGCGACCGCGTCTTTGAGGAGGAAGACGCCGCTCGCCACAAGCTGGACCGCTTGATCCGCGAGGAAGCGCGCTGGGCGGTCGAGGGCATCTCGGCCCGGCGCACCCGAAACCAGGGCCGCCTACGCCGGCTCGCCGCTTTACGCAATGAGCGCCTCGATCAGATCAAACGCACAGGCACCGCAGCGATGGCGCTCGAGAGCGCCATCCAATCGGGCCGCCGAGTGATCGAGGCCGAGAGCATCGCCAAGCGCTTTGGCGATCGCGAGGTCCTGCGGCCCTTCTCACTGCGCATCGCGCGGGGTGAGCGTGTGGCCATTGTCGGCCCGAACGGCGTCGGCAAGTCGACGCTGCTCCGCATGTTGATCGGAGAGCTCAGCCCGGATGAGGGCCGCATCACCCTCGGCACGGGCCTCGAGATGGCCGTGCTCGACCAGGGGCGCGAGAGCTTGGACCCGGGCCGCACGCTGTGGGAGACCCTGACCGAGGACCGCTTAACCGGCATCAAGGGCTCGAATGATCAGGTCATGGTGCGCGGCCGGCCCAAGCATGTGGTGGGGTATCTCAAGGAATTCCTCTTCGACGAGCGCCAGGCTCGCGGCCCTGTCGCGGCGCTGTCAGGAGGTGAGCGGGCGCGTCTCCTCCTCGCCCGGATCATGGCACGCCAATCGAACCTCCTGGTGCTCGACGAGCCGACAAACGACCTCGATGTCGAGACGCTCGATTTGCTCCAAGACCTGCTGGGCGATTTCGACGGGACGGTTCTGATCGTCAGCCACGACCGAGATTTCCTCGACCGGGTGGCCTCGACGACCATCGCGATGGAGGGCGATGGCAGCGCCACCGTCTATGCGGGCGGATGGTCGGATTATCGCAGCCAACGGGCCGAGACGGCGCCCGCTCCCATCCCGGTCACCCCCCCGCCCAAGGCCAAGAAGCGGGAAACCCCTGCCGAGGCCCCCCGCAAGCTCTCTTACAACCAACAGCGCCGCCTCGACGCGCTGCCGGGCGAGATCGATCGGCTGGAACAGGAAATCGCCAAGCTCGAGGGGCTCTTGGCAGACCCCGATCTCTATGCGCGCGAGCCGGCAAAATTTGCCAAGGCGACCAGGGCCCTGGTCGAGCGGCAAGATCAACTCGGCGCCTCTGAGGAGGAGTGGCTCGAGCTCGAGGGGCTGCGCGAGGATCTCGCCCGGTGACCAACCGTCGCCGGTCGTCCGCTGCCATTGGCCTCGCCAGCGCAGGCCTGATCGGACTGCTAGCCGGCCTGTTTGCGTTCCTGCTGGGGCCCGGTGTCTCCAGCCTGCTGGACCCTCCAGCATCGGCAACCGCCCCCGTCGGTGATACGGCCATGGCGCTGTCAGGCGCCTATGCGTTCATCGCGGATGATTGGCGCTGGCCGCTGTTCGACTTCGAGGGCCTGGCGGAGACGCACAGCACCAACGCGATTTTCACCGACTCGATCCCGCTTTACACGTTGGTCTGGAAGCTGCTTTTTTCCAGCGCGCCGAAGCACTTCGCGCTGTTTTTGCCGATTTGGGTGCTGGTGCTCTTTGCATGGCAGGGCGTGGCCGCGGGGCTGAGCTTGCGGCTGCTGGGGGTCGGACAAGGCGCTGCAATCCTGGCCGGTGCTCTGCTGGTGGCGCTTTGGCCCGCCTTTTTGCACCGGATCCCGCTTCATCCGGCCTTGGCCGCCCATGGTTTTGTCGTGTTGGCGATCGCGATGATGCTGAGCCCCCCGCTCACGCCATCCTCGGTGCGGGCCCGGCTGATCGGCTGGAGCGCGCTACTGACGGGGGCGGCGCTGATCCATGGCTATCTCTTCGCCATGGCCGCCATCGCCTATGCGGTACAGGGATGCGCCCTGCTGATCCGCCCGCCGGACGCGGTCTCTCGCGGCCGACTGGCGCTGGCGGGCCTCGTTCCGATCGTGGCGGTCGCGACCTTGATGGCCGGTGCCGGTTACTTTGGCGGCGTGCCGACCGAGGCGGGCGGGTTCGGACATTTCCGCTTAAACCTTGCGGCGCCGTTCCTGCACGGAGGCGACTCGGTTTTGCCCGAATGGCTCAAGATCCCGGTCGGCCAGGCCAGCGGCTATACCTATGTGCCGGTCGCGTCACTGGGGGTGATGGCACTGTCCATCGTCTTGTGGGCCACCAAGCGCGGGCACGCACCGCGGCTAGCGGATCAGCCGGCAGGCGCGCTGGTCTTAGGGCTAGCGGCGCTCGGCATTTTGCTGTTTGCCACGACGGGGCAGCTCTCTTGGGGCCAGAAAACCTGGCTTACAATCCCCTTGCCCGTCATGGTAATTGGTCTTGGCGAAGTGCTGAGAGGGTCCGGCCGCTTCGTTTGGCTTCTGTCCTATGCGGTATTGCTGCTGGCCATTGCGCGGGTGGCAGTGGGCCTGCGCAAGCCATGGGCCGTTTTGGTCCTCGGTACGGCCGCAGGGCTGGTGGCCCTCGAGATGACTCCGCTAAGGGCGCGCACCTTCCCCGAGCCGGGCGAGTTCTCTGCCGACCCGATCTTGGCGGAAACGATCGCGCAGGCCGAGCGCATTGCCGTCCTGCCGCCCTGGGGATGCGATCCTTTGCACTATCCGGGGCTCGACAAGGAGATCCAGGTGCATGCGGCCTTGGCTGGCGCGCGCATGGCAAACTCCCTTGCCGCAGCCAGGATCGCGCGCCGGTGCAAGGGCTCGTTGCCAGACGGATTCTTGCCGAATCCGGAACCCGGCGCTCTGCTGGTCGTCAAGCGGGGCGGGGCAGGTCTCGGGCCGATCAGCCGAGCCGGGATCGACCCGGCCTCCTGCGCCACGCACCGGGGGCTTGCGCTCTGCAGCAGTCCACGGCCAGCCGGGCTTGGCGCGATGCCAAGTGCTCCCCTCCCGATGCCCCACAAGGCGATCTTCTCGGACCTGCGGACCGCGGACGCGCATCTGGGCCAGGGCTTTGGCGCGCCGGAGCCCTGGGGGGCCTGGACGATCGCCGATCAGGCTGAGCTCCCGCTGGCCCTCGGCGCAGGTGCCGCGCGGTTGAAGCTTCGCCTGCGAGGCTTTGTGCCCCAGGTGCGACCAAAGACCGGTGGCACTGTCGTGCTCGAGACCCGATCCTCAGACAGCGAGCCATGGCGCGAGGTGGACCGTCGCCGGGTTGCGTTTGTCCGGGGTCAGGGCCAGCGGGTCGTGGAGTTTTCGCTCCCCACCGAGACTCCATCACTGGTGCGCCTCTTGCTCCGGCCAGATGCGCCGATCCGTCCCAGCGATCTTGGCAGCGGCGCCGATCACCGGCGGCTGGGTCTGGGTGTGATCAGTGTGAAGATCGACTGAACCGCCGGGTCATGCCGCTACTCGGCGGCCTGCGACGGAGACCGCCGCCGAGGGCGCGGGCGCGCGGCCCGCTGCTGCTCATGGCTTTGACGCAGGCGCGAGATCTCTTCGCGCGACCGCACCCGCTCGGCCTCGTGCAAGCAGCTCGCGACAAAGTCCATATGCTCCTCGACGGCACGCCGGGCCGCACCGCCATCGCGGGCCATCACGGCATCGCGGATGTCCCGGTGTTGCAGCATCAGACGCTCGCGCCCATCGGGCATGCCATAGATGATGTCGCGGTTGTAGAAGACCCCGCGGACCAGCAGCTCGGACAGCGAGCGCATCATATGCATCAGCACGACATTGTGCGCGGCCTCGACCACGGCCCGATGGAAATCCGCATCCAGCGCCGCCGTCTCCTCGGTGTTGCGCTTGGACGCCGCCTTCTCCAGCCGCTCATAGGCCCGTTGGATGATCGCCAAATCCGCCTGTGTGGCGTTCTGTGCCGCTCGTTCGGCCGCCAACCCCTCCAGATCGCGCCGGAAGGCGATGTAGTCGAACAGGGCGGTGTCATGGGTGGCAAAGAGCTCGATCAAGGGTGCGGCAAAGGCCGATCCGAGCACCGAGGCAATGAAGGTCCCGCCACCCGGGCGCGCCTCGATCAACCCGCGATCCTCGAGCTCGGCCAAGGCCTCGCGCAAGGTGGGGCGTGAGACGTCGAGCCGCTCGGCCAGATCGCGCTCCGAGGGCAACCGGTCCCCAGGCCGCAAGACGCCCTGCAGGATCAGGCTTTCGATCTGGCGAATGACCGCCTGGGATATCTTCTCCGACGAGATCTTATGAAATGGCATGGCGGTTCCATGAATTGGTCCGGAGAACATACCGCCTTAAGACAGCGGTGCCAATCACCCTGGCGCGGTTTCCCGTTTGCCGGGTGGCGCTTCCGTAAGCTCGGCCATCAACCGCTCTGCATCGAGCAGGATCGCATCATCGCCTGCGCCCCCGGCAATGGGCACGCGCCCCATCTCGAGCAGCAAGGGCGCGGCCAGGGGTGTCACGCGATCGGCCGCCACATGAACGATGCGGCCAGAGACGCGGTGGATCAGCTCCTCGACGCGCGAGAAGTCAACCAGACCGCGCAAGGCCTCGGTCCGGGTGATCTCGAGCAGCAGATGCTTCGGATCATAGCGGCGCAGGGTGTCGTAGATGATGTCCGAGGACAGGCTCACCTGCTTGCCCGATTTGCGACGGCCCGCGAAGCTGCGCTCGATCAACCCGGCCACGATCGCGACAGTGCGAAAGGTGCGTTTCATGACGGCGTTGGAGGCAAGCCAATCCTCGAAGCCAGCCTGCAATCCCTCGGGCGCCATCAGCGCTGCGGGATCCTCGACCGCCTCCAGCCCCCAGAGCATGACCGCGTAATCGGTGGCAACAAAGCCGAGAGGGGCGAGACCCGCACCCTCCATCCGGCGCGACAGGATCAGGCCCAAGGTTTGGTTCGCATTCCGACCAGCAAAGGCGTGAACAACGGTGTGGTGCTGGCCGGCCCGCGGGAAGGTCTCGATCAGCAGCCGGTCGGGATGCGGCAGGGCCGAGACCTCGCGCTGGAGCGCCAACCAGTCGCGCACGGCCTGGGGCAAGAGCGCCCATTGCGCAGGATCGGACAGCACCGCCATGACCCGGTGCGATAGCTGGACAGAAGTCGCAAGCTTGGTCCCAGCAAAAACGGCGATCTTGGGCTCTCGGCTCTGCGCGGGCGAGACTTGGAGCGTCAGCTCCCGCATGCCGTCATAGCGTACGACCCGCCCGCCGATCAGGAAGGTATCGCCGGGCGAGAGCGTGGCGGCAAAGGCCTCCTCGACCTCGCCGATCCGAGGGCCACCGCGCCTGCCCATCTGGACGGTCAGGGTCTCGGTCCCGACGATGGTTCCGGCATTCATGCGGAGCCGCGGGGCCATGCGCGGATCGCGCAGCCGCCAGTGCCCTTCGGGTCCCTCGATCAGGCGCTGCCATTGGTCATAGGCGCGAAGCGCATAGCCGCCGGTCGCACAGAAGGCCAGGCACCGGTCAAACGCCGCCCGCGACAGGGTGCGATAGGCTCCCGCGCGGCGCACCTCGGCAAAGAGCGCCGCTGCGTCGAACGGGCCAGCGCAGGCCTGCAAGAGAATGTGTTGGCAGAGCACATCCAGCCCACCGGGCGCCAAGGCCTCGCGGTCGAGTGTCCCATCGGCGATCGCATCCAGCGCAGCCCGGCATTCGATCACCTCCATGCGGTTGGCCGGCACCAGAACCGCTTTGGAGCGCGCATCGTATCGGTGGTTTGCCCGGCCGATGCGCTGCACCAAGCGCTTCACGGCCTTGGGCGCCCCGACCTGGATGACCAGATCCACATCGCCCCAATCGAGACCCAGATCCAGCGAGCCCGTCGCGACGACGGCGCGCAGGGATCCCTCGGCCATGGCCGCCTCGACCCGGCTTCGCGCCTCGCGCCCCAACGAGCCATGGTGGAGGCCGATGGGCAGGTCCTCGGCGTTCTCGGTCCACAATGCCTGGAAGAACAGCTCGGCCTGGGCGCGCGTGTTGATGAAGACAATGGTGGTGCGGTGCTCGCGGATCAGCGCCATCACCGAGGCCGCCGCATAGCGCCCGCCCATCCCGGCCCAGGGCGGATCGCCAGCATCGGACAGGATCGCGATGTCAGCCGGCGAGCCGGGATCGGCCTGATGGATCTCAGTGTCTTCCCCCAACCAGGCGGCAATCTCGCCCGGATCGTCGACCGTCGCCGATAGGGCGATCCGGCGATGCTGCGGGGCCAAGGTCTGGAGCCGGGCGATTGCCAGCGACAGCTGGTCGCCGCGCTTCGATCCCGCCAAGGCATGCACCTCGTCGATGACCACGCGCTGCAGCCCGGCAAACAGCGCCGCACCGTCGGGCTGCGACAGCAACAGAGCCAAGCTCTCGGGCGTCGTCAGCAAGATATCGGGCGGATCCACCCGCTGGCGCTTGCGCTTGGTCGCGGTGGTGTCGCCGGTGCGCTCCTCGATCCGCAGCGCGAGACCCATGTCCTCGACCGGCCGCCGCAGATTGCGGGCAATGTCGACGGCCAAAGCCTTGAGCGGCGAAACATAGAGCGTGTGCAGACCCAGATTCGAGCCGGCGGCCAACTCGACCAGGCTCGGCAGGAAGCCGGCCAAGGTCTTGCCCGCTCCGGTCGGGGCGATCAGAAGAGCCGAGACCGCCTTGGCCTCGAGCAACGCCCTTTGGTGGGGATGGATCTGCCAGCCACGCGACGCGAACCACCCAGCAAAGGGTTCGGGAAGCGGGCTGTGTGGCGCTGTGGCGGGGTCGGGCATGGCGGTAAGCCTAGCGCGGCCTGCGCGCCTGTCAGCCCGCCGCCGTTCCCACCGCTAGCGGCAGACCAGCTCCAATGGCATGCGTGAGAGCACTTCGGGCCCGCTCTCCGCGATCAGCGAGGTGCGGCCGAGGCACATGGCGGTTCCGCTCTCGCTGTCCATCAGGATCATGTGAAGGAACAGAACCATCCCCGGCCGGATCACCGTGGCTGCGTTCTCGAAGATCATGCTCTCATCCATCCACGAGGGGCTGAACCGTGCGCCGAGCGAATAGCCACAGGCATTCAGCCGATGCTGGGCCATGCCATGCTGGTCGAGCGTGTCCGCATGGGCGCTGAACACCGCTCCCAGCGTTTGCCCGGGCTGCAGGGCCCCTTCGCAGGCGAGCAAGGCTGCCTCGGCCGCGGCTTGCATCTCGATGTGGCGTTGCTGCGGCTCACCGATCACCACGGTCTTCATCAGGGCGGCATGGTAACGCTTGGCCACACCCGCCCATTCGAAGGTGATCTGGTCGGTCTGCGCCAGTGTTCGGCGACCGGACTGATACCGGCACAACAGCGCATAAGGCCCCGAGCCGATGATGAACTCGTTGCCGGCATAATCCCCGCCACCGGCAAAGACCGCGCCTTGCATGGCCGCCAGGATGTTGCCTTCCTCGGCTCCGGCTTGCGTCTCGGCAAGGCCAGCGTCCCAGGCAAGATCGCCGAGCCGTGCCGCCTCGCGCACATAAGCCTGTTCGGCCGGGCTCTTGATCAGGCGCAAGGCCGGCACGAGGTCCGAAGCCTCGATCAGGCCCTCGATGCGCGCGCCCACCCGCTGGCCATTGGCATGGGTTAGACCGTGGGTCGCTGTCTCCCATCCGATTCGCTTGCCGCCGAGGCCCAGATCCTTGATCACCCCGGCCAGATCCAAGCTCGGATCGGCGCCTTCACGGTCTCGCCAGATGCGGATATCGCTGATCGTCGAGGTGAGCTCGGCTTGGCGAAGATCGGCTGATCGCGTCAACAGAACCGGCGCCTGCTCTGAGATCAAGAGGCATTGGAAGAAGCAGTACCCGAACGTGTCATAGCCGGTCAGCCAGAACT
This sequence comes from Pseudomonadota bacterium, assembly GCA_039187815.1. GTDB lineage: Bacteria > Pseudomonadota > Alphaproteobacteria > Rhodobacterales > Rhodobacteraceae > Thermohalobaculum. Next base: position 11,301 of record JBCCZI010000029.1, on the reverse strand, counting down.
GGCTCTCGGGCGCGAAGACCAGCAGGGCATCGAGCCCCCGACGCGCCATCTCGGCCCTGGTGCGGGCCAGCCGATCGTCGAACTCTTGGCGGCCGAAATGCAGCATGGGACCTCTCCTCGAACTTAGGGCGAAAGCGCGATTGCGGAGACAAGACGGCCATAGTCCGGCTCGCCTGCATGGGTGGCGCGGCGATAGGAGTAGAAGCGCGCCGGATCGGAATAGGTGCAGTGGCCGGACCATTCGGCTGCGATCCCCAGGGCGGCCAGGCGCCAGCGCACATATCCCGGCAGATCGAACTGGGCGCGGTCGCCGGCACCACCGGCGAAAAAGCGCTGCGTCTCGGGATCATCGTCGAGGAAGCCCTCAAGGAACTCCGGCCCGACCTCGTAGGCGCGCTGCGAGATGGTGGGGCCGATGGCCGCCCGAATTCTCTCGGGACGGGCGCCGAGGCGGCCCATCTCGGCAACGGCCGCCTCGAGCACGCCGGACTTGGCGCCCCTCCATCCTGCATGGGCGGCGGCGATCACTCCTCGCTCGGGATCGACGAGCAGGACAGGGGCGCAGTCAGCCGTCAGCACGCCAAGGGCGAGACCAGGCCGATCCGTGACCATCGCATCCGCTTCGGGGCGCGCATTGGACCAAGGCTCCTCGACTTGCACCGCGCGGGCGCTGTGCACCTGGGCGACCGAGATCAGCGCGCCTGCCCGCAGATGTGCCGCCATCCGGTCTCGGTTCTCTTCCACTGCAGAGGCAGTGTCCCGCGAGCCGGGGCCACCGTTGAGAGTGGCATAGAGACCTGTCGACACACCGCCATCGCGGGTGAAGAAGCCATGCGAGATGGAGCCGAGCACATCGGCCGTCAGCGGTGCCAGGGTCATGCGGTCTCCGGAAACCCGGGTGGGCAGGGCGCATCGGCGGATCCGACCGCCAACACACGGAACAGCCTCCCCATCGCCGCCGGATCGGTCAAGCGTTCAAGCTGGCTGGCAATCTCATCGGCGCGATCTGGGTGCGTGGAGGCGAGCTCGGCGGCGCGGTGGCCGATCCCAAGAGAGGCAAGAAAGAGGGCCTGCTCGGCATGGCGGCAAGCAAGGCCGGCAAAGCGCCCGGCAAGGGCGGAAAAGTCGATCAGCCAGGTCAGATCGCTCTCGCCCGGCCGGTCGAGCGGGTCGACGCGGCGATGCCCTCGCACGGCCTGCAGCGTTGGCCCGGGTGGTCGCGGCCGGGTGTAGCCGTAGTCGATCAGCAACGCCGCGCCGCCATCAGAACGCAGGCGGGCGGCCAGCCCATCCGCCACCGTCTCGAGGGCGGGCGAGCGCTCGCTCCAGCCATCCACGGGTGCGGCTCCTGGCAGAGGCGGGCTGCGCCCCCAGGCAAGCCCGGACGATCCGAGGCCCAAGAGCCGCTCATGCCAGCCCTGCTCTGAGGCCAGGAATTGATGCATCGGCAGCGCATCAAAAAACTCGTTCGCGACCAGCAGCGTGCGCCCAGGCGGGACGTCGCTCAGATGCTCGGCCCAGCGTGCTTGCGCAAGTCGGCGGGCTTGCTCGGCCCGGAGCGGGCGCGACGTCTCGACCAACCAAAGATCGGCGGCTTCGGGCAGACCGCTGGGAGCCGCGGCGCGCAACGCATCCGCCATCAGCGTGCCCCGGCCCGGGCCAAGCTCGACCAGAACCACCGGCCCTTGGCCCATCTGGCGCCAAACGGTGGCCAGCCAAACCCCGATCATCTCTCCGAACATCTGGCTGATCTCGGGGGCTGTGATGAAATCCCCCGCTGCGCCGAGCGGATCGCGGGTGGCGTAATAGCCGTGTTGGGGATGCGAGAGCGCTTGGGTCATGAACTCGGCCACCGTGATCGGACCGGAGGCGGCGATCTGCGCCTCAAGCAACCGCTCGAGCGGCGTCACCTCGCTCATGCCGCCTGCCGACGCGCCGCCCGCGCGGCAATGAGCAAGAACCCGATCCCGATGGCAATCATGGGCAGTGACAGGATCTGCCCCATGGTCAGCCCAAACGCGTCAGGCCCCGAGCCGAACCGCCAGAACTGGCCGTTTGGATTGTCGGGCGTCACGAACTGGATATCGCCTTGGCGGAAGTTCTCAACAAAGGTTCGGGCGAGGCCATAGCCGATGAAGAACACGCCGGTCACGGTGCCAGGCCGCAGCAGACCTCCCCTGAGCGCGATCGCCCATATCACGACGAACAACACCAACCCCTCGAGCGCGGCCTCATAGAGCTGGCTCGGATGGCGCGGCTGGCCGTCGGCGCTGGGAAAGATCATCGCCCAGGGCACATCTGTCGGGCGTCCCCAGAGCTCACCATTGATGAAGTTGGCAAGGCGGCCGAGGAGGATCCCGGCCGGCGCCGCCAAGGCCACCGCATCCGCAACCTGCAGCAGCGGCATACGCCGGATGCGGGTGAACAGCACAACCGCCAGGATCACGCCGAGAAAGCCCCCGTGGAAGGACATGCCGCCCTCCCAGAGCTTGAGCGCATCCAGCGGGTGATCGAGGTAGTGGCCGGGATTGTAGAAGACGACAAAACCGAACCGTCCGCCCAAAACGACGCCCAGCACCATCCAGGTCAGCAGATCCTCGGGCGCGCTGGTGTCCATCGGTACCCGCCCGCCGGGCCAAAGATGGTCCCGCCGCATCAGCAGGACCATCAGCCGCCAGCCGATCAGCAGCCCGGCGATATAGGCCAGCGCATACCAGCGCAGCGAGAACTCGAAGCTGCCGAGAGCGATCGTGAACAAGGCCGGATCGATATCCGGAAAGGGCAGGACGCTGGACATCGGTCCTCCAGGTCGCGGCGGCGAGCGGGATCGCGGGGGTGGCCTCGGTTTGAGGCGGGGCGGGCGCGCTGTCAAGCGCAGTTGCGGCGGCGCCTTCGGGGGGCTATCTCCCGGGAAACGCTGGAGGTGAACATGCAGACCACGGGCCGACTGTTCGACGATCTCGCAAAGTTGATGACCAATGCCGCCGGCGTCGCCCAAGGCATGCGCGGCGAGGCCGAGACGGCCTTTCGCAGCGTGATCGAGCGGTGGATGGCCGATGCCAATCTGGTCACCCGCGAGGAGTTCGAAGCCGTGCGCGACATGGCCGTGCGTGCGCGAGAGGAAAACGAGCGGCTGGAGGCACGGATTGCGGCGCTTGAAGAGAAGCTCGGCGGCGCCTCGGGTTGAGCCTCGCCATGGCCGGCACGGACCACCACCAGTCGGAGGCCGCGGCGCCGGGCCCGATCACTGTCTTGGTTGCCCCGCAGATGGGCGAGAACATCGGCGCCGCTGCGCGCGCGATGTGGAACTTTGGCCTTTTTCGCATGCGGATCGTCGCGCCGCGCGATGGCTGGCCGAACCCCAAGGCGGCGGCCATGGCCTCGGGTGCCGGACGGCTGCTGGACGAGGCCCGGGTCTTCGACGACACCGATGCCGCGATCGCTGACTTGACGACCGTCTATGCCACCACCGCGCGACCGCGGGAGCTGACAAAGCGTGTGCTGACGCCCGAGGCTGCGATGCGCGAGACGGCCGAGCGCATTGCCGCAGGCGAGAAGGTCGGCATTTTGTACGGCCCCGAGCGCACCGGTCTTGAAAACCCTGACATAGTCCGGGCCTCGGCCGTGGTCAGCGTGCCGGTGAACCCCGCGTTCGGTTCGCTGAACCTCGCGCAATGCGTGCTGCTGATGGCCTATGAATGGCGCCGCATCCATGACGACACGCCCGCCGAGGCGCTGGCCATGGCCCGCTCGATGCCCGCCGAGGGTGCAGATATCGCACGGCTGATGGCCTTTCTGGTCGAGCGGCTCGATGAGGCGGGGTTCTTCTTTCCCGAGCACAAGCGACCCTCGATGCAGGGCAATCTCGAGAACCTGTTTCGGCGCTCGCAGTTGACGGACCAGGACGTACGCACACTGTTCGGCGTGGTGCGAACCCTGTCCGAGCATCGGACCCGCCGGTCCTGAAGCCGGGCCGCGGCGCCCTGCCGCTTGCCGCCAGCGCCGCCGCGGATTACCTGCGAAGCACTCAACAAGCCCGCCAAGAGGGAAGCCCCAATGAGCAAGCGCGCGATCTTCGAGGAGGTGGCCGAACCTCGGCCGAGCGCCCCGGTGGCCGGGCCGCGCGAACGACCGCCCTGGCGGCGTGGCATCGCACTCTGGCTGTGGCTCTTGGCGCTCTTGGTTGCGGTGATGGTCCTGGTGGGCGGGCTGACGCGCCTGACGGATTCGGGGCTCTCGATCACCGTGTGGGATCCGGTCATGGGTTCGATCCCGCCGCTGTCCCAGGCCGATTGGGATGCGGCCTTCGCCGCTTACCAAGGGACCACCGAGTTCCAGCAGCAGAACCACTGGATGACGCTTGCTGACTTCAAGCCGATCTATTGGTGGGAGTGGGGGCACCGGCAGCTCGGGCGGCTCATCGGCGCGGTGTGGCTGATCGGCGTCCTGGTGTTTCTGGCCGCGCAGCGCATTCCGTCAGGCTGGACGGGAAAGCTGATCCTCCCGGGCGCGCTGGGCGGGCTGCAAGGGGCCATTGGTTGGTGGATGGTGACCTCGGGCCTCGACAAGCTCGACGTCGCATCCTATCGGCTCGCGATTCACTTGGGGCTGGCCTTCGTCATCCTCGCTTTGCTGATCTGGTACGCCCTCAAGGTGCGGCTCGACCCTGTGGCCCTGCTGCAGGCGCGCAGGCGCCGAGCGGGCGCCGCCCTGGGGTGGACCGGAGCGCTCGGTCTGCTGGTCTTTGCGCAGATCCTGGTCGGCGCGCTCGTGGCCGGCATCGACGCCGGCCGGTCCTATGTGGATTGGCCGCTGATGCAGGGCCAATGGTTCCCGGAGGACGCTATGGCGATCGAGCCGCTGTGGCGCAACTTTTTCGAGAGCCCCGGCCTGGTGCAGTTCGTGCACCGTGTGCTCGGCTATCTGGTGGTGGTTGTCGCCCTCGTCGCGGCCTGGCGCCTGGCCGCCGCACGGGTGCCCGGCCTCACCCAGCGCGGCCTGATCATGGCCGGCATTGTTCTGGCGCAGGTGGTGCTCGGCATTGTGACCGTTATGCACGCAGCACCGCTCCACCTCGCCAGCATGCACCAGGCGGTGGCCCTGCTGCTGGTGGGGGTCTTGCTGCTGACCCGGTTCCGCGCCGCGTATCCCCCGGCGACCTCTCTTCGAGCCTAGTCGGAGGGCGCTTCAGCGCTCCCAGTCGGGCGGGCGCTTCTCAAGAAAGGCCTGGAGCCCTTCGGCAGTCTCGGGCTCCATCAGGTTCTCGGCGATCACCCGAGCCGTGAAGGCATAGGCCTGGTCGAGCGGCATCTCGGCTTGCTCATAAAAGGCGCGCTTGCCATGGCGAATGGCGACCGGCACTTTCGAGGCGACCCGCCCTGCCAGCGCCTCGGTTTCCGGAACCAGGCGATCCGCTGGGACAACGCGGTTGACCAGACCCGCAGCCTCCGCCTCAGCGGCAGAGAGGAAGCCTCCGGTCGAGAGCATCTCGAACGCCTTCTTCCGCCCGATATTCCGCGACAAGGCCACCATGGGCGTCGAGCAGAAGAGGCCGATATCCACGCCGTTCACCCCAAAGCGGGCTTGGTCGCTGGCCACCGCCATATCGCAGCTGGCCACCAGCTGGCAGCCCGCCGCGGTTGCAATCCCTTGCACCTCGGCAATCACGGGCTGCGGCAGTCGGGTGATCGCCGTCATCAGCCGCGAGCATTGGGCAAACAGCGTGGCATAGGCGCCGCGGCCACCATCCTCGGCCTGGCGCGATGCTTGGATCTCACGCAGATCATGGCCCGCGCAAAACGCGCGTCCCTGAGCCGACAGAACCACAACGCGCGCTGTGCGGTCTGTCGCGACCGCATCCAGCCGGGAGTGCAGGGCGTCCATCATCGGCGAGGATAGCGCATTGAGCGCCTCAGGCCGATTGAGCGTCAGCCGTATGATCCCATCCGCATCTGCGCGCTCCACCAAAGCCTCGGCCATGCTGCCCTCCCGTTGCCGCGGGATGGCCCGATCCCGCCCTTGCAATCGCCGCAGCGCCGGGTCAAGACCACGGGCACGGACGCGTCCCCTTCTCGTGCGGCAAGACGGCGGATGTTGCAACCAGTCCTTTGAGCCGCCGGAGCGTGATCCATGTCCGCTGAGCCCCCTGCGACGCCCGAGGCGCGCTTTGACATTCCGTTCTTTTTCCTGCGCCATGGCGAGACGGTCTTCAACCGCGAGCGTCTGTTCCAGGGCCAGAAAGACACGGAGCTCAGCGCCCTTGGTCATCAGCAAGCGGCCAAGGCCGGCGAGGCGATGGCCGATCAACGCATCGACCGGATCGTTTCGAGCCCGCTGTCCCGGGCGCGCCTGACGGCCGAGGCGGTTGCGGCCCATCACGGTCTGCCGGTCGAGACCGATGATGATCTCATGGAGTGCCATCTCGGCATCCATCAGGGCGAGCCCTATGCGCCCTGGATGCCCGAATATTGGCGCGGCGCCTTCCATCCCGAGGGGGGCGAGAGTTTTTGGCAGTTCCGGGCCCGCACCTGGCCCGCCATGGCCCGTGCTGCTGCCGTGCCCAACACCCTGATCGTGGCGCATGGGGGGCTATGGTACGGCGCCCGGTCGCTGGTGCGCATGGAACCAGACATCCCTTCGATGCCGAACTGCTTGCCGCTGCGCATTCGGCCCGAGCCTGGCCGCTGGCAGGTCGAGCGGTTGGCCGAGCCCTACGGCGCCACCGAACAGCGCTTTGGCCCCTCCGCGGGTCAAGGCGCCTGAACATGGCCGAGCCGGTTCTCGATATCCCGGAGCTCGAGGCCTTCTTGGCGGAGGTATTTCCGCAGATCAACGGCGAGGCGAGCATCGAGACCATCGGCCCGCTGACCGCCCGGATGCGCCTGCATGTGACCGAGCGTCACCTGCGCCCCGGCGGCACCGTCTCCGGCCCCTCGATGTTCATGTTGGCCGATGTGTCGTTCTATGTAGCAGTGCTCGCCATGATCGGGCGCGAGCCGCTGACGGTCACGACCAATCTGACGATCAACTTCCTGCGCAAACCCCCTGCCCGAGACCTACTGGGCCAGGCGCGCATCCTGAAGCTAGGCCGAACACTGGCAACCGGAGATGTGCTGATCCATTCCGAGGACGATGCCGCTCGCCCGGTTGCCCACGCGAGCTGCACCTACGCCATCCCGCGTCGGTAACCTTCGAGCAACGGTATCCTTTGACCACGCTTTAACCCTCCTCCGGTTATTCAACCAGAACGGGTGGTGAAACGGATCGGGTGAACCGAATGGCCGGAGAGCAGGAGGTCGCGGGCGGCGAGCGTCCGCTGATCCAGAAATTGATGGTGGCGTGGAGCCTGTCAATCCTCGGAGCAGTCGTGGCGGCAATCGTCGTCATATCGTTCCAGATGACCAACAGGCTTGAGGAAACGGCGCTTCGCAATGCCCGCATCTTGCTCGAACTGGCCGAGGCACAGACGCGCCGGTATGCGACCGACGGGGATGTTGGCCGGCTGGCCAAGACCATCACAGCAATGGGCGATGTGCTGGCCGTGCGCGAGGTCACGCTGTTCCACAAGCCGACGTTCAGCTTCTTCCGTTCGGGCGACGAGCAACCCTTGTCGATCAATCGCCCGCCCGAAGCCCTCTCGATCCAGGTTCTCGAGACAGGCGAACCGGGGGATCTGCCTCTGGACGACGGTGTTCTACTCGCCCGCCCCTTGGCCGAGGCCGGCGGAGCAGTGATGGGCGTCTTGACCATCGAGGTGGCGCGCCCAACCCGGTTTGAGACCATGTTCGCGCTGTTCTCGGAAAAGCTGCTGATCGGGATCCTGGCGGCGGCATCGGCCTTTGTGTTGGCGGCACATTTCGCGCGCAAGGCCGTGTCGCCGATCCGGGCCGCCATTCGCGTCGCCGACCGCGTGGCCGAGGGCGACCTGACAATGCCGGAGAAGATCGGCGGCAGCCGCGAGGCGGCGCTGCTCGAGCTCAGCCTGTCGCGCATGATTTTCCGGCTGGAGCAGAGCCATATGCGCATCCGCGATTTGGCCTTCCGCGACCAGATCACCCGCCTCTCAAACCGGGCCGATTTCAACCTCCGTGGGCGCGCGCTGTTGCGCAACGAGCCGGCCGAGGGCGAAGACGACATGCTCCGCGCGCTGTTCTTCGTCGACCTCGATGGCTTCAAGATGGTGAACGACACTTACGGGCACGAAATGGGGGACCGCGTGCTGCGGGTCGTTGCTGACCGTCTGCGGGAGGTGGTGCGCGCCGATGACGAGCTCCGCAATGCAGGACGCATCGCAGGCGCTTTGGGAGACAATCCCGACATGGCACCCCTCCTCGCACGGCTTGGCGGCGATGAGTTCACACTGTTGCTCGGCTGCCTGAACTGCACCGCAGACGCGGAGCTGGTCGCCAACCGGGTGCTTGAGGCGATCCGCGCCGAGATCGCCTTGTCTGGAGTAAAGCTCCACCTCGGCGCCAGCATCGGCATTGCGCTGTCCGCGGCCAGCAGCAAGGATGAGTTCTCAGAGCTTCTCCGCCGGGCCGATGTGGCGATGTATGTGGCGAAGAATGCTGGTAAGGACGCCTTTCGGGTCTATGCGCCCGAGATGGATCAGACGGCGGCCTGAGGGTCGGGGCGGCGCCCTCAGGACGGAGGCGTTTGCCAGCCTGAGCCTTTGCTGCTCCCCGGAACCAGGCGCAGTCGTCGGGCCGGCGCGGGTGTGTTCGGTCCGACGTCCGTCTCCTCAGCCGTCTCCGGCTCATCAGCTTCTTCAGGCTCGGGCACAGGTGCGATACGCGGCGCGGCGGTCCAATCGCCATCGAGGATGTCAACGCGCCGCACGGTTCCGTAACTGACCATGCAGCGATAGGACACGGTGCGCCCGTCCTGCAGCTCGGCTTCGGTATGGACCCAGCGGCGACCACCCGAATTGCGTTCGAAACTTTCGGTGATCGTCGCCGCGCCGTAATCTGCCTCGAGCGATGTGTGGCAGGCATCGGAGGCGCCCGTGGTCTGGGCATCCGCCGGCTCTGGGTTCAACGCACTCAACGCGATCAACATGCAGGCCACAACTGCCAAAAGGCTGGCTTGGGTGAGGCTTGTCATCGTGGGTCTCCCTGAGGGTCTCGCGGACCCTAGCACAAGCGCATCGGCTTGCGCACCCCGGCGCGGGCACCGGGCTTCGGCCCGATCTCAATCGTTTGGGTCGCGCATCAACCGGGCCAGGGCCGCCTCTTCCTCGGCGCTCAGAGGACCCTCTGCCAACGTGCTCGCCCGGCGCCGTCGGCGGAGAAACAAGACGGCCGCCAGCCCGCCGACCAGGAAGAGAGTCGGGCCGGCCAGCCAAAGAACCGCGTTGCCCGCCGAGAAGGTTGGCTTGAGCAGGATGAATTCGCCGTAGCGGTCGACCAGGTACCGGAGCACCTCGGCATCGCTGTCGCCCTCGGTCAGACGCTCGCGCACCAACAGGCGCAGATCCCCGGCCAACTCGGCGCTACTGTCATCGATCGACTCGTTTCGGCAGACCAGACAGCGGACCTCCTTGGAGAGCGACCGAGCGCGGGCTTCGAGCGCCGGGTCCGCCAGGATCTCATCCGGCTGGACGGCCGATGCCAGCGGTGCAAGCGCCATGACCGTGACCATTGCGACAGCGACAGCCCTCATTCTGCGGGCACCGTGCGGTGGCCGCGGCCGGCGGCGGCTCCGACGCGGAACCGCCGATCGGTGAGGCTCAACAGCCCGCCGGCACCCATGACCAAGCAGCCGAGCCAGATCCAGACCGCCAGCGGCTTGTGGTACGAGCGCACAGCCCAGGCCTCGCCATCCGTTTGCCGATCCCCCAGCACCACATAGACGTCGCGCAACAGCGAGGAGTCGATCGCAGCCTCGGTGGTCGGCATGCGCTGTACCGGGTAGAGACGTTTCTCCGGGCACATAAGGGCCACGGTCTCCCCATCGCGCATCAGGCGGAAGCGGCCCATCTCGGTCTCGAAATTGCGCGCCTCTGCGCCCTTGAAGGCGCGTTCGCCCTCGTTGCCACAGGCGCCTTGGGCGAACGGCGCGCCGAGCGGGATCTGCGAGACCCCGTCGAAGTGGAGCTCATAAGGTCCAACGTCGATCACATCGCCCGGGCGGGCAAGGCGGATATCCTCGGTCTCCCAAGCCGTGATCGCGGCGATGCCGATGGCCGAGAGCGCGAGCCCAGTATGGCCAAACCACTTGCCCCAATCGGCGCGCGGGAGCCGGGCGAGCCGCCGGAGCCCGCCAAGTGCACCGGCCCGGGCAAAGGCGCCGCGCTCCCACAACTCGACCGCCGCGCCCAAGATCGCCCAAACCGCCAGTGCGATGCCAACCGGAGCCAGCAGCGCGGTGCCGGTCTGCATTGCCCAAATCGCGCCTCCAACGGCCAACGCCACCGCACCAGCCCACCACAGCTTGGCCACGGCGCGTGCGATATCGCCTCGCTTCCAGGGCAGCAAAGCGCCCACCGGCAAGGCAACCAGCAGCAGCACCATAAAGGGCGTGAATGCCAGGTCATAGAACGGCGCGCCCACGGAGATCTTCTGGCCGTCGACGAACTCGCGAAACACCGGGGCGAGCGTTCCGACGAACACCACCGCGCAGGAGACCGCGAGCACAAGATTGTTGAAGACCAACGCCCCTTCACGGCTGACCGGCTGGAACACGCCCTCGGATCGCATGGCCGGCGCGCGCACGGCAAAAAGCGTGAGCGAGCCGAGGATCGCCACGCCAAGGATCACCAGGATAAAGACGCCCCGTCCGGGATCCGTCGCGAAGGCATGGACCGAGGTGATCACACCCGAGCGCACCAGAAACGTCCCGATCAGCGACAGCGAGAAGGCCAGGATCGCCAACAGCACGGTCCAGACCTTCAGCGAGGCCCGCTTCTCGACCACGATGGCCGAGTGCAGCAACGCCGTCGCCAAGAGCCACGGCATGAACGAGGCGTTCTCGACCGGATCCCAGAACCACCAGCCGCCCCAGCCGAGCTCATAATAGGCCCAATAGCTGCCAAGCGCGATCCCAAAGGTCAGCGCGCCCCAGGCGACGAGCGCCCAGGGTCTGACCCAGCGCGCCCAGGTGGCGTCGACCCGGCCCTCGATCAACGCCGCCACCGCAAAGGAGAACGCCATCGAGAGCCCGACATAGCCCAGGTACAAAAACGGCGGGTGCAGCGCGAGCCCAATATCTTGCAGCAGCGGATTGAGATCGGTCCCGTTCAACGGCACCGGATCCAGCCGGTCGAACGGGTTCGATGTGAACAGGATAAAGGCGATGAAGGCG
>JBCCZI010000028.1:0-38437 GCA_039187815.1 Pseudomonadota bacterium | reverse complement strand
TTGCCGTCCTCGGCCTTCTCGGCCTTGGGAGCGGTTGCGGCGAAGCGATGATCCGCGACGCGGATCGTGCGTGGCTGGCCGTTCAGCTCGAAGAACAGCTTGACGTCGCCGGCCTCGTCGGGCTCCGAGATCGCCTGGAGTTGGATCACCAAGGTCACGCCCGGGCGCAAGTCGACGGCGATCTCCTCGCCCGGCTCCATGCCATAGAAGAAGGTGGGTGTCGGCAGCACCCGCACAGGCCCGAAATCGCGCCGCTTGCCCATATAGTCGAGATAGACCTTGGGGTAGAGCAGGTAGGAGCAGAGATCCTCGTCATCGACGGTGTGGCCCTCCATCGCATCGCTCGCCTCTTGGCGCTGGGCCTCGATCTCGACTGGGGCCATCAGGCTGCCGGGGCGCACGGTGATCGGCTCGGCGCCTTTCAGCACCTTGCGCTGGAGCGCGTCTGGGAAGCCGCCCGGAGGCTGGCCCACCTCGCCCTTGAAGAAGGTGACGACCGAATCGGGGAAGGCGATGTCGTGCTCGGGGTCCAGCACGTCCTCGGCCGTCAGCCCGCCCGCCACCATCACCAGCGCGAGATCGCCCACGGTCTTGGCGATGGGCGTCACCTTGATCACGTCGCCGAACAGTCGGTTCACCTCGGCATAGGCGGCGGCGACCTCGTGCCAGCGGTCCTCGAGCCCCATGGCGCGGGCCTGGGCGCGGAGATTGGTGACCTGCCCGCCCGGCATCTCGTGAGCATAGACCTCGGCGGTGCCGGAGCGCATATCCGATTCGAAGGCGCCGTAGAGCCGGCGCACCCCCTCCCAGTAGTCTGAGATCTCACGGATCGCCCCGGCGTCGAGCCCTGTGTCGCGCTCGGTGTTGCGCAAGGCCGCAACGATCGAGCCGAGCGGCGGCTGCGATGTCAGCGAGGCGAGCGCGTCCATGGCGCAGTCGACGGCGTCAACCCCGGCCTCGGCCGCTGCCAGCACCGAGGCGCCGGAGATCCCCGAGGTGTCGTGGGTGTGGAAGTGGATCGGGATCTGGATCTCGTCCTTCAGCGCCCGCACCAGCGCCCCGGCCGCCGCTGGCTTCACCAGCCCGCCCATATCCTTGATGCAGAGGATGTGCGACCCGGCCCGCTCGAGCTCCCGCGCCAGATCGACGTAGTAGCGCAGCGAGTATTTCGCCCGGTCCGGGTCGTGGATATCGCCGGTGTAGCAGATCGCCGCCTCGCAGATACGCCCGGTCTCCAGCGTGCGGTCCATGGCGAGGCGCATGTTCTCGACCCAGTTCAGCGGATCGAAGATGCGGAACACGTCGACGCCCGAGGCGGCCGCCTGGTCGATGAACCTCTGGACGACGTTGTCCGGATAGTTCGTGTAGCCGACCGCGTTGGAGGCGCGCAGCAGCATCTGGGTCAGCAGGTTCGGCATGCGCTCGCGCAACTCGCGCAGGCGCTGCCAGGGGCATTCTTGCAGGAAGCGATAGGCCACGTCGAAGGTGGCGCCGCCCCAGCACTCCATCGAGAATAGCCCCGGCAGATTGGCGGCGTAGCGGTCGGCCACCCGCGTCATGTCGATCGAGCGCATGCGCGTGGCCAGCAGCGACTGGTGGCTGTCGCGCATGGTGGTGTCGGTGATCAGCAAGCGCTTTTCGGCCAGCATCCAGTCGGCGACCGCCTTGGGTCCGCGGGCGATCAGCAGATCGCGCGAGCCCGGGGCCGGGCGCTCGACCCGCGGTGTGGGCAGGCTCGGCGGGCGCACCTGGGCGGGCGGGCGGGTGAGCCCCTTGGTCTCCGGGCTGCCATTGACCGTGACCTCGGAGATATAGCGCAACAGCCGCGTCGCCCGGTCCCGCCTGCGGCGAAAGTCGAACAGCTCCGGCGTCGTGTCGATGAACCGTGTCGTGTAGCTCATATCGAGGAAGCTCGGATGCTTCAGCAGGTTCTCGACGAAGACGATGTTGGTGGCGACGCCGCGGATCCGGAACTCGCGCAGGGCGCGGTCCATGCGGGCGATGGCCTCGTCCGGGGTCGGCGCCCAGGCGGTGACCTTCTCGAGCAGGCTGTCGTAGTAGCGGGTGATGACCGCGCCCGAATAGGCGGTGCCGCCGTCGAGACGGATGCCGAACCCGGTCGCCCCGCGATAGGCGGTGATGCGCCCATAATCGGGGATGAAGGTGTTGAGCGGGTCTTCGGTGGTCACGCGGCACTGGATGGCGTGGCCCGAGAGCTCAACGGCGTCCTGGGAGGCGACGCCCGTGGCCTCGGCCAGGCTCTGCCCTTCGGTCACGCGGATCTGCGCCTTGACGATGTCGATGCCGGTGACCTCTTCGGTGACCGTGTGCTCGACCTGGATGCGCGGATTGACCTCGATGAAATAGAAGGCGCCGCTGTCCATATCCATCAGGAACTCGACCGTGCCGGCACAGCGATAACTGGCATGGCGCGCGATCTTCAGCGCCAGACCGCACAGCTCCTCGCGCTGGGCGCCCGAGAGATACGGCGCCGGCGCGCGTTCCACGACCTTCTGGTTGCGCCGCTGCACGCTGCAATCTCGCTCATAGAGATGATAGATCGTACCGTGGCGGTCGCCGAGGATCTGTACCTCCACATGGCGAGCGCGCTCGATCATCTTCTCGAGATAGCCCTCGCCATTGCCAAAGGCCTGGAGCGCCTCAGAGTGCCCCTCGCGCAGCCGCGCCTCGAGATCTGCGTCGCCGTCGATGCGCCGCATGCCGCGCCCGCCGCCGCCCCAGGAGGCCTTGAGCATCAGCGGATAGCCAATCTCGGCCGCCTGCGCGCGGATCGCCTCCATGTCCGCCTCGTCCGGCGGGGGCAGCACCTCGGTCGCGGGGATCACCGGCACGCCCGCGGCGATCGCTGCCCGGCGCGCGCTGGCCTTGTCACCGAGCAGCCGCATGGTCTCGGCGGACGGGCCGATAAAGGCGATGCCGGCCTTCTCGCAGGCGTCCACCAAGGCCGGGTTCTCCGACAAGAGGCCATAGCCTGGATGCAGCGCATCCGCCCCGCTTTGGCGCGCGACCCGGATGATCTCCTTGATGTCGAGATAGGCGGCGACGGGGCCCAGGCCCTCGCCGATGCGATAGGCCTCGTCCGCCTTGAACCGGTGGAGCCCCAGCTTGTCCTCGTCCGCATAAACCGCGACTGTGCGTTTGCCGAGTTCATTGGCCGCGCGCATGACCCGAATCGCTATCTCACCTCGGTTGGCGATGAGGATCTTCTGAAACTCGGCCATGTTTCGCGTCTCCTTGGTCCTAGCGCCAATGCGGCGCAACAGTCGAACAGCGTTGGCGCTTCTGTAATGCGAAAGTTTCCGAATTGCGCAAGAATCTTTGCCGGCTGCTGCGGATCGGGTTGTCGCTGCCCCGATCCCTGCACTAGGGGAGAGGCGGCTGCGGGGCTCGGCCCTGCCACCGGAGGGGGGTGTCGAAATGAGTGACCACGCCGAACACAGTGCGCCGCGCCATCGCCATTTCGCCGCGCTGCTCGAGCGGGCCAAGGGCATGGATCCAATGCCCACCACGGTGATCGCACCCGAAGAGACCTCGTCCTTGGGCGGCGCGTTGCTGGCCCGTGCGCACGGGCTGCTCGAGCCGATCCTGGTGGGAGACCCGGCCAAGATCCACGCTGCCGCCGAGACGCTGGGCGCGGACCTCACCGGGCTCGAGATCGTGCCCGAGCCGGATCACAAGGCCGCGGCGCTGATCGCGGTGCGGATGGTGCGCGAGGGACGTGCCTCGGTGGTCATGAAGGGCCATCTCCACACCGACGCGTTGCTGCGCGCCGTCTTGAACAAAGAGGTGGGCCTGCGCACCCAGCGGCGCCTCAGCCATGTCTTTGCGATCGATGTGCCCGGGTTTGACCGGCTGTTGATGGTGACCGACGGGGCGATCAACATCGCGCCCGACCTGAAAACCAAGACGGATATCGCCCAGAGCGCCATCCATCTGGCCCATGCGCTGGGGATCGAGACGCCGTGTCTGGCGGCCCTGGCCGCTGTCGAGACGGTGAACCCGGTGATGCAACCGACCGTCGATGCCCAGGCGCTGACCGAGATGGCCGCGAGCGGCGCGATCACCGGTGGGCTGGTCGATGGTCCGCTCGCCATGGACAACGCCATCGATCTGCGCGCGGCCGAGATCAAGGGCATCGTCTCCGAGGTCGCTGGGCGGGCCGACATCCTGCTGGTGCCCGATATCGAGGCCGGCAATATGGTCACCAAAGCGCTGACCTTTGCCGCTGCGGCGCAGACCGGTGGGCTGGTGCTTGGGGCGGCGGCGCCCGTGATCCTGACCAGCCGGGCCGATGACGATCAGGCGCGGCTTGCCTCGGCGGTGCTGGCGGTCCTCGATGCCGCCTGGCGTGCCCGGCTGCCCAAGGTCTGACGCGAGCGCGGCCGTCAGGCCCAGCGCGGGCCGATCAGCGCGCCAAGCACGCCCTCGAACGCCACGGGCGCCAGAGCCAGCGCGGCGACGATGGCCAGAGCCTCGCCATGGGGCAAGGCCAGACCCAGCACTGCAGCCGTCGGAGCGACGGCCAGAAGCGCCACCGCTCCGGCGATCACGGCCACAGCGGCGGCCCAGACGGCAAGATCGGCCGGACCAAAGCGGCCGGCACCGCCTTGGTGGCGCAGCAAAAGCAGCCGGCCAACGCCACTGAGCACCAAAAAGATCAGGATCGCGCCCTCGGTCGCTGCGTCGCTCAGGCCGAGCTGCGGGGCAAGGCGGGCGATGACCAACCCGCTTCCGGCGATGGACAGGCCAACGAGCAGCCCGAGCCAGACGCTGTTGGGGGGCTGCAGCCTTTGGCCGTCGCGCCGGGTCAGCGTCGGAACGGGGCGCAGGGCCGGGGCACCAACGCTCAACCCATGATCGGCCAGCGCGGCCAGCAACAGGGCAATGGCGACCAGCGCGGCACTGGGCGGCAGCCCCGGTTGTGCGGTCAGGGCGAGCCCAAGCGCCAGCAGCAAAACGCCCGTTCCAAAGCCCATCTGGGCGTGCAACAGCTTTTGCAGCTGGTAGAGCCCTCGGCGCGCCTCCGCCACCCCGTTGGCAATCGCTTCCGGATTGGCCGTGAGCGCCAAGCCGTCTGCTCGCTCGAGCACCCGGTCTTCGCTCTGACCTGCAATGGCGAGTGTCACGATCATCGGCTCGGCGTCGGTTGCGACCAGATCCGGGCTGCGGCTTGCTGTGCGCAGAACCCGGTGGCCATCGCGGCGATAGCTGTCGGCGACCAGGGCGCGCTCGGTCGGACCGATCTCGGCGAAGATCCGTGCGGGCCGGACGATGTTGTCGATCTGGCCTTGGCCGTCGATGGCAGCTTCGGCCAGATCCTGGCCCCGGGCGACCCGCTCGAAGGGGGCGACCAGGCCGAGCGTGGTGCCGATCTCCCGCGCGCGGGCGGTGGGCTCGGCGGTCATCACGGCCGTGCGAACCCCGGCTTGGCGCAGCTCATCGATGGCCGCGGCGGCGCCGTCCGGCAGCGGAGCAGAAACGCTCAACAGACCCAGCGCGCGCATCGGACCGATCTCTCCGCGGCCATCGAGCGAGGTCTCGGCGACCGCCACCAGCTCGGCGCTTGGGTCGGGGCGTCGAGCGATCGCCGCCATTGGCTCAAGCAGGCTCTCCGCGGTGCTGATCACGCAGAACCGGCTGGGATCGTTCGGATCGCGCGCGCCGATCGTCCCGGCGGGTAAGGCCCGTGCGGTGCCGCCAGGGTCTGGGTGCGGGTGAGGGCTCGGGTCAGTCGCTGTCTCGAGCGCGCGCACGACGGCCGCAAGCTGCCAGATCGATGGGTCTGCGCCCGATGCGGCAATCGCCGCGGTTCGAATCAGCGCATGGTCGCCCTCGGGCGCTATCGGATGCACCTCGAGGCTTGGAGCCGTCGGGGTCAGCACGGTCTCGCGGTCCAGGCAGAGGAAGCTGGCGCGCCCCAGAGCTTCGAAGGCCTGGCCTCCGGCGACCCAGATCCCGCCCTTTGCCAGCCGGCGCGCCGATCGCGAGAGCAGGGCGCCGGCCGAGGCCAAAAAGCTGGGCGGCACCGCAAGGATGGTGAGCGCGACGGCAAGCCAAAGGGCGCCCGCGCCCGAATGCGCGCCGCGCAGATGGCCAAGCCCCGCGACCGCGCCAGCAACTAGGGCGGCCAGACCCGTCGCCACCACCACAGTGCGGCGCAGACGCAAGAGCATCGGCGCCGGGCGTCGGGCGCGCTCGTTGGGGCTGTGGGGACGGCGCGGGAGGCCGGTCGATCCCGCGTCGATCTGCACGCGGCAGCGCCCGGCCGAAAGCATGACGCCCGCCGGCAAGCGCTGTCCTTGGAGCGGCCGGAGACCCTCGCCGGGTTCTGGGCCGTCGGGGGCGAGGGCCAGGGCATCGGACCACAGCAGCGTGCATCCTGCGGGCACCCGGTCACCGGAAGCAAGCTCCAGGATATCGCCAGCCTCCAGCGAGCCCGAAGGCACGTCCAAGCGCAGCCCGCCGCGGAAGACCCTCTGCCGGCGCACGCGCCGCGCCGGCGGCGGACGGCGGTGACGGGCGGAGCCGGCCGCCTTCCCAGCGGCGATCAGGAGGAAGGCGAGGGTTGCAGCGGCGGCCACAACGGCCGCTGATCCATGCCCGTTGGTGCCGAGCACCACCGCTGCGACGCCAACAAGCAGGATCCCCGGATCGGCAAGCGCGAAGGTCACGCCGAGGATCGGTCGGCCGCTTGGCAACGGGATGGCACGGAACCTGGCGGCGCCGCGAGGTCCCGACGCCTTGGGGCCACCGCCATGGGGCGCCTCCGCTTTGATGTCCTTCATCACCGCGTCGCTCCGCAGGGGACGGCATAATACGCGTCCCAGCCTTAAAAAACTCCGTCGGCGGCCGTCGCGGAGCCGGACAGTCCCGGCGGCGTTTCGATCAAAGCCCACCGGCGAGCCGCCGAATATCATTGTCAAACCATCATGTCTCCTTATTAAATCGCAGAAGGTGTCGATGTTGTGTGTGATTAGGCCGTGCTACAGTCTGGTTCGGTAGGGATGGGATTTCGGTGCGACCTCGGTCGACCGATCAAGCGATCTGCAGGAAGGCATGACCCGCGTGCGCATAGCGGCAGCCGTAATTGTGCTGGCTCTGGCCGGCTCGATGGCGTTTGCGCAGCACGCCAGCCGTTCGCTGACCGTCGGCATCTATGACAACGAGCCCAAGGGCTTCTTTGACCGGGGTGGCGAGGCCACTGGGTTCTTTCCTGGCCTGATCGACGCGGTGGCCGAGCGCAATGGCTGGGCGGTCACCTATGTGGGCTGCGACTGGTCGCGCTGTCTGCAGATGGTGCGCCGGGGCGAGATCGATATCCTGCCCGATGTTGCCTATTCCGAGGATCGCACCAGTCGGTTCCGCTTTGGCCGCGAGCCGGTGCTGCAGAGCTGGTCGGCGATCTATGCCCGGCGCGGCTCCTCGCAGCCGGTGCAGCGGGTGGCGGATCTGCATGGCCGCACGGTCGCGGTGCTGCGCAATTCGAGCGAAGAGCGCGCGCTGCGGGATCTGGCCGGTGAGCAGACCATCCTGCCGCGCTTGGTTCCACAACAGGATCTGCCGGCGGTGATGCGAGCTGTGTCCCGCGGGGATGCCGAGATCGCCGTGGTCAACCACCTGTTCGGCGCCGAGAACGAGGACCAGTTCGCGCTCGAGCGGTCCCGGCTGATCTTCAATCCCTCCTCGCTCTATTTCGTCTACTCCCCCGGCGTGCCCCAGAGCGTGGTGCAGTCCATCGACAGCGCGGTGGCGCTGATGAAGGCCGATCCGCGGTCGGAGTATTATGGCCTTTTGGATCTGTGGCTGAAGCCGCCCGCCCTGTTCTCGCTGCCCGATTGGGCGCCGGCCGCGATCGGGCTGGTGGCGGCCCTTCTGCTCGCGAGCCTCGGCGTCAACGCCTATCTGCGCAAGGTGGTCTCCGAGAAGACCGCCGAGCTCCGCGAACACCAGAACCGCCTGAAGGCGATCTTCGACAACGCGCCGGTCGAGATCCATCTCAAGGATGTCCAAGGCCGCTTTGTCGAGATCAACAAGCAGTTCGAGCGGCTGTTCGATGTGAATGCGGCGGATGTGGTCGGGCTCTATCCGAAGCAGGTGCACGACGACGAGACGGCCGAGCGCATCCGCAAACACGATCTGCATGTGCTACGCACTGGCGAGAGCTTTGTCCGCCAGGAGCCAACCCAGACCGAGCTGGGCGAGCGCATGCTGCACACAGTGAAGTTCCCGGTCTATGACGCGGGCGGCAAGATCTCGGGCGTCGGCGCGGTCGTGACGGACGTTACCGAGCAGACCCGCGCGCTCAAGCGCATGTCCGAGGTCGAGCAGCAGCTGACCGATGCGGTCAACGCCCTGCCCGATGGCTTTGTGCTGTTCGATGCCGAGGATCGGCTGGTGATCTGCAATGAGCGCTTCCGCGCGCTCTATGACCGCTCGGCGCCATCGATCGTCAAGGGCGCGCGCTTTGAGGACATCCTGCGCTATGGCTTGGCGCACGGGCAGTTCCCAGAGGCCGAGGGGCGCGAGGCGGCCTGGCTCGCCCACCGGATGGAGCGCCACACCAGCGGCAACAGCGCCTTTGAGCAGCGGCTGCGCGAGGATCGCTGGCTGCGGGTCGTCGAGCGGCGCACGGAGACCGGCGGCAATGTCGGCTACCGCTTTGATATCTCCGAGATGAAGCGTCAGGCCCGGGCGCTCGAGGGTTCGCGCAAACGCGCCGAGGCCGTGGCCGGGCAGCTGCGCGAACAGACCCGCAAGCTCGCTCAGGTGGTCGAGCTCACCGGGATCGGCGGGTGGGAGTTCGACATCGGCACCGATTCGCTGTTTTGGGACCAAACCACCAAGTCGATCCACGAGGTGCCGCGGTGGTATGAGCCGACCGCAGATGCCGCGCTTGCCTATTACACGCCCGAGTCGCGCCCGGCGATCGCCGAGGCGATCAAGGCCTGCACGGAACGCAGCCTGCCCTTCGATCTCGAACTCGAGATGGTCACGGCCTCGGGCCGGCGGATCTGGGTGCGTGCCACCGGTCAGCCCGTGGTCGAGCACGGCCGCGTGCGCCGGTTGAGCGGCGCCATGCAAGATATCACCGCCCAGAAGACCCATGAGAAGGCGCTGGAGCAAAGCTGGCTCGAGGCGGAAAAGGCCAACATCGCCAAATCCCAGTTCCTGGCGAATATGAGCCACGAGATTCGCACGCCGATGAACGGGGTGACGGGCATGCTCGCGCTGTTGCTGCGCTCGGAGCTGTCAGGGACCCAGCGCATGCAGGCGCAAACCGCCCACGCCTCGGCCGCTGGGCTCATGCAGGTGCTCAACGACATCCTCGATTACTCCAAGCTCGAAGCGAACGAGATGCGGATCGATTCTCTGCCCTTCGATCTGCGCACCGTGGTGGCCGAGGTCGTTGCGATGCTCGAGCTGCGCGCCACCGAAAAGGGCATCGACCTCGGCAGCGAGATCGCCGAGGATCTGCCGGCCCGCATGGTCGGCGATCCCGCCCGCGTGCGCCAGGTGCTGGTCAATCTGGCCGGCAACGCGATCAAGTTCACCGAGACGGGCGGGGTTGCCATCCGGGTCCGGACATCCGAGAGCCGCCCCGGCCTGATCTCGGTCGAGGTGATCGACACAGGCATCGGCATCAGCGAAGACGCCCAGCCGAGCCTGTTTGCGCGGTTTGCCCAGGCCGATGGCAGCATCGGGCGCCGCTATGGCGGGACGGGACTCGGCCTCGCGATCTCGAAACAGCTGGTCGAGGCGCTGGGCGGCGAGATCGGGGTCGAGAGCACGCTCGGTCAGGGCAGCCGCTTCTGGTTCACCTTGCCGGTCCAAGGCAACGTGTCCCGGGTCGTGCCACGCGTGCTCGGAACAGCCGCCGAATAGGCGGATCCGCTTTTTCCCGGGAAATCCGGATCGGCGCTTGACGCATCGCAGCGGCGATTTTATACCCCGCCCACCCCTTGCGGATGCCCGCATTGGGCGCACGCGGTTGTAGCTCAGTTGGTTAGAGTGCCGGCCTGTCACGCCGGAGGTCGCGGGTTCGAGCCCCGTCAACCGCGCCATTCAAAAGCTCCGTGATTTTCTATTGCAATGGCGGCAAACCCCCCCATTCCGTCATCAGTGCAACTTTTGTGCGACAGTCCGCCGGATCGCGCCCGCGAGCGGCGCTCTGCTGCTTGCCACAACCACGCGTTCTGGCCTTTCTATACACCCAAAGGTTGAGTGCTCGGAATCAGTAGAGGTTCGCGACCCCGTCCCCGATCGGATAACTGGAGGACCCAACGCGATGACGCGCCTGCTCGAATCTGTCTATTTCGGCCATCTCGACCGAGGGCCCTTCTTTGTCCTCGTGGCCGGGCTCAGCGCGGCCGCCGCGGTTCTGGTCTCTGCGGCGCTTCTGGGCGGCAGCGAGGGCGAGGGCGCGGCGGTTCTGGCTGCGATCGGTCGCAGTGCGAGTGTGATCGACACGCCTGGCATCCTGGTGGCCCACGGGGTCTCGGAGCATCGTACGGCTGGGGTGATGACCCTGGTCGGGCTCTACCTCATCGCCATGCTGTTCGCCCTGGCGGCACGGGCGCGGGATATTGGCCTCTGGGGCTGGCCGACGGCCTTTGCGGCCCTGCCGGTTTTCCTCTTCGTCTCGCGCGCGGAGCCCTGGGTGGCCAGCCTGGGCGTCTCACTGATGTTCTTCTTCTTTCTTTGGCCCTCGCGCAGCCACGGCTGACCAGCCCGGCGGGCGCGTCGCGACAATTTTAAGCCATTCCGTCATGCCTGATGGGATGTGTCGCACCCGAGCCGTTTGACCTCCACCCCGCTCACGGCATAGTTCTGTGTGTTGCGATGATGCGCTGCCGAAAGCGGAGGTCACACCCATGGACGCTCTCCTGCGCGAGTACCTGCCGATCCTGATCTTTCTTGGTTTGGCCATCGGGCTTGGCCTGTTCCTGGTGATCGCCGCCTGGGTGATCGCCCGGCGTAGCCCCGATCCTGAGAAAACCTCGGCCTATGAGTGCGGCTTCAACGCCTTCGACGACGCGCGCATGAAGTTCGACGTGCGCTTCTATCTCGTCTCGATCCTCTTCATCATTTTTGACCTCGAGATCGCCTTCCTGTTCCCTTGGGCTGCGGCCTTCGGGGATCTCTCGGACACGGCCTTCTGGTCGATGATGGTGTTTTTGGGCGTGCTGACGGTCGGCTTCGCCTATGAGTGGAAGAAGGGAGCGCTGGAATGGGAGTGACCACCTCGGGCGCGCTGGCCGGCGCCGACAAGGATCTGCTGGTTCGCAATCTCTCGGATGAGCTGGCGGACAAGGGCTTCCTGCTCACCACCACCGATGACCTGATCAACTGGGCGCGCACCGGCTCGTTGATGTGGATGACGTTCGGGCTCGCCTGCTGCGCCGTCGAGATGATGCAGGCCTCGATGCCGCGCTATGATCTCGAGCGGTTCGGCATCGCCCCGCGCGCCAGCCCGCGCCAGTCAGATGTGATGATCGTTGCCGGCACGTTGACCAACAAGATGGCGCCAGCCCTGCGCAAGGTCTACGATCAGATGCCCGAGCCGCGCTATGTGATCTCGATGGGCTCCTGTGCGAACGGCGGGGGCTATTACCACTACAGCTACAGCGTGGTGCGGGGCTGCGACCGGGTCGTGCCGGTGGACATCTATGTCCCGGGCTGTCCGCCGACCGCCGAGGCGCTGGTCTATGGGCTGTTGCAGCTCCAGCGTAAGATCCGCCGCACCGGCACCATCGTGCGCTGACCGGGCGCGAGGAGAACCGAGATGGACGAAGCGCTGGAAGAACTCGGCCAGATGATCGCCACCAACCGCCCGGACGAGGTGGACGGTTTCACCGTGACACGCGGCGAGCTGACGGTGACCTCGACGGTCTCGGGCATCCACGCGCTGGTCCAGCATCTCACCGACAATGCGGCCTGCGCCTTCACGACGCTCATCGACATCACCGCCGTCGACTGGCCCGAGCGCGAGAGCCGCTTCGAGGTGGTCTACCACTTCCTGTCGATGCGCCAGAACCAGCGGATCCGGGTGCGCGTGCCATGCTCCGAGGAGGACGTGATCCCCTCGATCAACGATCTGCATCCCTCGGCCAACTGGTTCGAGCGCGAGGTGTTCGACATGTACGGCCTGTTGTTCTCGGGCCATCCGGACATGCGGCGCCTGCTGACCGATTACGGCTTCCGCGGCCATCCGCTGCGCAAGGATTTTCCGACGACGGGCTATGTGGAAGTCCGCTATGATGAAACGGTGAAACGGGTCGTGTACGAGCCCGTCAGCCTGGTGCAGGAATACCGCCAATTCGATTTCATGAGCCCGTGGGAGGGCGCCGATTACATCCTCCCCGGCGATGAGAAACGGGAGAGCTGAGATGCCGGATACCGCCGTTGTCGCCGACGCGGAGGCCGCCATTCGCGCGGCCGCCATCGCCTATTGCGAAGCGCTCCACCGCGCGGATGCCGCTGCGGTCGCCGAGGTGTTTCACGAGGCGAGCCATCTCTACACCGTCACGGGCGAGGGCGCGCTGATCGACTGGCCGCGCCCCGTCTTCCTCGAGCGGGTGGGCGGTCGCGCCCCGGCCGACGGCACCCCGGACTATACCATCGATGCGATCACCGTGACCGGCGAGATGGCGCTGGTGCGTCTGCACGTGCAGGTGGGCGAGCGGCGCTTCGAGGATCACCTGAACTTCCTGCTGGTCGAGGGCACGTGGCGCATGATCGCAAAGATCTGCCGCGTCGCCGACGGCCCGGCGCTCTGAGCCAAAAGCCAACCGACGGAGCGGACCCATGGACGGATCGAAGGCGGACATCCTGACCGCAGAACAGCGGATCCGGAACTTCAACATCAATTTCGGGCCCCAGCACCCGGCGGCGCACGGCGTGCTGCGTTTGGTGCTCGAGCTCGACGGCGAGATCGTGGACCGCTGCGATCCCCATATCGGGCTGCTCCATCGCGGCACCGAAAAGCTGATGGAGAGCCGGACCTATCTCCAGAACTTGCCCTATTTCGACCGCCTCGATTATGTGGCGCCAATGAACCAGGAGCATGCCTGGTGCCTAGCGATTGAGAAACTGGCGGGCATCGACATCCCTCGCCGCGGCAGCCTGATCCGGGTGCTGTTCTGCGAGATCGGGCGGATCCTGAACCACCTCCTCAACGTGACCACCCAGGCGATGGATGTGGGCGCGCTCACCCCGCCGCTTTGGGGCTTTGAGGAGCGCGAGAAGCTCATGGTGTTCTATGAGCGCGCCTGCGGGGCGCGCCTCCATGCGGCCTATTTTCGCCCGGGTGGGGTGCACCAGGACCTACCGGATCAGCTGATCGACGATATCGAGGCGTGGTGCGATCCGTTCCTCGAGATCTGCGACGATCTCGAAGGTCTGCTGACCGAGAACCGGATCTTCAAGCAGCGCAATGTGGACATTGGCATCGTCTCGATCGAGGAGGCGCAGGCGCTCGGCTTCTCGGGCGTGATGGTCCGCGGCTCGGGCTGGGCCTGGGATCTCCGCCGCGCACAGCCCTATGAGCTCTATAACGAGTTCGACTTCCAGATCCCCATCGGAAAGAATGGCGACTGCTATGACCGCTATCTCTGCCGTATGGAGGAGATGCGCGAGAGTGTGAAGATCCTGCGTCAGTGCTTCGAGAAGCTGCGCGCCGTCCCCGGAGAGCCGGTGATGACCATCGACGGCAAGGTCGCGCCGCCCAAGCGGGGTGAGATGAAGCGCTCGATGGAGGCATTGATCCACCACTTCAAGCTTTACACTGAGGGCTTTCGCGTGCCGCCGGGCGAGGTCTATGCCGCGGTCGAGGCGCCCAAGGGCGAGTTCGGCGTCTATCTTGTCTCGGATGGCAGCAACAAACCCTACAAGGCCAAGCTCCGCGCGCCGGGCTTCCCGCATCTCGCGGCGATGGACCATGTCTGCGGCGGCCACCAACTGGCCGATGTCTCGGCCATCATCGGCTCGCTCGACGTGGTGTTCGGGGAGATCGATCGGTGAGATGGCTGCTCGCCATCGCAGTGGCTTGCATGCCGGGGCTGGCCTCGGCCGAGTGGCAGGGCGAGAAGCTCTCGACCTTGCTGCAGCAAGGCTACGAGCCCTTTGCGGTGGTGGCGCTCGAGCGACGCACCCATGACGGCAAGTGGGACGCGGTGGTGACCGAGCGGATCTATTTTCGGCTCCAGGGCCGGCTCGTGGTCTGTGTGCGCAAGACCCAGTGGAGTTCGGACCTGTTCGCCGCCGGGTGCTTTTCGGTGAGGGACCAATGAGACGACTGACGGCAGCTCTGGCACTGGCGCCCCTGGCGCTCGCGACCTCGATCGCAGCCCAGTATGAGGGGCCTCCGCCGCTCGAAGATGTCACCGCCGAGCAGGCCACCATCGGCGCGCTCTATGCGGCGGGGTACGAGATCCATTCGGATCTGCAAACCACGCCAGCGACGGATGCCGCCTCGGTGCGCTTCACCTTCATCATGCACAAGCCCGAGAACCAGGCGCTGCCGCTCTACATGTGCCGCATGCTGGTCGGACCCGGCGAAGAAGACGCCAAGGACCCGCTGATCATCATCAACAAATGCGAACGGATCCGCTGACCGGCGGCGCATGAGCCCAGGGAACGAGGACACGGAATGAGCCTGCGCAGACTGCACCAAGACCAGCCGGACAGCTTTGCCTTCACCCCGGCCAATGCGGAATGGGCCAAGGGGCAGATCGCGAAATACCCCGAGGGCCGGCAGGCCTCTGCCGTGATCCCGCTGCTCTGGCGGGCCCAGGAGCAGGAGGGTTGGGTCAGCCGCCCGATCATCGAGGAAGTCGCCAAGATGCTTGGCATGGCCTCGATCCGGGTGCTCGAGGTCGCGACCTTCTACTTTATGTTCCAGCTTCGCCCGGTGGGCTCGGTGGCGCATATCCAGGTTTGCGGGACCACGTCCTGCATGATCTGCGGCGCCGAGGATCTGGTGGCCGTGTGCCGCGAGCGGATCGCGCCGGCCCCCCATGTGCTGTCCGAGGATGGCCGGTTCTCCTGGGAGGAGGTGGAGTGCCTCGGCGCCTGTGCCAATGCGCCCATGGTGCAGATCGGCAAGGATTATTTCGAGGATCTGGACCGCGAAAGTTTTGTCGCCATCCTGGATGCAATGGCGGCCGGAGAGGTCCCGCGGGCCGGCTCGGCCAAGGGGCGGTTTGCCTCGGAGCCAGTGACCGGGCTGACCTCGCTCGAGATCCCGAAGGCGCATGAGACCAACGGCTCGGTCGCGCTGGCCGATGCCATCGGCGATAGCATCGCGCGGATCGACGGGTCCGAGCCGACGGCGAGCGATCTGGCGCTCGGCCGCGCCGCGACGAAAGCGTCCCTAAAACCACGCGCCAACCCTGCGCCAAAGCCGAAACCTGCCCCGAATTCCGAGCCCAAACCCGCGCCCGTCGCGGAGGCTGCGCCGACGGACGAGGACAAGCCCGAGCTTCTGACCGAGGCGCGCGGCGGTGCGGCGGATGATCTGAAGACGATCAAGGGCGTTGGGCCCAAGCTCGAGGGGCTCTTGAACACCCTCGGCGTCTACCATTTCGAGCAGATCGCGTCCTGGACCGACAAAGAAGTCGCCTGGGTCGACTACCATCTCGAAGGGTTCAAAGGCCGCGTCGTCCGCGATGACTGGGTCGGCCAAGCCAAGGGCTTGATCAGCGGAGGCTGTGGATGATGCCTGACGCAACCGCGCAAGACCTTACACCCGCGATCGGCCAGCTCCGGCGCTATGGCTGGGTGTCGACTGCGATCGGGGGCTTTGCGCTGCTGATTTTCATAGCCCTCCTCAGCGTCTCCCGACAGTATACGGTGATTACGGGCCTCGCCCTCGGCATCTTTGCCCTGCAGATGCTGGCCTTAGCGGTCCTCTTTCTCCCGGCCTTTTTCGCCTTCCGCACCGAGTTGCGGCAAGGGATCGTGCGTGTGGATCTGGCAACGGAGCGCGCTGCGAAGGGTCCGCCACCGCGCTGGTTGATCCTGGTCTATGTGGGCATCGTTGTGATCGTTTTGGCGGAGCAGATCTGGGGGCGGTCATCCAATGGTGTCGGCATCATGATTGTGATCCTCCTCGGGGCCGTCCTTGCAACGCGTGGCTGGCCGACCCACGAGACCCAGGCACAAAAGGCAGCCGGCGCGGCCGGGCTTGGCATGTTTGGGCTCAAGCTATCGATGCTCTGCAGCATGTTCGCAGGGGTTAATCTTGCGCGCAGCGGTGCCCTTGATGTGCCAGACGTCGTTGTCATCCTCGGCTTCACAGCTCTGATGGCCGTTCCGGCGATCGCCGTCTTCTTCTCCACACTCTCTGTTATCAGGCGGGCCGGACATGCTCACTGACCAAGACCGTATCTTCACCAATCTCTATGGCATGGGGGATCGCTCGCTGAAGGGCGCGCAGGCCCGCGGCCATTGGGACGGCACCGCGAATCTGATCAAGCGCGGACGCGACGCGATCATCGACGAAGTCAAGAAGTCGGGCCTGCGCGGCCGCGGCGGCGCGGGTTTTCCCACGGGGCTGAAATGGTCCTTCATGCCCAAGGAGAGCGATGGCCGGCCGCACTATCTGGTGGTCAACGCCGACGAATCCGAGCCCGGCACCTGCAAGGACCGCGAGATCATGCGCCACGACCCGCACACGCTGGTCGAGGGCTGCCTGATCGCCAGCTTCGCGATGGCCTCGCACGCCTGCTATATCTATATCCGCGGGGAGTATATCCGCGAGAAGGAGGCCCTGCAGGCCGCCATCGACGAGGCCTATGACGCGGGCCTGATCGGCAAGAACGCGGCCGGCTCGGGCTGGGATTTCGACTGTTATCTCGTGCACGGCGCCGGCGCCTATATCTGCGGCGAGGAAACCGCGCTGATCGAGAGCCTCGAGGGCAAGAAGGGCATGCCGCGCCTCAAGCCGCCCTTCCCGGCGGGTGTGGGCCTTTATGGCTGCCCGACGACGGTGAACAACGTCGAGTCGATCGCTGTGGTGCCGACGATCCTGCGCCGCGGGGCCGACTGGTTCGGCGGCATCGGGCGGGCGAACAACACGGGCACCAAGATCTTTGCCATTTCCGGCCATGTGAACGCGCCTTGCGTGGTCGAGGAGGCCATGTCGATCCCGCTCAAGGAACTGCTCGAGCGCCATTGCGGCGGTGTGCGGGGCGGGTGGAAGAACCTCAAGGCCGTGATCCCCGGCGGCTCCTCGGTGCCCTTGCTGCCCGCGCAGCTCTGCGACGACGCGATCATGGATTTCGACTGGCTGCGGGAGCAGAGATCCGGCCTCGGCACCGCAGCCGTCATCGTGATGGATCAGAGCACCGACGTCGTAAAGGCGATCTGGCGGCTCTCGAAGTTTTACAAGCATGAGAGCTGCGGCCAGTGCACGCCCTGCCGCGAGGGCACCGGCTGGATGATGCGCGTGATGGAGCGGCTGGTGACGGGCGAGGCCTCGGTGGATGAAATTGATATGCTCCACGATGTGACCAAGCAGGTCGAGGGGCACACCATCTGCGCGCTGGGCGACGCCGCCGCCTGGCCGATCCAGGGCCTGATCCGCCATTTCCGCGACGAGATCGAGGACCGGATCCTCAAGCACAAGACGGGCGGCGCCCCGATCGCGGCTGAGTGAGGAGAGGACGGTGCTCTCCACGTGCATGCCCAAGCCCGATCCGGGGCGGTGCCATACCATGGGCGCCTCCATGGGGCGAGCCACGGCGGCGATGATGGCTTTGGGCACTGCATCTGAG
Source organism: Pseudomonadota bacterium (assembly GCA_039187815.1). Lineage (GTDB taxonomy): Bacteria > Pseudomonadota > Alphaproteobacteria > Rhodobacterales > Rhodobacteraceae > Thermohalobaculum. The sequence continues at coordinate 20,642 of JBCCZI010000028.1, read as the reverse complement.
ATGAGGGCCCGCTGATCCATGTCGACTGCGCAGAGTTCCAGTGGGCCGTCCGATCGCCATCTCGCCGAGTTCAATATGGGCGTGCTGCGGCATGACTGGGAGGATCCGCGCATCGCGGATTTCCTCAACGGGCTCGCGCTGGTGAACGGCGTCGCAGCGCGCAGCCCCGGCTTTGTCTGGCGGCTGGGCGACGAGGAGATGGAGGCCGCACAGACCGATCCGGATGGCCCCCTCGGCGGCGATCCGCGCACGGCCTCGACGCTCTCGGTTTGGCAGAGCGCGGAGGCGCTGGAGGATTTTGTTTGGAACACTGTGCACCGCCAGTTCTATGAGCGTGGCCATGAGTGGTTCGTCCCCGCCGGCGCGCTGAAACTTGTGATGTGGTGGGTCGAGCCTGGGCATCGCCCCACCGTCGCCGAGGCCCTGGACCGGTTCCGGCATCTCGAAGCGCAGGGCGCGACGGACCACGCCTTTGGTTGGGCGCATCTTGCGCAAGCGCGGCTCTGGAAGACCGCATCCTGCGGAGAGGCGGCATGACCCGGCACCTGGCACAGCTCAACATCGGCCGCCTGATTGCGGACACCGACGATCCTCGCGTCGCCGGGTTCATGGACAACATCGAGCGGATCAACGCGGTCGGCAAGCGCAGCCCCGGCTTCGTCTGGATGCTGGAAACGCCCGATTGCGGCGCGGGCAACACTGGCAACATGATCGATGGCAATCCGCGCTTCATCTCGAATCTGACGGTTTGGGAGGATGTGGTTGCGCTCGAGCGTTTTGTCTGGGGCACCGTGCACCGGCAGTTCTATGAGCGCCGGGCCGAGTGGTTCGAGGCCCTGGCCGAGATGCATTTCGTCATGTGGTGGATCCCGGCCGGCCATCGCCCGACCCTCGACGAGGGTTTGGAGCGGCTGGCCCTGCGTCAGGCGCAGGGCGACACCGATGACGCGTTTGGCTGGGGGCATCTGTCGGAGGCGACGCTCCACCGAAGCCGGGCCTGCACGCCCGTTGCGGCGGAGTGAGGCATGCCGAGTTCCCTCCCGGATCGCTACAGCCGGACGGTCGGCCCGTTGAGGATGGGTAGGGTGCATAGGCCTCGCGCAACGCTTGGATTTGCCAGTGGCGCCCAAAGGGTTGTGGCGGCCGAATGGCCGGCACATGCCGCCTGACATGCGAAGGAGGGTCCGCACGCCATGTGCCACGGATTGGACAGCTACACGCCCTCGATGGCCGCGCGCGCGGCCGAGCACCGGTTGACCGCCAATGCCGCGGCGGCTGAGCGGGAGCGGCGGTGGGTCGATGCCTTGGTCGGCGCGCTGCTTGCGCCGATCAGACGGCTATGGCGGCGGTGTGCCACGGTGACGGCCCCCGCCGATATGCGCATGGTGCCGACCAGCACTGCAACGGGCCAAGGGCCGGAGGAGCGGGGATGACCGACCTGCGCACGATCATCATCGACGGCCGCGAGGTCGAGGCCGATCCGAACCTGACGGTCATCCAGGCCTGTGAGCAGGCGGGCATCGAGATCCCGCGCTTTTGCTATCACGAGCGTCTGTCGATCGCCGGCAATTGCCGCATGTGCCTGGTCGAGCCTGTGGGCGCACCGAAACCCGCCGCCTCCTGCCATCTGATGGTGCGCGATCTGCGCGGCGGGCGGAACGGAGAGCCCCCCGAGGTGCGCACCAACTCGCCCATGGTCAAGAAGGCGCGCGAAGGGGTGATGGAGTTTCTGCTCATCAACCACCCGCTCGATTGCCCGATCTGCGACCAGGGCGGGGAGTGCGATCTGCAAGACCAGGCGATGGCTTACGGCGTCGACTTCTCGCGCTTCCGCGAGGCCAAGCGCGCGGCCATGGATCTGACCCTCGGCCCGCTGGTCGAGACGCATATGACGCGGTGCATCTCGTGCACCCGCTGCGTGCGTTTTATCACCGAGGTCGCCGGCGTGGCCGAGCTTGGCCAGATCGGGCGCGGCGAGGACAGCGAGATCACGAACTATCTCGGCCAGATCCTCGAGAGCGAGATGCAAGGCAACATCGTCGATCTCTGCCCCGTGGGGGCGCTGACGAACAAGCCTTATGCCTTTTCGGCCCGGCCTTGGGAGCTGACCAAGACCCAGTCGATCGATGCCATGGACGCGCTCGGCTCGAACATCCGTGTGGACACGCGCGGGCGTGCGGTAATGCGCGTGCTGCCGCGCAACCATGACGGCGTGAACGAGGAGTGGATTGCCGATCGCACCCGCCATGCGGGCGATGGCCTGTCGCGCCAGCGGCTGGACCGGCCCTTTGCGCGCATCGATGGCAAGCTGCGGCCCGTCTCATGGCCCGAGGCGCTGAGCCTCGCGGCCGAGAAGATGGCTGCGGCCGGCGACAAGGTGGCCGGGCTCGCGGGTGATATGGTCTCGGCAGAGGCAGTTTGGGCGCTGAAGGCACTGCTCGGCAAGCTTGGCTCGGAGCGCCATGAATGCCGCCAGGACGGGGCGCATCTGGCGGCCGGCGTTGAGAACCGCGCAGCGACTGTCGGCACCGCGCGGATCGAGGATCTGGACACGGCCGAGGGCATCCTGCTGATTGGCACAAATCCGCGCGCCGAGGCGCCGGTGCTGAACGCCCGCATCCGCAAGGCCTGGCTGGCCGGTGGCGAGGTCGCGCGCATCGGCGCGTCGGTTGATCTGAGCTATCCGGCCTATGAGATCGGCACGGGCCCCGAGGCGCTGACGGGCGCCAGCCGGGATGAGCTGCTGAAGAACATGCAGGGCATGCAGCGCAAGGTCGTTGTCATCGGCCAGGCTGCTCTGGCACGCCCGGACGGCGTCGCGGTCATGGGCCAGGCGATGGCGCTAGCCGAGGAAGGCGGCGCCAAGTTTCTGGTGTTGCACACGGCCGCGGCCCGGGTCGGCGCTCTGGATCTCGGCTTTGTGCACGAAGGCGGCGTCGTGGGTGCGCTCGATGGCGCCGAAATGGTCTATGCGCTCGGTTGGGACGAGGCCGAGATCTCGGCAGGTCCTTTCGTCATCTACCAAGGCCATCACGGCGATCGCGGTGCCCACCGGGCCGATCTGATCCTGCCGGGTGCAGCCTATACGGAACAGTCGGGCCTGTTCGTGAACACCGAAGGCCGGGTGCAGATGGCGGCCCGCGCCGGCTTCCCGCCGGGTGAGGCCAAGGAGGACTGGGCAATCCTGCGCGCCCTGTCCGGCCAGATGGGGGCGGCGCTGCCCTTCGACAGCCTAGATCAGCTCCGCCGCGGGCTGTTCGACGTGCACCCCCATTTCGCTGAGGTCGATCGCATCGCCGAGGCCGAGTGGCGCGCAGTGCCTGCCGGCGACATGGACAGCGCGCCCTTTGAAGAGGCTGTGCCGAACCACTACCTCGCCAATCCCGTGCTGCGCGCCAGCCCGATCATGGCCGAGCTATCGCGCCTGGCGGCTCAGCGTCGCCTGGCGATGGCTGCGGAATAGGAGAGGCCCATGGAGTTCTTCGACACACCCCTCGGCACCTTCATCGTCATCCTGGCGCAATGCCTGGCGGTGACGGTCTCGATCCTGGTGAGCCTCGCCTTCCTGCTGCTGATGGACCGCAAGGTCTGGGCGGCCGTGCAGCTGCGGCGTGGGCCGAACGTGGTGGGACCGTTTGGTCTGCTCCAAAGCTTTGCCGATTTCGGCAAATTCGTGCTCAAGGAGATCGTGATCCCCGCCGGTGCCGACCGGATCGTGTTCCTAGCAGCCCCGCTCATCACGTTCGTGCTGGCGGTGATCGCCTGGGCGGTGATCCCCTTTGCCGATGGCTGGGTGATCTCGGATCTGAACGTCGGCGTGCTTTATATCTTCGCGATCAGCTCGCTCGGCGTCTATGGCGTGATTATGGGTGGCTGGGCGTCCAACTCCAAATACCCCTTCCTCGGCGGGCTGCGTTCGGCGGCGCAGATGGTGAGCTATGAGGTCTCGATCGGTCTCATCATCATCGGTGTGCTGATTTCGACGGGCTCGCTGAACCTCTCCGAGATCGTGCGGGCGCAGGACGGGCAATACGGTTTCCTCTCCTGGTACTGGCTGCCACATCTGCCGATGTTCGTGATCTTCTTCATCAGCGCGCTGGCCGAGACCAACCGCCCGCCCTTCGATCTGCCCGAGGCGGAGAGCGAACTGGTGGCGGGCTACCAGGTCGAGTACTCCTCGACCCCCTATCTGCTGTTCATGATTGGCGAGTACATGAACATCGTGCTGATGTGCTCGCTCTGCGCGATCCTGTTTTTCGGCGGCTGGCTCTCGCCCATCCCGGGCTTGCCGGACGGGGTGCTATGGATGGTGCTCAAGATCGTCTTCTTCTTCTTCCTCTTTGCCATGGTGAAGGCGATCGTGCCGCGCTACCGCTATGACCAGCTGATGCGGCTCGGCTGGAAGGTGTTCCTGCCTATGTCGCTCGGCTGGGTGGTGATCGTGGCGATCTTCGCGAAATACGACGTGGTGGGCTATGCCCGCTTTGCAACGGGGGGCTGAGCATGGCCATCGCATTCGACCGCGCGCTCAACTACTTCCTGATGAAGGATTTCATCACCGGGTTCCGGCTGGGGATGAAGTACTTCTTCAAGCCTAAGGCGACGCTGAATTACCCGTTCGAGAAGGGCCCGCTCTCCCCGCGTTTCAGGGGCGAGCATGCGCTGCGCCGCTATCCCAATGGCGAGGAGCGCTGCATCGCCTGCAAGCTGTGCGAGGCGATCTGCCCGGCCCAGGCGATCACCATCGAGGCGGAACCGCGCGACGATGGCTCGCGCCGAACCACCCGCTATGACATCGACATGACCAAGTGCATCTATTGCGGGTTCTGCCAGGAGGCGTGCCCGGTGGACGCCATCGTCGAGGGGCCCAATTTCGAGTTCGCTACCGAGACCCGCGAGGAGCTCTACTACAACAAGGACAAGCTCCTTGCGAACGGCGAACGGTGGGAGCGGGAGATCGCCCGCAACCTCGAACTCGACGCGCCCTATCGCTGAGGCGCCGGGCCGCGGGGATCGATAGTGGCCGGGCGATGACGGGTTCGACGACTGCGCGCATGTGCCGCTTGCGGCAGCGCGGCAAAGAAACAAGGCTACGGCGCGTCCGGCAATGGTCGAGCGTGCGGTTCAATGCAGGAGTGCGGGATGACCCTGACTGCCATTGCCTTCTACGTCTTCGCTATGGTGGCGGTTGCATCGGGCGCCTTCGTCATCGTCGCGCGAAACCCTGTGCACTCGGTGTTGTGGCTGATCCTGGCCTTCTTCTCCTCGGCTGGCCTCATGGTGCTGCTGGGGGCCGAGTTCGTCGCCATGCTGCTGATCATCGTCTATGTGGGCGCGGTGGCGGTGCTCTTCCTCTTTGTCGTCATGATGCTCGACGTGGATTTCACCGAGCTCAAGCGCGGCCTCGCCGAATACCTGCCCTTTGGCGCGCTGATCGGGGTGATCCTGTTGATCGAGCTCGGTCTCGTCTTTGGCCACTGGTCCTTCGCCGAGAGCGCCAGTGCCGCACGGGCCGCGGTCACGCCAGCGCCCGGTGACGTCTCGAACACCGAGGCGCTGGGGCGCATCCTCTACGACCGCTACATCTTCATGTTCCAAGGCGCGGGGCTGGTGCTCTTGGTCGCCATGATCGGAGCGATCGTCCTGACGCTTCGCCACCGCGAGAACGTCAAGCGCCAGGATGTGCTGGCGCAGATGTACCGCACGCGCGAGGGCTCGGTCGAATTGAAAGACGTCAAACCAGGCCAGGGGATCTAACCTCGGGCCGCCTCGCATAACGCAGAACCTGGGAGAGACGAGGCAGATGGACCACACCGTGATCGGAGGCGTCGGGCTCGAGGGCTACCTCACCGTCGCCGCCCTGCTGTTCGTGACGGGGATCTTCGGGATCTTCCTCAACCGAAAGAACGTGATCGTCATCCTGATGTCCATCGAGCTCATGCTGCTCGCGGTGAACATCAACTTTGTCGCGTTCTCGGCGCATCTGGGCGATCTGGTGGGCCAGGTGTTCACGCTGTTCGTGCTCACGGTGGCGGCGGCCGAGGCGGCGATCGGGCTGGCGATCCTGGTCTGCTTCTTCCGCAACCGCGGCTCGATCGATGTCGATGACATCAACATGATGAAGGGCTGAGCGCGATGTACACAGCCATTCTGCTGCTCCCGCTGCTCGGCGCCCTGATCGCAGGGTTCACCCATCGCTGGATCGGCGAGCAGGCGGCCATGGTGATCACCACAGGCCTGCTCTTCGTCTGCGCGCTGTTCTCGTGGATCGTGCATCTCAGCCTCGACCCGCTGGATCCGGACCGCATCGTGCTGATGTCCTGGATCGTGTCGGGCGAGCTGCAGGCGGATTGGGCGATACGCGTCGACCGGCTGACCACGATCATGCTGGTGGTGGTGACCAGCGTCTCGGCGCTCGTGCACCTCTACTCGATCGGTTACATGGAGGAGGACACGGCCAAGCCGCGGTTCTTCGCCTATCTCTCCTTCTTCACCTTCGCCATGCTGGCGCTGGTCACGGGCGACACGCTGCTCCAGATCTTCTTCGGATGGGAGGGTGTCGGGGTCGCGAGCTATCTGCTCATCGGCTTCTGGTTCAAGAAGAGCTCGGCCAATGCGGCGGCGATGAAGGCCTTTATCGTCAACCGGGTTGGCGATTTCGGCTTTTTGCTCGGCATGTTCTTGTTGTTTGGTCTGGCTGGGTCGATCCAGCTCGATGATGTGTTCGCTGCTGCCCCGGATCTGGCGGCGCAAAGCTACAGCTTCCTCGGCATCGAGGCGAATGCAGTCGAGTTGGCCTGCGTGCTGCTCTTCATCGGCGCCATGGGCAAATCGGCACAGCTGTTCCTGCACACTTGGCTGCCGGATGCGATGGAGGGCCCGACCCCGGTCTCGGCCCTGATCCACGCAGCCACCATGGTGACGGCGGGTGTCTTCCTGGTCTGCCGCATGTCGCCGGTCTTTGAGTATGCGCCCATGGCGCTGACCTTGGTGATGGTGGTGGGCGCCTCGACCGCGCTCTTTGCCGGCTCGGTGGGCCTGGTGCAGCAGGACATCAAGCGTGTGATCGCCTATTCGACCTGCTCGCAGCTTGGCTATATGTTCGCGGCGGCTGGGGCCGGGGCCTATGAGGCGGCGATGTTCCACCTCTACACCCACGCCTTCTTCAAGGCGCTGCTGTTCCTCGGCGCCGGCTCGGTGATCCACGGCATGCATCACGAGCAGAACATGTTCAAAATGGGCGGACTGGCGAAGAAGCTGCCGCTGACGCATATGGGCATGCTGCTCGGCACCCTGGCGATCACCGGCGTGGGCATACCCTTCCTCTACATCCTCCACACGCCCATCGGGTTTGCAGGTTTTGTGTCCAAGGAGAACGTGATCTGGACCACCTATCTGCGCGGCGGCGAGGCGGGGATCTATGCCTATATGCTGCTCTCGCTCGCTGCGATCTTCACGGCCTTCTACTCCTGGCGACTGATGTATCTGACCTTTTATGGCGAGACGCGGGCCGACCATCACACCTATGACCACGCGCATGAGAGCCCCTGGACGATGACCGCGCCGCTGGTGATCCTGTCGGCGGGCGCCGTGCTGGCGGGGATGGAGTTCTATCCGGACTTCATCGGACATCACGAGAACGAGTGGTGGGGCCCGGCTCTGCTGAACCTGCCCCGCGGCGAGACGCTGTCGATCATCGACGCTGCCAAGCACATCCCGCCGTTGGCGCAGTTCTTTCCCTTTGCCTGCATGCTGCTCGGAGCGTTCATGGCCTGGGTCTTCTACTGGCGCTATCCTCACTTGCCCGCGGCGATGGCCGAGCGGCACGAGTTTCTCTATAAGTTCCTGCTTAACAAGTGGTATTTCGACGAGCTCTACCAGTTCATCTTCGTGCGCCCAGCCATGTGGATGGGCCGCATGCTGTGGAAGCTCGGCGACGGCGCGACCATCGACGGCATCATCAACGGGCTGTCCATGGGGCTGGTGCCGCGGTTGACGCGCTTTGCGGGCCGGGTCCAATCGGGATACCTCTTCCACTACGCCTTCGTGATGTTGATCGGCATTGCCGGGCTGATCACCTGGTTCTCGGTTGCGGGGGGGCACTGAGCTATGGCCGACAGCAACCTCTTGACGCTTGTCACCTTCTTTCCGCTGATCGCGGCGCTGGTGCTGGTCGTCTTCCTGCGCGGCGAGGACGAGGCGGCCAACCTGAACGCCAAGCGGCTGGCGCTGCTGGCGACCTCGGCGACCTTCCTGCTCTCGATCCCGCTGCTGACGGGGTTCGACCCGGGCGATCCGGGCTTTCAGTTCGTCGAGCAGGGGGCCTGGATCGGCGGGCTCGAATATCGCATGGGGGTCGACGGCATTTCGCTGCCGTTTGTGCTGCTCACGACCTTCTTCTTCCCGCTCACGATCTATGCCTCTTGGGGCGTCACGCACCGGGTCAAGGAATACATGGCGGCCTTCATGGTGCTCGAGACGCTGATCCTCGGCGTCTTCACCTCGCTCGACATGATCCTGTTCTACCTGTTCTTCGAGGGCGGGCTGATCCCGATGTTCCTCATCATCGGCATCTGGGGCGGCAAAGAGCGGATCTACGCCGCCTTCAAGTTCTTCCTCTACACCCTGCTCGGTTCGCTGCTGATGCTCGTCGCCATGGTCTACATGTACTATGACGCGGGCACGACGGACATGGCGCAGCTGCTGCGGCACAGCTTCTCGGCCGAGCCGATGGAGATGTTGGGCTACACCATCCCGGGCGGCGTGCAGACGCTGCTGTGGCTCGCCTTCTTCGCAAGCTTTGCGGTCAAGATGCCCATGTGGCCGGTGCACACTTGGTTGCCCGACGCCCATGTGCAGGCACCAACGGCGGGCTCGGTGATCCTGGCCGCGATCCTCCTAAAGATGGGAGGCTACGGGTTCCTGCGCTTCTCGCTGCCGATGTTCCCGGTCGCCTCTGAGATCATGGTTGGCTTTGTCTTCTTTGTCAGCGTGGTGGCGATCATCTACACCTCGCTGGTCGCTCTGACGCAGGAAGACATCAAGAAGCTGATCGCCTATTCCTCGGTCGCGCATATGGGGTTCGTGACGCTTGGGATCTTCGCCGCCAACCAGCAGGGCGTCGACGGCGCCATGTTCCAGATGATCAGCCACGGCTTCATCTCGGGCGCGCTCTTCCTCTGCGTCGGCGTGGTCTATGACCGGATGCACACGCGCGAGATCGCGGCCTATGGCGGGCTCGCCAACCGCATGCCGATCTATGCGACGGTGATGATGCTGTTCACCATGGCCAATGTGGGCCTGCCCGGCACGTCGGGGTTCGTGGGCGAGTTCCTGACCATGATGGGGGCGTTCCAGGTGTCGTCGCTCGCGGTCTTTGGCGCGGCGACCGGCGTGATCCTATCGGCGGCCTATGCGCTCTGGCTCTATCGCCGGGTGGTGTTCGGCGACCTGATCAAGCAGAGCCTCGCAGCCATCAAGGATATGAACGCCCGTGAGACGGTGGTGATCGCACCGTTGGTCGTCGCCACGATCCTGTTCGGCGTCTATCCCAGTCTCGCGCTCGATCTCTTCGCGGTCTCGGTCGAAGCCCTGGTCGACGGTGTCGAAACGGCGCGCGAAGCTGCGCTGGCCGACGGTCTCCTGCAACTCGCCGCCGAGATGGCCACGGAGGGAAACTGACATGGGCACCGATTATGTGACCGTCCTGCCCGAGATCATCATGGCCTGCGGTGCCATGGTCCTTCTGATGTTCGGGGCTTACGGTGGAGGAGACCGGCGGCGTCACCTTATCACATCGCTCTCGTCGGGATTGATGATTGGGATCGGCCTCTGGATCGCGACACAGGGCTCGGGGGCGACGTCGGCCTTTGGCGGCGCCTTCGTGACCGATGCCTATGCGCGCTTTGCCAAAGTGCTGATCCTGCTCTCGTCGGGCGCCATGCTGGCACTGGGAGAGGATTATCTCGAACGGCGCGGCATTCTGCGGTTCGAGTACCCGATCCTCATTCTTCTCGGCACGCTCGGCATGATGATCATGGTCAGCGCGGGAGATCTGATCTCTCTCTATATCGGGCTCGAGCTGCAGTCCCTGGCGCTATACGTTGTGGCGGCCTTCAACCGCGACAGCCTGCGCTCGACCGAGGCGGGGCTAAAGTACTTTGTCCTGGGGGCGCTGTCCTCTGGTCTGCTGCTCTACGGCGCCTCGCTCGTCTATGGCTACACAGGATCGACCAACCTCACGCTGATCGCGGGTGTCATCAAGACCGAGGGCGTCAGCCTCGGGCTGACCTTCGGCCTTGTCTTCCTGTGCGCGGCGATGGCGTTCAAAATCTCGGCCGCGCCCTTCCATATGTGGACACCGGATGTCTATGAGGGCTCGCCGACGCCCGTCACCGCCTTCTTCGCCACCGCTCCCAAAGTGGCGGCCGGCGCGTTGTTCGCCCGGGTGCTGTTCGACGGCTTCGGCGCGGCGACGAGCGATTGGCAGCAGGTGCTGGTCTTCGTGGCGGCGGCGTCCATGTTCCTCGGCGCCATTGCGGCGATTGGGCAGACCAATCTTAAACGGCTGATGGCCTATTCCTCGATCGGCCATATGGGCTTTGCTCTGGTGGGCCTGGCCGCGGGGACCGAGCAGGGAGCCCAGGCGCTCATGCTCTACCTTACCATCTATGTGGTGATGAACATCGGCGTCTTTGCCTTCCTGTTTGCCATGGAGCGCGACGGGACCCCGGTGGTGCAGATCGCCGATCTCTCTGGGCTTGCGCGCGAGAAGCCCGCCCAGGCCCTGGCACTGGCGGTCCTTATGCTCAGCCTCGCGGGTCTGCCGCCTCTGGTCGGCTTTTTTGCCAAGTTCTTCGCCTTTAAGGCCGCAGTGGATGCGGGGCTGGCACCGCTCGCCTTGGCGGGAGCGATCGCCAGCGTGATCGGCGCCTATTACTATCTCAACATCGTGCGCGTGATGTACCTGAGCGAGCAGGAGCGCCCGCTTGAGATGCGCTCGACGGTGCTCGGCCAAACGGCGATTGCCGTGTCCGCGGTGGTGATGGCGGCCGGCTGGCTGCCGTTCGTGGGCGGCTTCGGCCTGCCCGAGGCAACGCTAGGAGCGGCGCAAGCGCTCATCAAATGACCGTTTGGCCGGCGGGGACGGGGCGGCTCGTCCTCGCAACGGTCGACAGCACGAATGCCGAGGCTGCCCGCCGCGCCGAGGCGGGCGAGGCCGGCCCGCTGTGGATCATGGCGGTTGAACAAACCGCAGCCCGGGGGCGGCGTGGCCGGCGCTGGAGCGGCGAGCCCGGCAATCTCTTTGCCACGCTGTTGGTGCGCCCGAACCTCTCGCCCCGCGATGCGGCGCTCGTCTCCTTCGTGGCGGCCCTGGCGGTTGCGGATGTGGCAGAGGCGGCGGCGCCCGAGGCGGAGATCCGCCTCAAATGGCCAAACGACGTGTTGGTGAATGGCGGCAAGGTGGCGGGCATCCTGCTGGAGAGCGCGGGCATCGCCGAGCAGCTGCACTGGCTGGCGGTGGGCATCGGCGTGAACCTCGTCGGAGCGCCAGGCGATGCCGAGATCCGTCCCGGAGGCACGCCGCCGATCAGCCTCACCGCCGCAGGGGCCGCGCCGATGCGGCCCGAGACCGCGCTCAGCCATTTGGCCGAGGCCATGGCCCGCTGGCTCGCCCGGTTCGAGAGCCATGGCTTCGAGCCGATCCGCTCCGCTTGGCTCGCCCGCGCCGCCCATCTCGGGCAGCGCATCGGCGCAGGCCTGCCGACCGAACAGCTCTGGGGCACCTTCGAGGCGGTGGACGACCGCGGCAACCTTGTTCTAAACACGGCCTCCGGCCGGCGCCTGATCGCTGCGGCCGAGATCCATTTTCCGGAGTGAGCCGATGTTGCTCGCGATCGATGTCGGCAACACCAACACCGTCTTTGCGCTGCACGACGGCACGGAGTTCGTGGCCTCCTGGCGGTGCAACACCGAAAGCGTGCGCACGGCGGATCAGTACTTTGTCTGGCTGAACCAGCTGATGCGCCATGGCGGGCACGACCCGGCGGTGATCTCGGATGTGGTCATCTCGAACGTGGCGCCTGCGACGCTCTTCAATCTGCGCGTCCTGTGCGACCGCTATTTCGGCACGCGCCCGCTGGTGATCGGCAAGGACGACTGCAAACTGCCGGTGGATGTGCGCGTCGACAATCTGGCCGAGGTCGGGGCAGACCGTTTGGTCAACACGGTCGCCGCTTTCCGTACCTATGGCCCCAACCTGGTGGTGGTCGATTTCGGCACGGCGACGACCTTTGACGTGGTGGGCCGGGACGGCGCCTATGTGGGCGGGGTGATCGCACCGGGCATCAATCTCTCGCTCGAGGCGCTCAAGAACGCGGCCGCCCATCTGCCCCATATCGACGTAACCATGCCGCAGCGCGTGGTCGGCACGAACACGGTGCAGTGCATGCAGTCCGGGGTCTTTTGGGGCTATGTCGGGCTAATTGAGGGCATCTGCGCCCGGATTTCGGCCGAGAAAGAGCGGCCCATGACGGTGATCGGAACCGGGGGGCTGGCCCCTCTCTTTGCGCGCGGCAGCGCGGTCTTGAAACATGTGGACGACGAGCTGACCATGCGCGGTCTGGTGATGATCCACCAATACAACAGAACGGGCGAGTATGACTGACACCAAGGGCGAGCTGCTCTATGCCGCGCTGGGCGGCGCCGGCGAGATCGGGATGAATTGCTATCTCTATGGTCTCGGCGCCGGGGCCGAGGGATCCTGGATCGTCGTCGATCTTGGCATTGGCTTTGGCGATATGGACACCGCGCCGGGGGTCGAGCTGGTGCTGCCCGACATCGCCTTTCTGCGCGAGCAGGCGCACCGGATCGAGGGGCTGTTCCTCACCCATGCGCATGAGGACCATATCGGCGCCATCCCGCATCTGTGGCAGGCGATCGGCGCGCCGATCTATGCCCGGCGCTTCACCGCCGAGGTGGTGCGGCGCAAGCTGGACGAGGCGGGCCTCGACACCCGGATGATGCGCGAGGTCGAGCTTGGCCATCCCGTGAGCGCGGGCAGTTTCTCGGTCGAGTTCCTGCCGATCACGCACTCGATCCCCGAGGCCTCGATGCTGGCCATCCGGACCGAGCGCGGCACGGTCGTGCACACCGGGGATTTCAAGCTCGACCCGGATCCGCAGCTTGGCGATCCGGTGGATCTGGGGCCGTATGAGGCGCTGGGGCGCGAGGGCGTCCTGGCGCTCGCCTGCGACTCGACCAATGTCTTCTTGGCGGGCCAGGCCGGGTCCGAGAGCGAGATCATCAGCAATCTGCGGCGCATCATCTCGGCCGCACCCGGCGCGGTGGCGGCGACCTCCTTTGCCTCGAACGTCGCGCGGCTGCGCACGCTGGCCATGGCCGCGCGCGATGTCGGACGCTCGATCGTGATCGCAGGGCGCGCCATGCGCCGCATGATCGAGGTGGCGGTCGAGACCGGGCAGCTCACCGATTTCCCGGCCGTGACACGCGAAGAGGACGCCGGTCAGATTCCCCGCGAGAACCTGTTCTACCTGGTGACCGGCAGCCAGGGGGAGGCGCGCGCCGCGCTCGCCCGCATCGCCTCGGGCAGCCATCCGAGCGTGAAGCTGTCGGATGGTGACACGGTGCTCTTCTCCTCCAAGACCATTCCGGGCAACGAGGCGGGGATCTACCGGCTCTACAACCGGCTCTCGGAGCAGGGGATCTCGGTCATCGACGGCGAGATGGAGCGCATCCACGTCTCGGGCCATGCGCGGCGGGACGATCTCTCGCGGATCTACCGGGCGCTCAAGCCACAGGTGGCCGTGCCCATCCACGGGGAGCACCGGCATCTGGTCGAGCATGCGCGCTGGGCTGGCGAATGGGGTGCCGCGCGCGGCATCGTGGCGCCCAACGGCTCGGTGGTGCGGCTGGACGGCAATGCGCCCGGCGTGATCGACGAAGTGCCGACGGGCCGGGTCTATCTCGACGGCGAGACCCATGTGGGTGCGCTTGACGGCGTGGTCCGAGAGCGGCTGAAGCTCGCGCGCCAGGGCCATCTGGTGATCTCGATCGTGGCAGACCAGGAGGGAGAGCTGATCGCCGATCCTGAGGTGCGCGTGGTCGGCGGCCCCCAAGAGGCGCCGCGCTGGCCGGCGGCGCTCGACGAGATGATCGCCGAGGCCATCGACGAGGCGATCGACGGCACGCCGCACAAGGCACGCCGGAGCGACGCGGCCCTTGAGGATCTGGTGAGCAAGGCGGCGCGCCGCGTCTGCGCCCGCCATTGGGGCAAGAAACCGGTGACGACCGTGCTCATCACCCGCCTCGAAGAAGAGGACTAAGCCGCAGAGGCGCGGATCGCCTCTGCGTTGCAGTTTTATGTTCCGGCATACCAAACCTCGCTCCCAAGGGGCTGCATCGCCGGATGCGTCTGCTCAGGGGTCGTTGGGAGCTCCGACCAAACCGGACCACACAAGCCTTGAGCTCGGCTTTCAAACCGCGATCGGATCGCCGTGGGCCGTCAGGCTGCTTGGCTTTCCGTATCGCCGCCGGTCTCGGGCTCTTCGGCAGCCTTCGCGTTGGACGTGGTCGTGCGCTTCTTCGGCAACTTGACCTCGCGCAGCAGGAAGGCGGGGACGTGGTCTCCGAGGCCGATCACCGGTTCGTCGCGGTCCTCGCGCCGGCCGCGGCCGCCCCGGCTGCGCCCAGCGCGGCTGCGGTTCTCGCTGGCGGCGGGGCGGCGCTCCTCACGCTCGCGCGGCTCCTCACGGCGCCGGCGGCTGCGGGGCTTTTCGGGGACCTCCGCAGCGGGCTCCGGGGCCTCCGAGACCGGGGCCTCGGCCTTCGGGATCTCCTGGCCGATCATCTCTTCGATCTTGTCGAGGTATTTCTGTTCCGACGGCGCACAGATGGTCAGCGCGGCGCCGGAGCGCCCGGCCCGGCCCGTGCGTCCGATGCGATGGACATAATCTTCGGCATGGGTGGGCACATCGAAGTTGAACACATGGCTGACATTGGGGATGTCGAGCCCGCGCGCCGCCACATCCGAGGCGACCAGCAGCGCGATGTGCCCGTCGCGGAACCCGTTCAGCGTGGCCATCCGGACCGACTGGTCGAGATCGCCGTGGATCGCGCCCGCGTTGAATCCGTGCTTTTCCAGCGACTTTTGCAGCACGCCCACATCGCGTTTGCGGTTGCAGAAGATGATGGCGTTGGTCAACGCTTCCCCCTCCGCTTGGAGCAGGCCGCGCAGGCATTCGCGCTTTTCCCGATCGGCGCGGTCGCGGGCCGAGGGTTTGAACCGCACCACCGTTTGCTTCACGGTCTCGGCGGTGGTGGCTTGGCGCGCGACCTCAACCCGCTCGGGATTGTGCAGGAAGGTGTCGGTGATCCGCGTGATCTCGGGCGGCATGGTGGCCGAGAAGAACAGCGTCTGGCGCGTGAAGGGCGTGAGGCCGAAAATCCGCTCGATATCCGGGATGAAGCCCATGTCGAGCATGCGGTCGGCTTCGTCCACCACCATGATCTGGATGCCGGTCAGCATCAGCTTGCCGCGCTCGAAATGGTCGAGCAGGCGGCCTGGCGTGGCGATCAGCACATCGACGCCGCGGTCGATCAGCTTGTCCTGGTTGTTGAAGTTCACGCCGCCGATCAAGAGCGCCATCGAGAGCTTGTGGTACTTCCCGTACTTCTCGAAGTTCTCCGACACCTGGGCGGCCAGCTCACGCGTGGGGCAGAGGATCAGGCTGCGCGGCATGCGCGCCCGGGCCCGGCCCTTGGACAAAAGATGGATCATTGGCAGCGTGAAGCTGGCCGTCTTGCCCGTGCCGGTCTGGGCGATGCCGAGCACGTCGCGCCCCCGGAGCGCATGGGGGATCGCCGCTGCTTGGATGGGGGTCGGCTCGGTATAGCCGGATTCGTCGATGGCTCGGAGGAGATCGGCATCAAGGCCGAGATCGGAGAAGGTCATTAAGCGCCTGTCGGGTTGCTGCGATTCTAGAGCGGCCGGAATGGCCGCAGTCTCTCGCACGGCCCGTCGCGACATCCAGAGTGACGCCGAACGAGGCGCGTCTGCCACAAAGCATGAGAAAAGTCAATCCACGTCGCGACGCGCCGTGCTCAGGTTTCCACAGGGTGGAGGCGTTCGGGCTGGGCCGATCTTGCGCCGCAGGCGCGCCCCGGTGCTATGTGGGGGCGGTTGCAGCCAGTCGAAAAGGGGGCACGATGGCCGAGACGATCCCAAGGCGGTTGCGTCGCGTCTGGGCGTTGGACGATCTTGAACCGCGGGCCCGGGCCTTTCTGCCCCGCCCGGTCTTTGCCTATGTCTCGGGCACGACCGAACGCGGGGCCACCAGCCGCGATGTGCGGGTAGCTTTTGATGCGCTGATGCTCAAGCCTCGGGTGCTGGTCGGGGTGGCCGCGCGTGATCAGAGCGCAGTCCTGTTTGGCGAGCGGTGGGCCGCCCCCTTTGGCATCGCCCCCATGGGCATGTGCGCGCTGGCGGCCTATCGCGGAGATCGGATGCTGGCCGCCGCTGCGCGCGAGGCCGGTATCCCGATGGTCGTCAGCGCGACCGCTTTGACCCGGCTCGAGGAGATCGCCGAACTCTATCCGCGCGCCTGGTTCCAGGCCTATGTGCCGGGCGAGACCGAGCGGATCGGGCGCTTGCTGGACCGGGTCGCGGCGGCGGGGTTTGGCACTCTGGTTGTGACGGTGGATCTGCCAGTGGCCTCGAACGCCGAGCACTACCAGCGGGCGGGGTTCTCCTCGCCGGTGCGCCCGAGCTTGCGGTTGTTGGCCCAAGGGGCGGTGCGGCCAGCCTGGAGCCTGGGGACGTTTCTGCGCACGCTGGCGCTGCACGGTATGCCGCATTTCGAAAACTCCCACGCCGAGCGGGGCGCGCCCATCCTGGCCCGCCAGGCGGCTCGGGAATTCGGGCGGCGGGCGCATCTCGACTGGAGCCATATAGCGGCGATCCGCGCCCACTGGCAGGGGCGGCTGATCGTCAAGGGCATGGTGGCGCCCGAGGATGCGCGGATCGCGGCCGGTGAGGGGGCGGATGCCGTCTGGCTCTCGGTCCATGGCGGGCGGCAACTCGACGGGGCGGTGGCGCCGCTGCGGATGCTGGCCGAGACCGTGGCGCTTTGCCCGGGGCTGCCGGTGATCCTCGACAGCGACATCCGCCGCGGCACCGATGCGCTGAAGGCGCTGGCGCTGGGGGCACACCTGGTCTTTGTCGGGCGACCGATGCTCTACGCGGCGGCGCTGGGCGGCCAGCGCGGGGTCGCCCATGCGATCGGGATCCTGCGGGACGAGATCGACCGGAACCTCGCCCTGCTAGGCGTCCGCACGCTCGACGAGCTTGGCCCGCAGCACCTCGTGGCGGTCGGCCCCCATGCCCCGCCGGTCCGCCAGGCCTCTTGATTCCGCCCTCCATCCGACCGAGACAGGGAGCAAAGCGACCGAGGAGACGCGCCATGCTCGACCGTGCCGATCTGAAGACCAGCCTCACCGATCCCTCCCTGCTGATCGACAAAGCCTATGTCGCCGGGGACTGGGTGGACGCCGACAGCGGCGCGACCTTCGACGTCTCGAACCCCGCTCGAGGCGAGCGCATCCTGTCGGTGCCGGATATGGGCGTCGCCGAGACCCGTCGCGCGATCGACGCGGCCTATGCGGCGCAGGTGGCCTGGACCGCCGAGACCGCCAAGACCCGCGCCACAGTGCTGCGGCGCTGGTTCACGCTGATGGTCGAGAACGCGGATGATCTCGGCGCGATCCTGACGGCCGAGATGGGCAAGCCCTTTGCCGAGGCGCGCGGCGAGGTCCTCTATGGCGCGAGCTTTGTTGAGTGGTTCGCCGAGGAGGCGCGGCGCACCTATGGCGATGTGATCCCGGGCCACCAGGCGGACAAACGCATCGTCTGCATCAAGCAGCCGGTGGGGGTCGTCGGCTCGGTCACGCCCTGGAATTTTCCCAACGCCATGATCGCGCGCAAAGTGGCGCCGGCGCTGGCCGTCGGTTGCGGTTTTGTCGCCAAACCGGCCGAGCAGACGCCGCTCTCGGCCCTGGCCATGGCGCTGCTGGCCGAGCGTGCGGGCGTGCCCAAGGGCCTCTTCTCGGTGGTCACCTCGAACGACCCCGCACCCATTGGTACCGAGCTCTGCACCAATGAGAAGGTCCGCAAGATCACCTTCACCGGCTCGACCGAGGTGGGCCGCATCCTGATGCGCCAGGCCGCCGACCAGATCAAGAAGGTCAGCCTCGAGCTCGGCGGCAACGCGCCCTTCATTGTCTTCGACGACGCCGATCTGGATGCGGCGGTCGAGGGCGCCATGGTCTCGAAATACCGCAACAACGGCCAGACCTGCGTCTGCGCCAACCGCATCTATGTGCAGGCGGGCGTCTATGATGCCTTTGCCAAGAAGCTGGCAGCCGCGGTTGCCAAGATGCGCATCGGGGACGGCTTCGAGGACGGCGTCACCACCGGCCCGCTGATCGACGAGGCCGCGGTCGCCAAGGTCGAGGCGCATATCGCCGATGCCACCGCCAAGGGCGCCAGCCTGCTGACGGGCGGCAAGCGCCATGCCCTCGGCGGCACCTTTTTTGAGCCGACCGTGATGACCGGTGTCACCCGCGACATGGTCGTGACGCGCGAGGAGACCTTTGGCCCCGTCGCCCCGCTCTTCCGCTTCGAGGACGAGGCAGATGTGATCGCCCAGGCCAACGACACGATCTTTGGCCTGGCCAGTTATTTCTATGCGCGCGATCTCGGGCGCGTCTGGCGGGTCGCCGAGGCGCTGGAATACGGCATGGTCGGCATCAACACCGGGATCATCTCGACCGAGGTCGCGCCCTTTGGCGGGGTCAAGCAATCGGGCCTCGGCCGCGAGGGCTCGAAATACGGCATCGATGACTTCCTCGAGGTGAAGTATCTCTGCCTGAGCGTCTGAGCCGGGTCTCAACCGTCGCCGCCCCCATCCGGCGGGTGGCGCCCCAAAACTTGGGACAGCCCGCCAAAGGCTCCCAATCTTGTGGGATGCAAAGCCCGCCGACATATTGTAAGCGTAGGGCTTAGTTTGGCGACGTTTCGCGTCTGTCGGCGGGCCATGGGAGTGCGCGCGCCGGGACCTGCAAGCTAGGGCGTTTGGACTGAGGAGTTGACCTCGATGCGGTTGGTATGTGCGCTTGTGGCGATGCTTGGCCTCTTGGCGGCTCACGCAGCCGAGGCGGCACAACCCCGGAAACTGGCGCTGGTGATCGGCAACGATCTCTACAGCAATTTCGTGCCGCTCGAGAGGGCCGTCGCCGACAGCCGCGCCTATCGCGACATGCTGAGCCAGACCCGCGGCTTTGAGGTCTTCTACACCGAGAACGCCGACCGCGCCGCCACCTTCCAGCTGGTCTTCCAGTTCATCAGCAACATCCGCCCGGGCGACACGGCGATGGTGGTGTATTCGGGGCATGGCGTGCAGCTCGACCCGGACCGGCGTGACAGCCTGTTTCTGCTGCCGATCGATATCCCCAATGTGGATCCGGGGCTCGGGGCCGAGGAGGCGTTTCTCAGCGCCAATGGCATCCGCTTCTCGGACATCAGCGGCTGGGTGAAGGAGCGCGGCGCCAAGCTCTCGATCTTCGTGCTGGATGCCTGCCGCAACAATCCCTTCACCAACCGCAGCGGCACGCGCTCGGTCGGGCTGAGCCGCGGCCTTGGCCGGGTCGATGCCAGCGAGGGCGAGTTCGTCTTCTTTGCCGCGGCGCCCGGCGAGGTGGCGCTCGACCGGCTGCCGCACAATGACGACAACCCGAATTCGGTCTTCACGCGGTCCTTTCTGAAGCATTTCAAGCCGAACACCTATCTGGAGGACGTGGCGAACAACGTCCAAGAGGAGGTGCTCGAGCTCTCCCGGCTCGCGAATTACCGCCAGGCGCCCTATTACACCGATGGTGTGGCGGGGAAGGCCTGTCTCGATGACAGCTGCAGCGTGGTCGCGCCGCTTGCCGAGGTGGCGGCCGAGCCCGCGCCCGAGCCTGCGACCGCTCTGAATGCCGATGTCGAGGAGACCTTCTGGCGGCTCTGCGAGACGCGGGACAACCCGGCCTATTGCGAGGCGTATATCCAGCAGTATCCCGAAGGACCGCGGGCCTTGCTCGCCCAAGTGCGCCTCGCCGAGATCCGCGCGAGCGAGCAGCTGGCCTCGCGCACGCCGGCCGTCCGGGCCGATCCAAGCGCCAAGCCTGCTGAGGAGGAGCGTCGGCGCGCCGCCGAGGCCGAGACGCTCGCCGCCGAGATCGAAGCGCGGCGCCGCGCCGAGGCTGAGGCGGCCCAACTCCGCGAAGAGCGCGCGGCCAAGATCGAGCGGCTCGAGCAGGAACTGGCCGCGCGGCGCGACGCCGAGGCCGAAGCCGCGCGCCTTCTGGCCGAGATCGAAGCCCGGCGGCAGGCTGAGGAGGAGGCCAAGACCGCCGCCCTCGCCGCGTCCGCCACAGTGCCTCAACCCGAGCTAGCGAGCGCGACGACGCCCGGCTTCGTGCCCGCACCCGAGCCTGCGGAGCCCGCCGCGCCCATCGCAACCGGGGATGAGGGCGACAAGGGTCTGGTGATCGCTGCGCTGCCGACAAACCGGGTGGAGCCGCCC
>JBCCZI010000027.1:0-39233 GCA_039187815.1 Pseudomonadota bacterium | reverse complement strand
GCGACGATGGCCTCGAGCCGCCGACGATCGGCGGGCAAGACCGAGATGGACACTCCATTGCGCATGGCGCAGGCTCGCAAGAAAGGCCGCTACCGGGAATCCCAAACCGGACTCTTCAGTAACGGTCAGACCAATAGTCGACCTCTCGCGCGATCCTGCGCGTGTTGGATGAGCGTTTGGCCTGGCCCGAAAAGCCCCGTGAAGTCTTGCTGATCGACCCCATCCTGCGGATGCGCGGCACTCACTAGGTCAACATGATCGTGCCCACAACTCGAGGGGAAGGCGGTCCTGCCAATGGCCATGCTGCTGCGCAACATCGGGCTTGTGCCTGTGTGACGCGCATGCAACCTTGGATGCACAGCAAACTCGCGCATGGAGGGGCGTGCGTGCCAACAAATAGGGCAGCCGTCGAGGTTGTCGGCGTCGACAAGGTGTTTGGTGCGGGGCCCGGAGCGATCAAGGCTCTCGACAATGTCGGCTTCGAGATCCGGGACAATGAGTTCTTCACCCTCCTCGGACCATCGGGATGCGGGAAGACCACGCTTCTGCGGATGATCGCGGGGTTCGAACAGGCCACCGGCGGTGACATCTTTCTCTATGGCCAGCGTATCGCCGAGCTGCCGCCCAACAAGCGGCCGGTCAACACGGTCTTTCAAAACTATGCGCTGTTCCCGCACCTGACGGTCGCCCAAAACGTGGCCTTTGGTCTGCGGATGCTTGGGCGGGCTAAGGCCGAGGCCTCTGCGCGCGTGGCCGAGATGTTGGCGCTGGTCCAGCTCAGCCCCATGGCCGATCGCAAACCCAACCAGCTCTCGGGCGGGCAGCAGCAACGCGTGGCCCTGGCGCGCGCCCTGGCGCCGGCGCCGCGCGTTCTGCTTTTGGACGAGCCGCTCTCGGCCCTGGATCTGAAACTCCGCCAACAGATGCGGGTCGAGTTGAAGCAGATCCAGCAGGAGACCGGCATCACCTTTGTTTTCGTAACGCATGATCAGGAGGAAGCCCTGACCATGTCGGACCGGATTGCGGTCATGTCCGCGGGCAAGCTGCAGCAGGTGGGCGGAGCTAAGGAGATCTATGAAGCTCCCGCCAACCGCTTTGTCGCGGATTTCATTGGCGAGACCAACTTCATCGAAAGCGAGATTGTGGCGGTCAACGGAGCGGCAACCCGGGTGCGCCTTCCGGGCGGCTCTGAGATCGACGCCGAAGGGACAGGCCCCGCCAACGGTCGCGCGCAAGTCTCGATCCGGCCCGAACGGCTCTCGCTCGGCGCCGAGGGGCCGCTTGCCTGCACGGTGGAGCGGCTGGTCTATCTCGGCACCGATACGCAGTACGTCGTGCGGCTGGTCGACGGTTCGGAATTGGTGGTGCGCACACAAAATGCCCATGACCAGAGCGTGCCCTTCCGCCCGGGCGAGACCGCAGCGCTCAGCATCGATCCGGGCGCCGCCCGCGTGCTGGCCGACTGATGGCGGGGATGGCGCAATCCGGCGGCGCAGGGAGCGACACCTTTGCCAAGGGGCGCAGCTGGCTGATACTGCCCTCCTGGGTGGTGATTGGGATCTTCCTGGTCCTGCCGGTCGGCCTGATGCTGGTCTACTCCTTCCTGACCAAGGAGTTTCGGGGTGGCGTGATTTGGGAGTTCTCCCTGGCCTCCTATGATCGCTTCTTCATCGATCGCGGCCTGTTCGGAGACGAGCCGCCAAAGATCGAGTGGACCTACATCACCATCTATTGGCGCTCGATATGGCAGGCGGGGCTGGCAACGATCTTGTGTCTGCTGATCGGCTTCCCTACCGCCTGGTACATAGCGACCCGGTCTCCGCAATGGCGGGGGCTGTGGCTGTTCCTGGTGACCGTGCCCTATTGGGTCAATCTGCTGATCCGGACGGTGTCGATGAAGTTCCTGATCCGCGACACCGGACCGATCAATGAGTGGCTGATGGCCGCTGGCGTGCTCGACAGCCCGATCACCATGATCAACACGGATTTCGCGGTGCAGCTCGGGCTGTTCTACAGCTATCTGCCGTTCATGGTCTTGCCGATCTACGCTTCGGTCGAGCGCTTCAACTTTGCGCTCAGCGAGGCGGCGGCAGATCTCTATGCCTCGCGCTGGAGCACGCTGTGGCTCGTGGTCATTCCCGCCGTGAGGCCTGGGATCATCGCGGGCTGCATCCTGGTCTTCGTGCCCTCGCTCGGCGCTTTCTTGGCACCCGATCTGCTCGGCGGGGCCAAGAACTTCATGATCGGCTCGCTGATAGAGGATCAGTTCAAAGGGGCCGCGGGCAACTGGCCCTTTGGCGCGGCGGCGGCGATGATCCTGTTGTCAATGGTACTGTTCGTTCTGCTATTTTACGCGCGCAACCAGGCGCATGCCGAGGACCGGTGATGGATCTGCGCCGCTATCCTGGCTTTTTGCCGGCGACGATCTTGTGTCTCACGCTGCTCTATGCGCCGCTTATCATTGTGATGGTCTATTCGTTCAACGAGAGCACCTCGATCACCCGGTGGGGCGGCTTTTCCCTGGTCTGGTACCGCGAGGTGTTCTTTGGCATCGAGGCGAGCAAGTTTCAGCAGGCGGCGTGGAACTCGATGGTCATCGCCGTCTCGGCGGCCACGACCGCGACGGTCATCGCCACAGCGGCCGCGGTCGCCATGATCCGCGGTGGCGCGTTCCGCGGGAAATCGGCCAGCTTTGCGCTGATCAACCTGCCCCTGATGGTGCCCGAGATTGTGACCGCGGTCGCCACGCTGATCTTCTTCTCGGCCATCGGGTTCGAGCGCGGGGTACTGTCGATCCTGCTGGCCCATATTGTGTTCTGCATCCCGTTTGCCTATCTGCCCATCGCCGCTCGGCTACAGGGCATCGAGGCGATCTATGAGCAGGCGGCGCTCGATCTCTATGCGAGCCGCTGGCAGGCGTTCCGGCTGGTGCTCTTGCCGCTCTTGATGCCGGGGATCATCGCGGGCTTTCTGCTCGCCTTCATCATCTCGCTCGACGACTTCATCATCACGAATTTCGTCAAGGGCGCGGGCGTTGAGACCCTGCCGACCGCGATCTTCGGCGCCGTCAAACAGGGCATCAAGCCCAACATCATGGCGATCAGCACCTTGATGCTGGGGGTCTCGATCCTGATCGTGACGCTTTCGTACCTCGTGAGCAGACTCGGGGACAGCAACAGAGGAAGGAGTTCACAATGAGAAAGACAACCGCGCTGGCTGCGATCCTGGCCTTGGGTCTTGGAGGCGCTGCCTCAGCCGAGGGCAAGCTCTCAATCTATCACTGGTTCGAGTACATCCCCCAGGAGCTCTTGGTGAAGTTCACGGAGGAGACCGGCATCGAAGTGACGATGGACACCTACGACTCGAACGAGTCGATGCTGGCCTCGCTCAAAGGCGGCACGCTTGGGTCCTATGATGTGGCCGTTCCGGGCGACTACATGGTCCAGATCATGCGGGATGAGGGCATGCTGGACACCATCGCCGAGGGTGAGCTGACCAACAAGGCCAACATCGAGGCGCAATGGCTGGACGTCGATTTCGATCCGGGCCGCATGCACTCGATCCCCTACCAGTGGGGCTCGACCAGCTTTATGGTCAACCGCGAGGTTTATGATGGGGACATCAACACCACCGACATCCTCTTCAACCCGCCCGAGGCGTTGTCGGGCAAGATCAACGTGCTGGACACGCAGGGCGAGCTGCTGGCGCTGGCCTCGATCCATCTGGGGATCCCGCAATGCACGACGGACCGTGAGCAGCTGAAGGCGCTGAACGCCGCGGTGCAGGCCGCCAAGCCCCATTGGGCCTCGTTCAACTCCGACGGCGCCAAAGATGTGCTGGTCTCGGGCGATGCAGCGGTTGGAATGATCTGGAACGGTTTCGGGGCCAAGGCCCGGGCCGAGGGCGCGCCGGTGGAGTACGCCTATCCCAAACAGGGCTACATCGTCTGGATGGACAATGTCGTGCTGCTCAAAGACGCGCCGAACCGCGACAGCGCGATCAAGTTCATGGACTTCCTACTCGAGCCCGAGAACATCGCCGCAGTCTCGAATTTCGCGCAGTACACCGCCGGCGTTGAGGGCGTCACGCCGCTGCTGACCGAAGACCTGAAGACCTCGCCCGAGCAGAACCCGCCCGCCTCGGCGCCTCCCGGGACCTTTGTCAAAGTCTGCGAGCCCGAGACCCAGGCGTTCTATGATGCGATCTGGACTCGCCTGAAGAAGTGACCCCGTCGGCTCGGGCTGGGCATGCTGGCTCGGGCCTCCCACTCACCAAACCGCTTTGGCGGCAAGAAGAGGACAGACCCATGGACGGCATCGCAAATCTGGCCGAGCTGCACCCGCTGACACCGCTGACGGCCACCGAGATAACCGAGACGGTCGCGCTCATCCGCGCAGGCGTCGACCGCGGCGCAGAGGCCAAGTTCGAGATGATCGAGCTTGCTGAGCCCGACAAGGCCACCGTTCGTGGCTTCAGCGCCGGCGATCAGATCGAGCGCCGCGCCTGGGCCAACATCTATTTCATCGATCGTCCCGGTGTGCTCCGCTGCCTCGTGTCGCTGAGCGCAAAGACGATTGTCTCGGTCACCAATCTGCCGGATGCGATCCCGATGATCGCTCCGATCGAGTTCATGGAGGTTGAAAACGCGGTCAAGGCCGATCCTCGCTTCCAAGCCGCCTGCAAGCGCCGTGGGATCGAGGATATGAGCCTGGTCTGCTGCGACCCCTGGTCGGCAGGCAATTTCGGCATCGCCGAGGAGAAGGGCCGGCGGGTTAGCCATGTCTTCGTTTGGGTGCGCAATTCCGAGATGGACAACCAATACGCCCATCCGATCGACGGCTTGAACGCCACGGTCGACATCAACACCGGCGAAGTTTTTTCGGTGGTCGACGAGGGCGACATCCCGATCCCGCGCGGGGAGTCCAATTATGACCACAGCTTCCAGGAGGTCGTGCGCGAGGATCTTCGCCCCATCAATGTGGTGCAGCCTGAGGGTGTGAGCTTCCGGCTCGATGGCAATCACCTCTCCTGGCACGACTGGTCTGTTCGGATCGGTTTCAATGCGCGTGAGGGCCTGACGCTGCACGATTTGTCGATCGCCGGGCGGCCTGTGATTTATCGCGCCTCGATCGCCGAGATGATGGTGCCCTACGGCTCGCCGCACGGCGCGCATCCACGCAAAAACGTCTTCGATGTGGGGGAGTACGGCATCGGCCGACTGGTGAACTCACTCGAGCTCGGCTGCGACTGCCTCGGTGCCATCCAGTATCTCGATGCGACGCTGAATGGCCGCGACGGTGAGGTCGAGGTCATCAAGAACGCCATCTGCATTCACGAAGAGGATATGGGCGTCGCTTGGAAGCATTATGACTTCCGCCTCGAGCGCACTGAGACCCGCCGGGCGCGCAAGCTGGTGATCTCGACCATCGCGACGGTGGGGAACTATGAGTACGGGTACTACTGGTACTTGATGATGGACGGGACGATCGAGTTCGAGCTGAAGGCCACCGGCATCATCAACACCACGGCCTGTCTTCCCGGTCAGCCGGGAGCGTTCGGGGTCGAGGTCGCGCCCGGCGTGCTCGGCCAGATCCACCAGCACACGTTCTGTGCGCGGCTCGACATGGCCGTCGACGGGGACCAGAACTCGGTGGTCGAGTGCAACACGCGCGCGGAGCCGGCCGGGCCTGGGAACCCTTACGGCAACGCCTACCGACTGCATGAGACGGTGCTCGAAACCGAAGCCGAGGCGGCCCGCAAGGCGGATCCCGCGACCCACCGCTATTGGAAGTTCAAGAGCACGGGGCGCACCAACCATATGGGCCAGCCTACGGCTTACAAGTTGATGCCGATGTCGACGGTGACGCCCTTCATCTCGCCCGAGGGGCCGTCGGGCAAGCGTGCAGGCTACACCTTTAACGATCTGTGGGTGACCGCCTTTGATCCGGCCGAGCGCTATCCGGCGGGCGAGTTCGTGAACGGCAGCGACGGCTCGGACGGGCTGGCCGCGTTCATCGCCGATGACCGGCCGATTGCCAAGACCGATATCGTCGCCTGGCATGTCTTCGGGCTCCACCATGTGCCACGGCCTGAGGACTATCC
The DNA here is from genome assembly GCA_039187815.1 of Pseudomonadota bacterium. Taxonomy (GTDB): domain Bacteria; phylum Pseudomonadota; class Alphaproteobacteria; order Rhodobacterales; family Rhodobacteraceae; genus Thermohalobaculum. Next base: position 33,131 of record JBCCZI010000027.1, on the reverse strand, counting down.
CGTGCAGCCCTGCATCACCTGTGGCTTCACGCTCTTGCCCATCGGCTTTTTCGACGACTCGAACCTTCGTGATCTGCCCTGGTCGAAGAACGTCGCGAGTTGCCATGCCAAAGCGGCGGAGTGACAGGCTGACCTGCCGGGCGGCCGTCTGAGGGCGGCGGCCCGGTTGCTCCCAAGGCACAGCTGGCAGCCTTGCTCCACGCATCGGGTTGACGAGCGTGGACAGATAGGGCTGTGCTTGCGGGAGAGACCCACTCGCTGTGTGTTGCTCTCAGGGGTGCCGTATGGAGTCGCTCGACGATCTCAAGCGCTGGGATGACTACCGCGACTGGATGCGCAAGCAGGTCAAGCGGGTCTCGGCCGAGCCCGAGGTCTTTTACATCAGCCGGGTAAAGCTGGATTTTCAGATCAATGGCAAGGCCTGGAAGGGCAATGCGGTGCTGCTCGGCCGCAAGAGCCGCATGCTCGCCCAGAAGATGCGCCAGGAGGGATGCCTGTTTCTCGAGGGCACAGCCTCGGCCCAAGGCAAGATCCTCACGCTGAATGGTTTTCTCGAAAAGCATGTGATCGGCACCGAGCGGCTGTTCCGCAAGCTCAAGCTTGGGTACGCCATCGAGGCGGGGCTCGCCGCCGATGGCGCCGCCGATCCGCTCGAACAGCAGTGGAAGGCGCGCAAGGCACGGACCTTCGCGACTGTTGAGGCGCTCCTGAAATCCGAGCGACCGGATCTTGCCGAGCTGAAGGCGACGGTTCGTCAGATGGCGGCGGCCGAGCGCGAGCAGGACTGGGCTAGGGCGCTCTCTCTCCTGAATTCTCTGTTGGGCTTTGCGAACGGTGCGCCGCCGGTGACAGTTGAGGAGAATGCGCGGCTCGCGGCGCTGTCGCCCGAGGCGCTCGCGCGGACCGATCTGACCCGAGGCGATCCCAAGGAGCTGTTCAGCGAAGACTATATGGAACAGTTGATGGACGCGCCGATCAAGGGCGTCGGCGACCCGTCGCTGAAAGCGCTGATGCGCGAAGTCGAGAAGGGTCTCTCCGGCGCGCGCCGCGGTGAGGTGATGGAAGCCCTGGCGCGCATCGTTGGTATCCCGCCGACGGCCGCCAAACTCAATGTGGACTATGGCCGCTTTCTGGTCGTTCGCAAGCAGCAGGCGGTGAACGCCAAGCGCAAAGACGAGAAGATCGATGCCCTGAACGAGGAGATGCACCCGAAGTTCATGGCCTCCCGCGGCCAGCTGATGTTCGGCAAGGTCTTGGGCGATGCCTTCGGGATCCACGCGATCTTTGCAGCGCTCCTCAGCCCGACGGGCGGCCTGGTCGGGCCCGGCAATTGGCTGATCCCCGGCATCGTCCAGGCGGGGCATCTCGATCCGGATAATCCGGTTGCTCTGCACGGCACCGTGCATGATGCGGCGGGCTATTTACTCACCTTCCATGGCGAGGGGCCAGGATACAATTACCGCGACAGCATGTTCGAGATTCTCGGCACCGAGAGCCCGCTCTCCGGTCAGATCAGCGGCATCGCCTATTGGGTTCGCGAAGCGGGCGATGAGTATCTCTTGCACCGGGTTCAGGCCGCGGTCGTCGCCGTGGAGAAGAAGTTGAAATCCGCCCGGGATGCCGTAGCCGGCAGTATCGACGCGCTGCTGTCCAAGGTCCGTCGCACCAAGAAGGAGGCTGTCGAGACAGTCTCGGAGGTGGTGGACGAGGTCGAGGAGACCTTCGAGGACGTGGCCGATGCGATCGAAGAGGCCCGCGACAAAGTGGAGCGCGCCGCGGTCGATACCTTCGAGACGGCCGCCGACACGCTCGGCGAGATCGGCGACCAAGCGAAGCGGAAACTCGAAGCCGCTTGGGATTTCGTCTGGAGCTGATGTGGCCTCAATCGACCTCCATCCGACGGAGCTGGCCTATGCGTTTGCCTATTCGAAGACCGAGGAGGTCATCGGCTGGGGGCGCGAGCCGTTCTTGCCCACGGGCCGCGATACGGCGAGTGGGGCGGCCTGGTACGCCGAGGGCGAGGAGCGGTTGCGGGCGGCCGAGCGGCTGCTGGGCAACCCCGATACGGGCTTGCGCTTCTCAGATGCGATGACGGCGGCCATTTTGGCGCTTGCCAATCCCGGGGTCGTTCTGTTGGCGCAGCGCAAGGCGGGCGAGGGCGTGAAGACGCTGACCATCCACGCGGCGGGCGACACGCTGGTGGGTCTGACCCGCCGATCAGATGGCATCTTCGAGCTATCTCGCTATACGGATCTGACGGCAGCGGCCGGTGCGGGAGCGGGCTTTGTCGGCGCGACGATCGCGCCTCTTGATCGGGAGGCGCGGGTCGAGGCCAACCACCAGGTGCTCTCAAAGCTCAGGCAACTCGCCAAGTTGGGACAAACCGAGAAAGTGCTGGCGGCCATCGCCCAACTTGGCGCCTCAGATACCGATGCGAAATCGGCGATCCTTGCGCTGACGCGTCCGTCCGTGGCGGGCGTGCTGAGCGTGCTCTACTGCGCCAGCAACCGGGTCGAGGATGCTGAGACCTTCAGCGTCGCGACCAATGCCCATGAGCATTCGTGGATCGTGTTCCCGCCCGCGGATCTGGCCGGACCCATGGTGCTCGAGCGCAGCTCTGTTGCGGCCTTGGCCGCCCGTGTCGCCGTTGGCGTGGCCGCGAGGCTGGGTGTGTCCGCCTAATTGGGCCCTAGGCCTCCTGCACATCTTTGGACCCGTTGCGCCGACCGCCGCGCCATCGGTAGAGGACTGCCTTGACTCTCTGCGTCCGGACTGGCAAGAGGAGCATAGTGGTAACATGATCTTACCAATTTACGCGAAGCGCCGGCTGCGGAGAACGCCATGGGACTGAACGCCTGCCACAACTTTCAGGACTTCCGACGCCTGGCCATGCGCCGGCTTCCGGGACCGATTTTCCACTATATCGACGGGGCGGCGGACGACGAGCAAACCTACCGTCGCAACACCGAGGCCTATGGCGATTGCGATCTCGTGCCGAACGTGCTCGCCGGAGTGGAGACGGTCGACATGTCCGTCGAGGTGATGGGGCAAAAGCTTGCCATGCCGCTCTACTGCGCGCCGACCGCGCTGCAGCGGCTATTCCATCATGTTGGCGAGCGCGCGGTCGCCAAGGCAGCGGCGAAATACGGGACCATGTTCGGCGTCTCGTCGCTGGCCACCGTCACGGTCGAGGAGATCGCCAAGATCACCGATACGCCTAAGATGTTCCAATTTTACTTCCACAAAGATCGCGGTCTGAACGACGCGCTGCTCGAGCGCGCAAAGGCCGCCAACTTCAACGTGCTGGCGCTGACCGTCGATACGATCACCGGCGGCAATCGCGAGCGGGATCTGCGCACGGGTTTCACTTCTCCGCCGAAGCTCACGCTCGACTCGCTGATCAGCTTTGCCACCCATCCGATGTGGGCCTGGAACTTCTACACCAAGGAGAAGTTCGACATGCCGCATCTGTCGGGCCATGTGGACGCTGGCACGAACTTGGCGGTCTCGGTCGGCAACTATTTTTCCTCGATGCTCGACCAGTCGATGAACTGGAAGGATGCCGAAGAGCTCTGCGCCAAATGGAATGGGCAGTTCGCGCTAAAGGGCATCATGAGCGTAGAGGACGCCAAACGCGCAGTGGACATCGGCTGCACCGGGATCATGGTGTCGAACCATGGTGGGCGGCAGCTCGACGGCTCGCGCAGCCCCTTTGATCAGCTCGCCGAGATCGTGGATGCCGTGGGCGACAAAATCGACGTGATCTGCGAGGGCGGCATCCAGCGCGGCACCCATGTGCTGAAGGCGCTCTCGGTCGGGGCCAAGGCCTGCTCGGGCGGGCGGCTCTATCTGTATGCCTTGGCCGCGGCGGGGCAGGCGGGCGTTGAGAAGGCGCTCGGCAGTCTGCGCACCGAAATCGAGCGGGACATGAAGCTGATGGGCATCACCAAGCTCGATCAGCTGAGCCGGGAGAACCTTCGTTTCCACAACCGCGCCGCTTAAGCGAGACACTCATCAACGGGGCAAAAGCATGAGCCAGCGGGACGCTTTGATCGCCGAGTTGCAGTCCATTGTCGGCAAGCGCCATGTCATCACGAACCCTCGCTCGATGGAGCGGTTCTGCAAGGGGTACCGCTCTGGCCAAGGCCAGGCCGTGGCGGTCGTCCAGCCCGGCACACTGCTCGAACAATGGAAGGTGCTGAAGGCCTGTATCGCTGCGGACAAGGTCATCATCATGCAGGCCTCGAACACCGGGTTGACCGAGGGCTCGACCCCGTCCGGTGCCTATGATCGCGAAGCCGTGGTGCTGAGCACCATGCGGATGGACCAGATCCAGGTGCTGGACGAGGGCCGGCAGGTCATCAGCTTTCCGGGCGCCACGCTCTACAAGCTCGAGCGGCTGCTTGCGCCGTTGGGGCGGCTGCCGCATTCGGTGATCGGCTCCTCCTCTATCGGGGCCTCGATCATCGGCGGGATCTGCAACAATTCGGGGGGCTCTCTGATCGAACGCGGCCCGAGCTATACCGAGCTGTCGCTGTTCGCGCGCATCAATGCGGATGGAACGCCCGAGTTGGTCAACCACCTCGGCATCCGCCTCGGCGACAAGCCGGAGGAGATTCTGTCTCGGCTGGAGCAAGGCGACTACACGGATGCCGATCTCGAACCGACGAACGCCAAGGCATCCGCTGCAGATTACTGCGATCAGATCCGGAAGATCGATGCCGATACACCGTCGCGGTACAACGCCGACCCGAACCGATTGTTTGAGGCGTCTGGGTCGGCGGGCAAGCTCTTGGTCTTTGCGGTGCGCCTCGACACCTTCCCAAAGAACGAGAAGGAACAGGTCTTCTATATCGGCACCAATGACACGCGGGTGCTGGCGCGGCTCCGGCGCGAGATGCTGCAGAGCTTTGAGACGTTGCCCGTCAGCTCGGAGTATCTCCATGCCGAGGCCTACGATATCTCCAAGACCTACGGCAAAGACACTCTGGTGCTGATCGACAAGCTCGGCACCGACTGGTTGCCGACGATCTTTGCATTGAAGGGCTGGATCGATGCGCGCTTCAACAAGCTGCCGCTGCTGCCCAAGAACATGACGGACCGGTTGATGCAGGGGCTCTCGCGCCTCTGGCCCAATGTGCTGCCAAAGCGGATGGAGGCTTACCGCGCCACCTATGAGCACCATCTGATCCTCAAGATGCGCGATGGCGGGGTGGCCGAGGCCGAGACCTATCTGAACCGGCTCTTTGACGGAGAGACCGATGGCGCCTGGTTCGCCTGCACCCCGCGTGAGGGCAAGGTCGCCGGGCTCCACCGCTTTGCAGCGGCGGGGGCGGCGGTGCGGTACATGGCCGTCAACACCGGCAAGGTGTCGGATATCATCGTCCTCGACATCGCGCTTCGCCGCAATGACCCGGACTGGTTCGAGGTGCTGCCGTCCGACATCGCCGGGGCGATCAGCCACAAGCTCTATTACGGGCACCTCTTCTGCCATGTGCTGCACCAGGACTACGTGGTCAAGGCGGGCTACGATCCCAAGGCGATCAAGGCGCGGATGCTCGCGGTGCTCGACCAGCGCGGGGCGCTCTATCCGGCCGAGCACAATGTCGGCCATCTCTACAAGGCGAGCGAGGAGCAGGCCGCATTCTACCGTCAATGCGATCCGACCAACAGCCTCAACCCCGGGATCGGCAAGACGTCCAAGAAAAAGCACTACGCCTAAGCGGCCTGGCTTTGGTCGAAGAGAACGGCCGTCGTCTCACGGGCTGCGTAGTCGTAAAGGCGCAGGCGGAGGCTGCCATCCGCGGCTGATCCGTCGAGGAGCAGCGCCGTTGCCTGGCCGCTCTCACGCGCGCCACCGACGCTCCACAGGGCCGCATCCGATGACCCGAGCAGCGTAAGACGCCCGTCCTGACGGATCACCAAACGCCCCGGTGGCACCTCTGGTGTCCACAGCACTGCGCCATGGCCATCGACCAGCCGCAGACCGGAGATCGGGTCGTTCTCCAGCGCTGCGCTGCCATCGGCGGTCGCCAAGCTGTGCGAGGGCAAGAGCACCGGATTGATCCGGCCATCCAGACAGCCGAGCGAGCGCATCTCTCCACAAAGGCTCCGCTGGAAGAGCGCCTTGACCGTCCGAGCGTCCCAGCCCCGGTCGGGCGCCGAGGCCAACAGAAGGGTCAGCTTGGTCACCGCACAGACCGCGGTCATGTCTCCGGCTGACAGCGCGCCCACCTGCGGCAGCCAGGCGCCTGCCGCATAGCTCGCCAACGCGACCTGGCCCGCGTGGACTTGGGTGGCGTCGACCACGACGAGGCCGGTATCCGAGGCGGCCTTGAGCACGCGGTAGACCGCGCCTTGGGTCGGATCGTCCGGGTCGCCCGACGGAAGATTCCCGGCGCCAAAGGCCAGCAGAACCAAGCCCTTGAGCTCTCGGTCCAAGCAGGCCTGGATCATATCCGCCAGCACCGCTGACCCCGCCGCCTGATCGAAGGCCGCGGGGAAAACTGTGAACGGCATCACGAGGCACTGGTCGATCCGGCCGGCGATCGCGTGACAATGAGCGAGCGCAACCTGTCGCGCCGACGGGTTGTCGAGGCTCAAATCGGAGCGGAAGGGGCCCGGACGGATCTCTGCCTCATGCAGGGTTGTGGCCGTCCCGAACTCTGCCAAAGCCGGCGTATTCGGCGAGCTGAAGGCCTCGAAGCGCTTGGTGTCCGTCTTCATGGCTCTTGGCCCACGGAGCAGCTTGCCACCGAAGGCCACACAAACCTCTGTCAGGCCCAAGCGCATCGCTGCCAAAGCCGCACAGTAGTTCTGGAACGCATCGGTGTTGAATTGCAGCGCCACCTCGCCAGCCTCACCTTTTTCAGTGTGCGCGAACATCGGCACTTGCGATCCCGTCAGCACGACCGGTTTCGAGAGCATCGCCGCACCGAACCCCTCCGCATCGAAAACGTTGAGCAGAAAGGGCAGGGCCGAGGCCGTATGGGCCATCGTGTCCGTGCCATGCAGCACGATGAACCCGTCATAGGCCGCATAGTGCTCCAAAAGAAATGCTGCGATCCGGCACCAGTCCGCGGGTTGCAAATTGGTGCTGTCGAGCAGTCCGTTCGCCGAGGTCGGAAAGCGCAGTTCGGTCGCATAGGTGAGGATCAAATCGGGAAATCGCGCCGCCACCGCTTTGCTCAGATGGCGCTCCGCGGCAGATGCAAACGCCTCGGCCGACATCGGCGCCAAGGGATGCCCGAAGGATGAGATCGTACCGCCCGTGTTGATGACCAGGATATCCATCGCCGCCTCCGTGTCCCGCGTGGCCTTGACGCGCATCGCCATGGCCGTGTCAATCGAGAATTCGCCCGCGGTCTTGACAGCGGGGCGTGGGACGGCGCGCATAGGCTGCCCCCATCCTAGGAGCGAGCCCCAATGAGTGACCAGGACGAGACCGCGCAAGCCGTGCTGAGCCGACCCTTGGATTTGCCATGTGGCGCGCGCCTGAAGAACCGCCTGATCAAATCGGCTATGTCCGATTCCCTCGGCGATGGGACGGGCAATCCGACCGAGCCTCAGATGCGGCTTTATGAGCGCTGGGCCGAAGGTGGCACGGCGCTCTCGCTGATTGGCGAGGTCCAAATCAGCCCCGATTGTCCCGAGAAGCCCGGCAACCTCGTACTCGTGCCCGATGCGAATTTGGATGCCATGCGTGCGCTCGCGCGCCGCGGATCGGCAGACGGCGCACGGATCTGGCCTCAGCTCGGCCATGCCGGGGCCTTGGCCCATGCGCCGATCAGCCAACCCAAGGGGCCGTCCCCGCTCGAGGTCGGGGGTCTGAGCTGTGCGGGCATGACGGCGGAGGATTTGCGCGCGTTGCCCGGCCTCTATGCGCGGACCGCCAAGCTTGCCCAGTCAGCAGGGTTTGGCGGTGTCCAGATCCATGCGGGCCACGGTTTCCTGCTCAGCCAGTTCCTCTCCCCGCTGTTCAACCACCGGACCGATGCCTATGGCGGATCGATCGACCGCCGCATGCGCATTGTCTGCGAGATCGTTGAGGCGGTGCGCTTGGCCGTCGGCCCGGCCTTTCCCATCGGGATCAAAATCAATGCGACGGACAAGCTGGTTGGCGGTCTGACCGAAGACGAGGCGTTGGAGGGGGTGCGCCGGCTCGACAGCACCTCGATCGACCTGATCGACGTGAGCGGCGGCACCTATTTTCCGGGGGCTGCGTCGAGCTCCGACGGGGCAGCCTCCGATGGCCCCTATTTCCAGGCCTTTGCCCGGCGGGCCAAAGCGATCACCTCCGTCCCGATTATGCTGACCGGCGGGGTGCGGACCCGCGAGGATGCCCGCGCTGCGCTGGCCGGCGGGGCGGCCGATGCCGTCGGCTTGGCCCGGGCGATGGTGCTCGACCCTGGCCTGGCCAATCGGTGGCTGAGCGTCCAAGGCGGCGATCCGGCGTTCCCGGTCTTCGAGGCGCCGCCCCAGGGTGGCATCACCGCCTGGTACACGATGCGGCTCACAGCACTTGGCGAGGAAGCCGAAGCGCAGTTTGCCACCAGCCCTCAAGCCGCGCTCGATGCCTATGATCGCCGCGATGCCGAGCGCAGCGCCCGCTGGCTCAAACACTTTGGCTGACGCCGCCGATCAGGGGGTGATCGTGACCGTTCCGCTCTCGGTCGCGCCCTGGGGCACGTAGACCGGTGGCGGCACCGCATAGACCCGAGGCGCCACGTAAACGCGGCGCGCGGCATAGCGATGGGGCGGGACATAGCGAAAAGCGCGGACATATCCAAAGGGCGTGGCGCGGATGATCGTGCCCTGCACCGTACGCGCTACGGTGCCAGATGCCGTGCGCGTGATGCTTTGCATGCAGGTGCCGCCTGCGCAGCTGCCCGACACCGACACGCTTGCCGATCCGGTCGGTACGGTGACCGTGGCACTGCGCTCCCAGGCCTGGGCATCGGCGCCAAAGCCAAGGGTGATCGCGGTGATGAGAACGGGGATCATGTGTGACGGTTTCAAGAGGGTGTCCTTTCTTCGTTGGCGGTTCGCTGGCCGGCGAGACGCTCTGGCATTCGTTTGCCAGGGAAGATGGGCATCCGCTGTCGCAGACATATCAACGGCGAGAAACGCTCTGTACCGGTTCGTCACCGGCGCATAACAAATTTTGTTGAGACCAGTGCGAAGCCGGAAGGGGAGGACCGGTCCGCGCGGGGTGTCGCTGCGCGCCACGCTCACGATCGTTCTCGGATGCGATGTGCCGCCATGCACGCGGAGGCCGAAGACATCGATGCCTGTCTCGACATGCCCCTCGATCAACGGTCGCGACCCGTGAGTTGATCACGGCTTGCCAGGCGTACAGCCCGGCGGCATCCTGAACTCAAGCGCGGCTCCGTGCTGTGGCGTCCGCCGCCTGGGCGGGGCCTCCGGTGAGGCAAAGGCAAGAATGACCGCGAGCCCCCTGCTTGTCGTCGCTTTGACCATTAGCGCTGCGGTGGCCATTTGGGGCATCGCCGATCCCGAAGGGCTGGGCGCGCTGGCCCAAACCATTGTCTCTGTGCAGTTTGACAGCCGGGGCTGGCTGATCATGCTCGAGGCGAGCGCCTTTCTCTTTTGCGCGATCTACTTGGCGGTCTCACCCTATGGTTCGGTGCGGCTTGGCCCCGACGACGCCCAGCCCGAGTTCTCGACACCGGCCTGGATCGCCATGCTGTTCGCGGCGGGCATGGGGGTTGGTTTGCTGTTCTATGGGACAGCCGAGCCGCTCACCCATTTAGACACACTGAGCGGCTTTGAGAACCCGCCGATCGCGGCCGGGCAGGCGCTGTTCGTCACCTATCTGAATTGGGGCTTTCACGCATGGGCCATCTATGGCGTGGTCGGGCTGGTCATCGCCTATTTCGGCTTTCGCCGCGGCCGACCGTTGCTCCTCAGCACGCCGCTCCGCGATGCGGTGGGCGATGTGGCGTGGACCCGGGCGTTGGGCTGGGTGTTTGATCTGCTGGCCATCGTTGCCATCGCCGTCGGGCTGGCCGGCTCGCTTGCCATGGGCGTGTTCCAGGTCCAGACCGGGCTTGCCGGGCTGATCGGCGTCGAGAGCCCTGATGTCCTGACCTATCCTGTCTTTGCCGCCATTTGCCTGGCCTTCGCCATCCCGCTGCGGCGGGATCTGGGCGAGGGGATGGCCCGGCTCTCGAACCTCGCCATGCTGATCGCCATCGCGCTGATGGCCTATCTGCTGATCATCGGCCCCACGGGCTATCTGATGAACGGTATTGTGTCGGGCTTTGGGCGCTATGTCTTTGGCGTGCTGCCGGCGGGGTTCGCCACGGCCGAGTTCTTCGATCGCGGGATTGTCGACTGGTTTCAGGGCTGGACGCTCAACTACATGATCTGGTGGCTGGCTTGGTCACCCTTTGTCGGGGTCTTTATCGCGCGGATTTCGCGTGGGCGTACCATTCGGGAGTTTCTGATCGGCGTGATCGTCGCGCCGACCCTGTTCTCGATCCTCTGGTTCGGGGTCTTTGGCGGTCTCGGCTTCTACGATGCATTCCAGGGAGAGGGCACCTTGGCCGAGGTCAACCGCGCCAGCCTCGATGCCACGACATTCGCCCTGTTGGAGCGATTTCCGTTCGCCTGGCTCAGCCAGGCTGCAACAATCCTAGCGGCGTTCTTGTTTGTCGTGACCAGTGTGGTCAGCGCGGGCTTTGTGCTGGCTATGTTCGCGACCGGGGGCGATGAGAACCCCTCTGCCGGGATCCGCACGATCTGGGGCGGTGTGCTGGGCGCGCTCGGCCTTGCCATGGTGCTGGTCGGCGACGTGGCGCTGGTCCGCTCGGTGATTGCGCTGTCGGCGATCGCGTTCGTCTTTGTGGCGCCGGTTCTGCTGGTCTGCTTGCTGCGCTCTCTGGTGTACGAGGAGCGGCGATGATCGGCGGTCTCCTCGACACGGTCCTCAATCTAACCGTCTTTGCCTATCTGGCATTTCTCGGCTGGCTCGCCGTGCATCCCTACCGTGATCCGTGATATCGGCGTCTATGCGGCCCGGCCGGTGTCGCGTGATGACTCTGCGCTGAGATCTGCTGGAGAGACCCCCATGGCGCATCTGCTTGTCTATTTTGCCCATCCGGCGCTTCGCTCCTCGAGGGTCAACCGACCCATGGCCGCAGCGGCCAAGGCGATAGACGGGATCACGGTTGTCGATCTCTATCACTGCTATCCCCGCCACGATGTCGATGTGAGTGCCGAGCAGACCCGACTGCTTGAGGCCGATGTGATCCTCTTTCAGTTCCCGCTGTTTTGGTATTCCGCGCCGTCCTTGTTGAAGGAGTGGATCGATCTGGTGCTCGAGCACGGCTTTGCCTATGGCGCGGGCGGCGATCGGTTGGCGGGAAAGACTATGATGCTGGCCCTCTCGGCCGCCGGGCCAGAGGAGGCCTATACCCCGCAAGGCTATCAGCATTATCCGCTGCGGGTGTTCCTCACACCCTTCGAGCAGACCGCCCGTCTCTGCCAAATGCGCTTTATCGCGCCCTATGTACTCCACGCCGCGCTGAAGGCACCGGACACCGAGGCTCTGGATCATCATATCGAGGGCTATGGCCGGCTGCTGCGGGCGCTGCGGGACGACGCCTATGACTTTGCCGCGGGGGAGCAGATGGACGTCGTGACCTTCGACAGCCTCCCGATCCGAGGAGACCGCTGATGGGTGAGCTACTGTTCCTGGCCTTCGTCTTTCTGTGCGCCGGCGTGATCGCTGTGCCGATCGCGGCCCGCCTCGGCCTTGGCTCGGTCCTCGGCTACTTGATCGCCGGGATCGCGATCAGCCCGGTTCTGGCACTCTTCGAGGTCGATGTCGTCAGCATCCAGCACTTTGCCGAATTCGGTGTTGTGATGATGCTTTTCCTGGTCGGCTTGGAGCTCGAGCCCCGGCTGCTCTGGCAGATGCGCGCGCGGCTGCTCGGCCTCGGCGGCTTGCAGGTCGGCCTCACGAGCCTGGCCCTAATGGGCATCGCCATGGTCATGGGGCATCCCTGGTCCGTCGCTCTGGCGGTGGGGCTGGTGCTGGCGCTGTCTTCGACGGCGATCGTGCTGCAGACGCTGAACGAGAAGGGATTGATGAAGAGCGATGGCGGGCAGGGGAGCTTTTCGGTGCTCTTGTTCCAGGACATCGCCGTGATCCCGATGCTTGCACTCATTCCCTTGCTCGCGGTGCCCGAACTGACCGAGGCCTTGAGCGGGGCCGCCGACGGCCACGGGGCCGACGGACACGGAAGCGACGACCACGACAGTGACGGCCATGGTGGCGGCGATCGTGGCAGTGACAGCCATGGCCACGGCACCATGAGCTTGGTCGAGGGCCTTGCCGGCTGGCAGCAAGCGCTCGTCACCCTGGCCGCCATCGCTCTGGTGGCCGTGGGTGGGTCCGTGCTGACCCGGCCCATTTTCAACTTCATCGCTCTCGCGCGGTTGCGTGAGATCTTCGTCGCCGCCGCCTTGCTCTTGGTGATCGGGATCGCGCTGTTGATGACCTTGGTCGGGCTCTCGCCGGCGCTAGGAACGTTTTTGGCGGGCGTCGTGCTGGCCAACAGCGAGTACCGCCACGAGCTCGAGAGCAACATCGATCCCTTCAAGGGTCTCTTGCTCGGGCTCTTCTTCATCAGCGTCGGCGCTGGCATCGATTTCGAGCTGTTGTATGCCTCGCTCGGTGAGACCATCGCCCTCACGCTCGGTCTGTTGGCGCTGAAGGGGGCGGTGCTCTATGCCCTCGCAACGCTCTTCCGGATCGGAGGGGCGGATCGCTGGCTGTTGAGCCTCAGCCTTGCCCAAGCCGGCGAGTTCGGGTTCGTCCTGCTCTCCTTCACCGTTGCGAACGCCGTGTTGCCAAAGCCACTGGCGGACCAGCTGCTCTTGGTGGTGGCGCTCTCGATGCTGCTGACGCCCGCGCTCTTCATCCTCTACGACCTTGTGATGGCACCGCGCTATGGCTCCACAGAGCCCGACCGCGAGGCCGACGCGATGCCGGAGGGCTCCATCATCATTGCCGGCCACGGACGCTTTGGCGGCATCGTCAATCGCATGCTGCGGTCCCTTGGCCACGAGCCTGTGGTGGTGGACTACAGCTCCGCGCAGCTTGATCTGCTGCGGACGTTCGGTGTGCGGGTGTATTTCGGGGATGCGACCCGGCCGGATCTCATGCACGCTGCGGGGATCGAGAGCGCCTCGATCCTGGTCGTCGCCATCGATGATCGCGAGCACATCACGGCCCTTGTCCGCTATGTCCGCCAGACCCATCCGCATGTCCATGTCATCGCGCGGGCCGTGAACCGCACCCATGTCTACGAACTCTATGCCGCGGGCTGTCGCGACATCATCCGCGAAACCTTTGACAGCAGTGTGCGCGCTGGGCGATCGGCGCTCGAGGCGCTGGGCGTGCACCCATTCGAGGCCGAGCGCAAGACCCGCCAGTTCGTGGCCCATGACCGGCGCCAGATCGCAGCCCTGGCCGATCTCTATGATCCGGATGTTCCGATCCACCAGAATGCCGCCTATGTCGCCAAGACCAAGGAGGTGCAGGCCGAGACCGAGGCGCTGATGCGCGGCCAGGACCCGGCCTATGCCAACCTGACCGATCGCGGCTGGTCGCCCCCGTCCCTCGACGATGTGGATGCTGTCACACGCGCATCGCAGTGATCGAGATCGGTCCCAGCCTGCGATGCGACCAGCGCTACCCGCCATGCCTCCGTCAGAGACCTGGCGTTATGTGTTCGGAGGGACAATTCCTTGTTTGGTCGCGCGGCGCGCGTTGCCCGGGCCAGGCGCGTGCGGTATCGTCTGATCCTCTCAGCTTAGGAGCCTGATCCATGACCCGAACCCTTCTGGCGACCACTGTTTTGGCTTTTGGCATCACGGGGGCGGTGGCAGAACAAACCCGGGAACTCGGCTCGCACGAGCATGGCGTCGGCGCGTTCAACATCGCGATGGAGGGATCCGAGATCGCGATGGAGCTTGAGGCGCCCGGAGCGGATATCGTTGGGTTCGAGCATCCCGCGACCTCGGCCGAGGATCGAGCGGCGATTGACGCGGCCAAGGCCACGCTGTCGGATCCGCTGGCCCTCTTCGTCTTGCCCGATGACGCGGGTTGCACGGTTTCGGCGACCGACGTGCATCTCCTGACCGAAGGCGAAGCCCACGAGGAGCACGGGCATGACGATCACGGGCACAAGGACGAGCACGGCCATGATGCGCATGCGGAGGCCAAGGATGATCACGACCATGGGCACGACCACGATCATGGCCATGGCGAAGAGCACGCTGACGAAGCGAGCCACACCGAGTTCCATGCCGAATACCGGCTGACCTGTGCCAACCCTGATCAGGTCGATCAGATCACGTTCGCCTATTTCTCGGTGTTCCCGAATGCCGAGGAGCTTGAGGTGCAGATGGTAGGCGCCAGCGGCAGCACGGGTTTCGAGGTGACCCGCCAAGACCCTGTGATCGCGGTCCCAGGCAGCTCCTGAGCTCCACGCCCAGGGGCCAGCCGGTCGTGCCCCCTGACCCCAGTTCAGCCGCCCCAGAGCCTGCTGTCGCGTTTGACCGTGTGCGCTTCTCATGGTCGGGGGCCGGAAGCTTCGGCCTGGAGCTCGATCAGTTCGGCGTTGCGCGGGGAGAGCGGGTCTTTCTCCACGGTCCGAGCGGGAGTGGAAAGTCGACCCTGTTGTCTCTCCTCTGCGGGATCGTTGCGCCCAGGGCCGGACGGATCGAGATCATGGGCGCACCGTTCTCGGCGCTCAGCGGCCCGCGCCGCGACCGGCTGCGGGCCGAGCGCTTTGGTATCATCTTCCAGATGTTCAACCTGCTGCCCTATGCCTCGGCGATCGACAACGTGGTCTTGCCGCTGACGTTTGCACCTGGGCGGGCCGCTCGGGTCGGTGGCGATCGGATGGGCGAGGCGCGGCGCCTGCTTACGGCGCTCGGCCTGCCCGACGCGGCCGTGCGAGCCGCGCGGGCTGACCGGCTGTCGGTGGGACAGCAACAACGGGTGGCGGTCGCCCGCGCCTTGATCGGCACACCGGATGTGGTCGTGGCGGATGAGCCGACCTCGGCCCTCGATGCCGAGGCGCGCGAGGCCTTTCTGGATCTGCTCTTTGGCCAAGTGCAGGAGGCTGGCGCGACGCTGGTCATGGTCAGCCACGATATGGCCTTGGGCGCGCGGTTCGACCGGAGGCTGCTGCTGTCGGACATCGCCCGCATCCGGGCCGGAGGGGAGGGCGCATGATCCTTCGGCTCACCCTGCGCTCGCTGGCGAACCGCTGGATGACCGTGGCGCTGACGGTTTTCGCGACGGCGCTCAGCGTCGCGTTGTTCCTGGGCGTCGAGAAGCTGCGCAACGGGGCGCGGACCAGCTTTGCCGACACGGTGTCGGGGGTTGATCTGATCGTCGGCGCCCGGTCGGGTTCGGTCCAGCTGCTGCTCTACTCGATCTTCCGGATCGGCAATGCCACCAACAACATCACGTGGGAGACCTATCAGGACCTTGGAGGCATGGCGGCGGTCGACTGGATCGTGCCGCTCTCGCTTGGCGACAGCCATCGCGGGTTCCGGGTGCTGGGCACGACGCCGGCCTATTTCGAGCGCTACAAGTACCGTAGCGGGCGCGCGCTCGCCCTCCGCGAGGGCAAGGTCTTTGAGGACGTGTTCGACGCGGTCCTCGGCAGCGATGTGGCGGCCCAACTCGGCTATCGTCTTGGCGACAAGATCGTCGTGGCCCATGGCATCGCCTCGTTCAGCCTGCACGATGACAAGCCGTTCCAGGTGTCGGGTATCCTCGAGAAGACCGGCACGCCAGTGGACCGCACCGTCCATGTCAGTCTCGCGGGCATCGAGGCCATCCATGTGGACTGGCAAGGGGGCGCGCGCATCCCCGGTCAGAGCGTCAGCGCCGAGGCCGTGCGCTCGATGGATCTCACGCCCAAGGCCATCACCGCCGCGATGATCGGCGTCAGGTCCAAGCTCGCGATCTTTCGCCTTCAGCGCGAGATCAACCAATACACCGAAGAGCCGCTGCTAGCCGTCCTGCCCGGCGTGGCTTTGCAGGAGCTGTGGAGCCTGGTGGCGGTTGCCGAGACAGCGCTGACCGGCGTGAGCGCCATGGTCGTCGCCACCGCGTTGCTGGGCATGGCGGCCATGATCCTCGCCGGCCTCGGCGAGCGACGGCGCGAAATGGCGATCCTGCGCTCGGTGGGCGCACGGCCACGCACCGTGGTGAGCATGCTGCTGCTCGAAGCGGCGCTGATCAGTCTGGCGGGCGCAGCGGTGGGGCTTGTTTGCCTCTATGGCGGGCTTGTGATCGTCCAACCCTGGCTCGATGCGGCCTATGGGCTCTATGTTCCCATCACACCGCCGACCGCGCGAGAGCTTCTGACCATGGTTGCAATCGTTGCGGCGGGGACGGGCATAGGCCTTGTGCCGGCCATCCGGGCCTACCGGATGTCGCTGGCCGATGGTATGACGGTGACACAGTGATGGAGGCGGCCTTGGGCCATGTATCGCGACGCAGCGTTGTGATCGGGGGCATCTCGCTCCTCTGCGCCCCCAGCACCTGGGCGAGCAGCGAGCGCATTGAGCTGAATTGGGCCGATCTGATCCCGCGCGGGGCGCGCGGCACGACCTACGAGTCGCTGCGGTCCGCGTTTGGGATCATCCAGCATGGGCAGCTCTCGACCGGCTTCTTTCAGAACCGCGATGCGAGCGTGACAACCGAGTACAATGGCAAGCTGGTGCGGATCCCGGGCTATATGGTTCCGCTCGACTTTGCGGGCACGGGCGTCACCGATCTGCTGTTGGTGCCGTATGTGGGCGCCTGCATCCATGTGCCGCCGCCACCCCCGAACCAGATCGTGCTGGTCAAAGTCGCCGCGCCCTTCGAGGTGACTGGGTACTTCGAGCCGATCTATGTGACGGGCACGATCCAAACGATGGCGGTCGCCACCGAACTGGCCGAGATCGGCTATACGATCACCGATGCCCGGGTCGAGCCTTACGATTGAGCGCCAACCGCCGGCGGCCCATCTTCTTCGCAAGCCGCTGATTTTGCGATTGTCAGAGCGCCCCTTATAGTCCTTCGGCCATAGAGTCGCCCCTGGCGCCTCTAGCAGCCAGATTTGAGGCAGTAGGAGTTCCCATGGACCGTTCCTTTGAGATTTTTGCATCGGGTGCGAATGTCATTCGGCCCTTTGAGGATGATTTCAGCAATCTCAGGGGCCTGCGCATCGGCGTCGAGATCGATGGCGAGACCCAGGTCATCGACGTGATCCCCAGCGGAGGGCCCTATCCGTTTGCCGAAGAGTTCGGCGAGGCGTTGTTCGAGGCTCTCGAAGCCATTCCCGACCTCACCGACACGCCCGACTTCACCGTCACCGGGATCAATGGCGAGGCGATCTCGCTGGGCGATCAGTTCGACATCGAGACCGGCGGCACGCTGGAGGTCGGCGCGGACGGTCTGATCTTTGATCCCGGCTCCGGCTATGACGCGCTGCCGGATGGCGTGGAGCTCGGGTTTTCCTTTGAGTTCGATCTGCTCGACGAGAGCGGCACGTCCCTGGTCCGCACCCTCGATGTCGGGGTCGTCGGCGACGACACGTTGGGCGCACAGTTCACCCTGACCGGCGATGCGTTGATCAACACGCCCGAAACGCTGGTCGCGAATGTCCGCGGCTCCGACGGCAACATCACGACCGGTGGGCAGGCGGGCGACTCGCTGATCATCGATTTCCTGACCTTCAACGTGGTCTCGGTCGAGCCGATCCTGTTCGATGAGGCCGGAGATGGCTTCACGGTCGTTGAGGTCCCGGCCCCGGTCAATGACGATCAGCCCGAGACATTCGCGGTCCTCGCTTATGGCGGCGGCGGGCGCGACGCCACCGAGGACCAACTCGGTTTCGTCACCGCCGGCCGCGATCTCGAGGACGGGTTTTCCCGACGTCCCAGCGATGGCCCGGACAAGCTCCGCGGCACGGGCGCGGCGGACGAGATCGATCTCTTGGCCGGCGACGACACGGTGTTTGGCGAGAACGGCGGCGACACGCTGTTCGGGGGCCCGGGCGATGACGAGATCGATGCCGGCGGGGGGGATGACCGCATCGATGGCGGCTCGGGGGATGACCGGTTGATCGGCGAGATCGGCACCGACACCTATGTCTTCCGGGGCACCTTCGGCACTGACCGCGTCGAGGATCAAGGCCGCTCGACCTTCGAGTTCGACGCGGGCGCCAACCTGACCTTTGCGCGGGATGTTGACGATTTGATCGTCACGGCCATTGGCGGCGCGGTGGTGGTCGAGAACTATTTCCGGACGGGCAGCGAGCTGACGGTGCGCGAGGGCGGCGTCCCGAAACCTGTGAACCTTGCGCCCGATGCCATCAATGTGTCGGATGCCGTGATCCCAGAGAACGCTCAGATCGGCTCCTTCGTGGCCCGCATCCTAGTTATCGACACCGATGACAGCACGCATACGCTCAGCCTAAGCGGTGCTGGCGCCGAGGATTTTGCGATCTCGGGCGAGGATTTGCAGGTCGCGGCCGCTCTCGATTTCGAAACGGTCGCGGAGTATGCGCTGGTTTTGACCGCAACCGATCCCGCCGGAAACCGCGCGACCGAAGACATCGTGATCACGGTGCAGGACGTGGCCGAAGAGGATCCCGGGGACGGCGAAGATCCCGGCGATGGAGAAGACCCCGGCGACGGCCTCGGCCTCGGTCTCTCGGTCGCCGAGGCCCAAGATGTCGCCCTGCTCTATGAGGCGGGGCTCGATCGCGACGGCAACATCGACACGCCGGGCCTGAACTTTTGGATCGATGCGCGCGAACAGGGGTTCTCCCTCAGCCGCGTCGCCGACGCCTTCTTGCTGAGCGCGGAGTTCAACCAAAGCTTTGGCGAGCCTTTCGATACCGCCGATTCCCGCTATCTCGACGATCCGGCTTTTGTGTCTGCACTCTATGAGAACGTGCTAGATCGGGAGCCGGACCAGGCTGGCCTGGCCTTCTGGCGCAGTGTGCTGGACCAGCCCCTGTTTGATCGGCCGGCGCTGTTGTTGGCCTTCTCATCGAGCGTCGAGAACGTCAACGGCTCCCCGGCGATCCAGACACTGACCGAAATCGCGCCGGGCGAGTGGGATTTCGTCGCCTGATGGAGGCTGCGCGAAAGCGGGCTCCCGTCGCGCTTGGCTCTGTCAGGGGCCGAGGATATCCGCCAGAAAGCGGTCGACCTCGGCAAAGGCTGCGCCCCGGGCGGCCCTGTCTCCGCCGAAGGTCACCCCCCTCTCGCCACACGCCGCTAGGAACCGTTCGCGCCCGGTGATGTCGTTCAGCTTATGGGTGCCGTCGACGGTGACTGTCTGCCCATCGGGCGCCAGGGTCAGCATGCAATCCGGCCCGTCGCGACGCACGGCGATGGCCCGGTCGACCCGCGCCTCGAAGAACAGGCCGGAGTCGAAGCCGTGGGGGGCACTGTCATAGGTCACCTCGGTCGCCGGCTGCCCTCTGTCCTGCCAGCGCGCGGTCAGACGCTGACACGGCTCCGCCGGGGTCCAGTCGTCGCGGCCTGCCAAGAGCATCAGGAGCGGGGCACCAAGCGGCTCCTCGCCGAGCGCAAAGCCGCAGAACGGATAAAAGGCGATGGCAAAGGCCAGGCCTTCGCCCTCGGGCGCGGCAAACCCGCCGATCCGGGCCACGGAGGCGAGCACCGCCGTGGTGCCGCCCTTGGACCAGCCAATCATGCCGATCTTGTCCGTAGGAATGCGCGGATGGCTCGCCAGCATGCGGCGGGCCCGATAGACATCGCCGACCATGGTCTGCTCGGTTGCGCGGAGCTGATCGCGCACGGTGGAGCCGATCCCGCGGGGGCCGAAATGGTCGAGCACGAGGGAGGCGATGCCCCGGGCCGCGAGGCGTTCGGCCATCCGGTGCTGCCGGGAGCCAAGCCCTCCGGCACCGTGGCTGAGGATTGCTGCTCCGCGCACAGGGCCATCGCCATCCGGCATCAAGAGGCGGCCAACGATGCGGTCCTCGGGCCCGCGCCCCGCCGCGAGATCCGGGAAGTCATAAGGCGCGCGGCTGGCCAGGGCGAATTCGGCCCCACTCGGCCCGTCTGCGAGGCTTTCGCGCAAGGGGGCATCCTCGGACACGCCACCCGAGCAGGCCGCCAGAGCCAGCATCACAAGGCCCGTGGCATGCATGGCGACCAGCCGGCCAGGTCTGCGCGGGGGTTCGCTGGCCTCACGGCGCGTCTCGTGGACGATCATGGCGTGCATCACTGGTCTCCTGCTTTGCCGCTGAGGTAGCGGGCAGGGGACCTATGGCGAGTGGGCGTCAATCACAATCGCAGGCCGATCCGGGCGCGGCCCCGCGAGACCTGCGCCGCCAGTTGACGGGCAAAGCCTATCAGGCTGAAGCTGAAGAACAGGGTGTTCATGATGGCGCTGGCCAGGTTGAAGGCCCCGATCAGGCTGATCAGCATGCAAAACGCGGCAACCCCGTTCATGGCGGTGAAGACCAGGCCATTGCCGTCAATCTGCCCGACTTGCACCCCGCTATAGGCACCCACATAGAGAAGCACACCGATCAGGCCAACGGCATCAAAGGCCGAAACGCTGGGAATCAGATCAAGCAAGTCAAACATCGGGCGCACCATTATTCGCAGGGTGACGGGATCGTTCTTGCCGTTGAGGTAGCTGAGATGTTGGACCGGCGGTGTGCGGTTTCGCACAAATCAGGCCAGATCCATCAAATCCAGCCGAGCTGCGTGGCCACCCGCGGGCCATCGCGCAGCAAAAGCCCCGTGCCGAGGATGCAGAAGAACCCCGCGACCCCGGCCAAGATCCAGCGCCCGGCACGGGCATAGAGCCGCGCCGCGATCCCAGTGGAGAAGAGCGTGGCATAGGCTGCATGCGCCATGCACGCGATCGCGACCGGGCCGAGGATCATGGCGATCAGGGTGGCCTTTGACGCCTCGGAGGGCGGCACAAGCGAGACCAGCACGAGCCAGGTGGTCAGCGCCTTGGGGTTGGTTGCGAGCACGGAGAGGGTGGTCCAGAAGGCCTCGGATGCCGAGATTCGGATCCGGCCGCCGCCGGTCGTCTCCCACCGGATGGCCCGTTGCGCGTAGCGATAGGCAAAGAGGATGAGCAGGGCGCCGCCGGCACAGGCAGAGATCGGCTCGAACACGGGCATGCGGCCGAACAAAGCCGCGGCCCCAAGCACCGCCGCCAAGGCCCAGCCGAGCACGCCGAGTGCGATCGCCGGCACGACCGCCAAGGCGACGGCGCGCCCGGCCCCGAGCGCGATGGCAATGGTGTTGAAGACATTCGGTCCGGGGCTGATGACATTGGCAGCAAAGACAGTCCACGCGACCAGGATCGCGTCCCAGGGGAGGCTTTCTGGGGTCATCACACCGGTCGCGCGGCGTAGCCTAGGGTGCCGGTGCGGTCGCCTGCATGGCCGGGCGCGCGGCAAAGCTCTGATACCACGCCGCCAAGCCCGGTCGGCCATCGCGCCAACCGAGATCACCGAACCGCAGGTCGAGATAGCCGAGCGCGCAGCCCACAGCGATCTGCGCGGCGTCCGGCTCCTCGCCAAAGCGGCCGGACTGGCCCTCCAGCTCGCCGAGCGCGCGGTGGATCTTGCTCATCTGTCCCTGAATCCAAGGCCCAAAGCGCAGCTCAGCCGGTCGCAGCCGGCCTTCATAGACGACCAGAAGGGCGGCATCGATCACCCCTTCGGCCAAGGCCTCCCAAGCCATCACTGACCACAGCGCATCGCCCTGCGGATAGAGCCCGCCACCCGCCCGGCTGTCGAGATAGCGGGTGATCACCCGGCTGTCATAGAGGGCGACACCCTGCTCGGTCACCAGGCAGGGCACCTTGCCAAGCGGGTTGACCGAACAGGTCCCCTCGTTCGGCTGGAGCGGCGTGCCCGATCCGGGAATGAGCTCGACCGCGCCCAGTTGATCCGTAAGGTGCAAGACGACCATCACCTTGCGCACATAGGGCGAGGTCTCGGAATGAAAGAGCTTCATGGTGTCTCCCTGCCCTTGTGTTGTGACGCCCCGCTCGGGTCTGGCGCCTCCGGCTCCCCGCCCCGGCCGATCAATCGCTCCAACACCATCGAAGTGCGTGGCAGATAGCGATAGGGCTGCGAAGGCTGGGCGGCCGACCGCCGCGTCATCCTATAGAGCGTGAACACCACCAGCACCAGATGCGCCGCTGCCACAAAGGCAAAGAGCGCGGCCGGGCCATAGGCGCTGATGAGCTGCGCGGTCAGATAGGGGCTGACGATGGCCCCCACCGAGAAAAAGAAGATGATCGAGGCGTTGAGCTCGACCACGAAATCCTCGGGTGCCAGATCGTTGGCATAGGCGGCCGCGACCGAATAGATCGGATAGGAGGTCAGGCCGAACAGAAAGGCACCCAGAAACAGGCTCGAGGGCGCGGCCGGATCCATCCACACGACCAGGCCGAGACAGGTGACGATCGCCAGGCCCGAGATCGCAACCAGGACCCGCCGCCGGTCGATCTTGTCTGCGATCCAACCGACAGGATACTGCGCCGCCATGCCGCCGATCACCGCCGCCGAGAGAAAGAGCGCGATCTGCAGCGCGTCGAGCCCGGTCTCGATGGCATAGAGCGGCCCCACCATCCGGAAGGCCGATCCGGTCGCTCCGGCCACCACGATCCCGATACAGGCCGTGGGCGACAGCCGCAGCGCCTTCAGCGGGCGAAGCCGCGGCGTGCCGGGAGCGGTCGGTGGCACCCTCCGCGTCAGCATCAGCGGCAAGAGGCACAGGCAGCAGAACACCGCGACGATGTTGTAGGCGACATAGCTCGCTGGATCGAGCACGGCGATCATGCCCTGGGCGACGATCTGGCTGCCCATATCGACCAGACGATAGACCGAGAAGATCCGTCCCCGCATCTCGTTCGGTGTCTTGGCCTGCAGCCAGCTCTCGACAACCGTATAGGCCGAGGCGATGGCAATCCCGGTGCACAGCCGGAGGCCGGCCCATAGCAAAGGCCCCTCGAGCACCGGATGGAGCAACGCCCCGGTCGCTCCGATCGCCGCGGCGGCCGCGAAGGCGCGCGAATGCCCGACCCGCCCGATATAGCGGGGTGCCAGCCAACAGCCGAGGAAGAAGCCGACGAAATGCGCGGACCCCATCAAGCCGATATCGGCCGTTGTGAACCCACGGGCCGAGGCGGCGAGCGCATCGAGCGGGCCGAGTGAGCCGGATCCGAGTTGAACAAGAAAAATGGAAAGGAAGAGGGCCGTAAAGGAGACGAGGAGGCTCATGGCGCTTTCAGCAGCGTTTATGGCGCGGGGGATGCGCCAGGCTCCAGACTGCCCCAGCCGGCACCCGCGATCTGCGGCATTCTCGACGAACCAGGTCGTTTTTGCCCACTTGGACTATTTGGTGTGGCAACGGAGTTGGCGTTGGCGTCAGAGCGGATTTAGGGTGCTCTACAGGAATGCGAGGCTGCGACTGCCGCGGCCATGACGGGGACGAGCTTGGCCGAGAACACCACCGAAAACCCCGAAGACCGGCCAAAGGCCAAACGGATCGGCGCGCTGCGCGGGTTGGCGCCGTTTCTGGTTCCCTATCGCCTGACGATCCTCGGGGTCATCGTCGCCCTCTTGGCTGCCGCGGCCTTCACCCTGGTCTTGCCGATCGCTTTTCGCCGGGTGATCGATGGGTTCTCGGTCGAGAACGCGGCCTTGATCGACCGCTACTTCCTGGCGTTGATCGGCGTTGCGGCGGCTTTGGCGGTCACGACGGCGTTGCGCTTCTACCTGGTCACGCTGCTGGGCGAGCGGGTGATCGCGGATCTGCGCCGGGCCGTCTTTGACCACGTGTCGGCCATGAGCCCGGCGTTCTATGAGCGGCTGATGACCGCCGAGGTGCTGACCCGGCTGACCTCGGACACCGCAGTGATCCAAGGCGTGGTGGGCTCGACGGCCTCGATCGCCCTGCGCAACATCCTGTTGTTGATCGGCGGGATCATCATGCTGCTGATCACCTCGCCGAAGCTGACGGCGATGACGCTTCTGATCGTGCCGGCGGTGGTCTTTCCGATCCTGATCCTGGGGCGCCAGGTGCGCCGGCTGTCGCGGCGCGCGCAGGATCTGGTCGCCGATGGGGCGGCGCTGGCGGGTGAGATGCTGCAGGCCGCGCAAACGGTCCAAGCGATGACCTATGAGCCGCAGGCCAGCCGGGCCTTCGGCGGCAAGGTCGAGGAGGCCTATGGCGCGCATCGCGCCCGGATCCGCGCCCGCTCGGCCCTCACCGTGATCGTGATCTTCCTGGTGTTCTCCATGGTCGTCGGCGTCGTCTGGATTGGGGCCCGCGACGTCCTCGCCGGCTCCATGAGCCCGGGCGAGATGGCGCAGTTCGTGCTCTATGCGGTCTTCACTGCCGGCGCTGTGGGCGCCTTGTCCGAAGTCTGGGGAGAGCTGCAACGCGCCGCGGGTGCCACCGAACGGCTGGTCGAGCTGCTCGCCATGCGGAACCCGATCCAGGAGCCGAGCGCTCCGGTCGCGCGCGCCGTGCCGACCCGTGGCGCGATCCGCTTCGACGCGGTCGACTTTGCCTATGAGACGCGCACGGACGCACCGGCGCTCAAGGGGGTCAGCTTCGCCGTCGAGCCCGGTGAGACGGTGGCCATCGTCGGCCCCTCGGGCGCCGGCAAGACCACGGTTCTGCAGCTCCTTTTGCGCTTCTACGACCCCGCCGCGGGGCAGATCAGCCTGGACGGCGTACCCATCCACACCATGCGCACGGCTGATCTGCGGGGCGCATTATCGCTTGTGCCCCAAGAGCCGGTGATCTTTGCCGCCTCGGCTGCCGAGAACATCCGCTTCAGCAGGCCAGAGGCGACCGAGGCCGAGGTCGAGGCCGCCGCCAGGGCCGCCGCAGCGCACGACTTCATCGAGGCTCTGCCAGATGGCTATGGCAGTTGGCTGGGGGAGCGGGGTGTGCTCCTCTCCGGCGGTCAAAAGCAGCGCATCGCGATCGCCCGGGCGATTTTGCGAGATGCCCCTGTGCTGTTGCTCGACGAGGCGACCTCGGCCCTCGACGCTGCCTCCGAACGCGCCGTGCAGGAGGCGGTCGAGCGGCTGAGCGCCGATCGCACCACCCTGGTGATCGCCCATCGCCTTGCCACCGTAAAACGCGCCGATCGCATCGTGGTGCTCGAGGCCGGGCGGGTCGTGTCCACCGGCACCCACGACCAGTTGGTGGCAGAGGGTGGCCTCTATGCCCGCCTTGCCCGCCTGCAATTCACCGAGGGAATTGCCGCGGAGTAAGCCTCCATCGGACCGCCCGCGCCGCTGCCAAGTGCCTGTCAGAGCACCGTTGCGGCCTCCGATCCCTTGTGTCTCTATGCAGGTGCCGCGAGACGACGGCTGCAAGATAAAAGGGAGGCCCCACCATGTCCGAACGCGCTGCGTGGAACACCGCTGACGAGAAAGCCGCGGTCGAGGCCGTTCCCATGGCGGACCGCTGGACGACCGAGACGGTCCACCAGATGCTGACCGAGACGGCCCGGGCCCATCCCTCCCGCCCGGCCCTCAGCTTCCAGATCAAGTCCGGGCCCAAGGACAAGGCCGAGACGCTGGATTGGACGCAGTTCGCAACCCAGGTGACCCAGGCGGCCAACATGTTCCGCCGCCTTGGCGCGGGGCCCGAAGACGGCATCGCGTTCCTCCTGCCGAACTGCAACGAGACCGTGGTCACGCTGATCGGCGCCATGACGGCCGGCATCGCCTGCCCAATCAACCCGTTGCTCGAGGTCGAGCAGATCGCCTCGATCCTGCGTGAGACCAAGGCCAAGATCCTGGTGACCCTCTCGCCATTCCCAAAGACCGATCTCGCTGAGAAGGCCCATGCGGCGGCGGTGTTCTGCCCCGAGCTCGAGACCATTCTCGAGATCGATCTCAAGCGGTATCTCTCGCCGCCCATATCCTGGATCGTCCCGTTCCTGAGACCCAAGATCGACATCCGCCACGACAAAAAGGTGCTGAGCTTTGCCAGCACGCTCGGCGGCCATTCGGGGTCCAAGCTGGATTTTGCCGAGACGGGCGGGGACCGGATCGCCGCCAATTTCCACACCGGCGGCACGACAGGCATGCCCAAGATCGCGCAGCACCGGTTCTCGGGCATGATCTACAACGGCAAGATCCCCGCGATGGACATCATCCGCGAAGACGATGTGCTGATTTGCCCCCTGCCGATGTTCCATGTCCTGGGCGCCTATCCTGTGCTGATGAGCGTTCTGGCCTCGGGCGCGCATTTGGTGCTGCCGACGCCCGCAGGCTTCCGCGGCGATGGGGTGATGGACAATTTTTGGGCGCTGATCGAGCGCTGGGGCGTCACCTTCATGGTGATGGTGCCGACCGCCGCTACGGCCTTGCTCGAGCGGCCTGTCCGCCATGATCTCTCGACGCTCCGATACGCGCTTTGCGGCTCAGCGCCCTTGCCGGTCGAGCTCTTCCGGCGCTTCGAGGAGACCTGCGGCGTCAAGATCCTAGAGGGCTACGGCATGACTGAGGCGACCTGTCTTGTCTCGATCAACCCGCCGGGGGGAGAGCGCAAGATCGGCTCGGTTGGCCTGCCGATCCCTTACTCCCACATCCGCATTCTCGACTGCGATGGCGAGGGCACGATCCGGCGCGAATGCGCGACCGACGAGGTGGGGGAGATCTGCATCGCCTCGCCTGGCGTCTTCCCCGGCTATCGCGATGAGAACCGCAATATTGGCCTGTTCTCGGACCCGGGCGGCTACCTGCGGACTGGCGACCTCGGCAAGCTCGACGGTGACGGCTATCTCTGGATCACAGGGCGGCTCAAGGACCTGATCATCCGGGGTGGGCACAACATCGATCCGGGTCTGATCGAAGAGGCGCTGATGGGCCATTCCGAGGTCGCCTTTGTCGGCGCGATCGGCCAGCCGGATCCGGTGGCCGGAGAGCTGCCGGCCGCCTATGTGGAGCTCCGCCCCGGGGCGACGGCGGATGTCGAGACGCTGATGGCCTATGCCCGCGACCACATCCCTGAGCGGGCGGCGATCCCCAAGCATCTCGAGTTGATCGACGAGTTGCCAAAGACCGCCGTCGGCAAGGTCTTCAAACCCGAACTGCGCAAGCAGGCCATCGCCCGTGTGCTGGGCGAGGCCTTCGGCGAGGCCGGCATCGCGGCCCGCATTGCGGTGCGCGACGACAAGAGCCGGGGCTTGGTTGCCCAGATCGCGACGGATGCCGAGGAGGCGGCCCTCAGCGGCGTCATGGGCCGCTTTGCCGTCCAATGGGAGCGCCAAGGTCTCTAAAGGCAGTTTTCTTGACTTCGTGAAGCCAAGGAGTGATCAATTCTGCATCTAAACTAGGAGATCATGATGCAGAAAATCCTGACAGAGCTCAAGACAGACGTTCAAAAGGAAGACAAGAAACATCCGCTTATCAAGGACATAGACAGTTTCGTCAAATCCTTGTCGGGCGGAGATTCAACCAAACTGATGAAAGCCAGCGACCAGTTCTTCAAGGGTTTGTCGGCGGCCAAGGCCAAGGCCAAGGCTGACAAGTCTGACCTGATGAAGAAACTCGAGAAGGCAGAGAAAGTGGTCCGTAAGGAAACGGATGACGAATTGGCACCTGTGAGAATTTCATTTAAGTGAAGGATTGAGAAATGGCTGATCCAATTGGAGCTGTCGAAAAAATCGTCGGGATCGGCGAAAAAGCTGTCAACATCTTCAAGTCTGGCAAAGGTGCGGTGGCGTTTTCTGGCACGTATCCGGGATGTGTTCCTAAGGGAAAGAAGCCTAGTGACACCAGCACTTGGCAAACCTATAAATCTGATCACACGATCTCTATCGAAAACAAAAAAGGAAAGACCGTTTTCGATTGCAATCTTGAGGTCATGTTTTACTTTGATGGCCGGTTCGATAAGGATCCGACACAGTACATCTGCAACTTTGGTGCTCGGGTAAAGAAGCTGAGGGTCGGGTTCCTCAAGGCTGTCGACATTTCGGTGGTCCAGCGGGGCTCACCGATCCGCCAAGGGTCGAACCCGCCCTACATCGTCATTGACCTCATCGTTCAGGTCAAAGCCGGCGTCGCACCGAACCAGATCTACCAAACCTTCCCACTCCGGGCGACCGGCTACGGCAACTTCCGGGGCGGCGGCTGACGGTCTAACATGGGCTCTGGCCTCAGGCCGGCCAGAGCCCAACATGGCTCAAGCGATCAGACCCACAGCCTTGCGGACCTTTTCGTCTCGCAGCGAAATATCGCCACCGTCATAGGATCGCCCGTTGCCCGCGGCCAGCCAGACGAGCGCGCGCCCGGGCCAGTCGGCCGGAACGTGCACCTCCCAATCGAGTTGGCTGACCGGGTTGATGCCCGAGGCCTTGATCACCCGCTGCATGTCGGTCGCAACCGTCCCCGGCGAGAGCCCCACCGAACGGATGCCTTGGCCCGCATATTCCTTGTGCACCATGCGCGTGATCATCAGAACCGCAGCCTTCGAGGTGCAATAGGCGGACCATCCATCCAGTGTGTTCGTCGCAGCGCCCGAGCTGATGTTGATGATGGTCCCGCCGCCCCGCGTTCGCATCGCAGGGAGCGCGGCGTGCACGCCGAGGTACACGCCCTTGACGTTCACATCGATTAGCCGCCCCCAGGCCGCCGGATCGGTCTCGGCAAGCGGGGCGATCGGCTCGACGATCCCCGCATTGTTCACCAGAATATCAAGCCCGCCATAGGCCGAGCCCGCCCGCGCGACCGCATCGGCAACCGAGCCGGCATCGGCCACATCGCAGGCCACCGCCTCGGCTTCGCCCCCCGCCGCGCGGATGCGCTCGGCGACCTCGGAGAGATCGTCGAGCGAGCGGGCGGCCAGCACGGTTTTGGCGCCGGCCTTGGCCATCTCCTCGCCTGCCGCAGCCCCAATCCCCCGGCTCGCGCCGGTGATCAGCGCCACCTTTCCCGTCAAATCCATCGGTCTCTCTCCTATACTGGTCTCGCCCCTTCGGCTATCGCGGCCTGCGCGCCATCACAAGGCCATGTGCCGCACGGCTCTACTGCGGGATCTGCATGAGTGTTTGACGGTCTTGAGAACCGATGTGGCCGCTGGCTTCCTCTCGACTTACGTCGCCTCGGAGATTAGGTTTCGCCCAAGCGCAACCGCGGAGGCTCCGATGGCCATCAACCACATCCGTCCCTGGCGCAACATCTATCGGCGCGGGTCGCGGCAGATCATGGTGGGCTCGGTTCCGGTGGGGGGCGACGCGCCGATCAGCGTGCAGACGATGACCAACACGCTGACCACCGATGCCAAAGCGACGCTGGAGCAGATCGAGGCCTGTGCCGAGGCCGGTGCCGACATCATCCGGGTCTCGGTACCAGACGAGGCGAGTTCTGCGGCCCTGAAAGAAATCTGCCACCAGTCGCCGGTGCCGATCGTGGCAGACATCCATTTCCATTTTCGCCGCGGGATCGAGAGCGCCGAGGCCGGGGCCGCCTGTCTGCGCATCAACCCCGGCAATATCGGCAACGAGAAGCGGGTGCGCGAGGTCATCAAGGCGGCCAAGGACCATGGCTGTGCCATGCGCATCGGTGTAAACGCGGGCAGCCTTGAAAAGCATCTCTTGGAGAAGTACGGGGAGCCCTGTCCGGATGCCATGGTCGAGTCCGGTCTCGACCACATCAAGATCCTGCAAGACAACGACTTCCATGAGTTCAAGATCTCGTGCAAGGCCTCGGACGTGTTTCTGGCGGCGGCGGCCTATCAGCAGCTGGCCGAGCAGACCGATTGTCCCATCCACCTCGGCATCACCGAAGCGGGCGGGCTGACCTCGGGCACCATCAAGTCGGCCATCGGGCTTGGGCAGCTCTTGTGGATGGGCATCGGCGATACCTTGCGCGTCAGCCTGTCGGCCGATCCGGTCGAGGAGGTGAAGGTCGGCTACGAGATCCTCAAATCGCTCGGCTTGCGCCATCGCGGCGTGAACATCATCTCCTGCCCCTCCTGCGCGCGCCAAGGCTTTGATGTGATCAAGACCGTGTCGACGCTCGAGGAGCGGCTCGCCCACATCAAGACACCGATGAGCCTCTCGATCATCGGCTGCGTTGTGAACGGGCCGGGTGAGGCGCTGATGACCGATGTCGGCTTCACCGGCGGTGGGGCTGGTCGGGGCATGGTCTATCTGGCGGGCAAGCAGAGCCACACCCAGAGCAACGACCAGATGATCGACCACATCGTCGAACAGGTGGAACGCAAGGCCGCCGAGCTCGATGCCGAGCGCCAGGAGGCCGCGGCCGATGTAAAGCAGACGGCCGCCGAATGAGGCGATCTGCGTCTGCCGGCATCGGGCCGGCCCTCCGGGTGGCGTGATGTTCGGCGGGTTCGGCGGCAAATGGCCGTGGCGCGCTGATGCCCAAGGACGCACCCTGTTCGATGTCGTGCCGCGCTGGCTTCGCTGGGGGCTTGGCGCGCTCCTCGTCCTCATCGCGCTCGGAGGCCTGATGATCCGCGCCGCACCCCATGATCCTGAGCGCTGGCATGTGGACCCGTTTCTGGCGGAGCGAACCGGGCGCCCGAATGACGCCTTGGTCGCGTCCCGTGGCGCGACGGCCGCTCCGCCTGACCGTGTCATCGAGAGTGCATCCGACGATGTGGCCGAGGCTGTGGCGCGGCTCCACGCGATGGCGGTGGTCGAGCGGCGTGTCGAGGTCGTCGCGGGCGACCCTGAGGTCTTGCACGTCACCTATGTGCAGCGCTCGGCGCTGTTCGGTTTTCCCGACTACATCACCGTCAAGGCGGATGCGGAGGCCCGCGCGATCGCGATCTGGTCGCGCGCGCGCTATGGCTACTCGGATATGGGCGTGAACGGCGCGCGGCTCGCACGTTGGCTCGACGGGGCGGGCATCGACTAGGCGCGCCGGCCAGGTCAAACCCCGGGAGAACAGCCCTCGGTCTGATGGCGCCAGATCACCAGGTTGCTCGCTTTCTCGCATCGCGAGGTCACCTGACGCTGTCCGATCTGCAGGCAGGCGATCTGTCCGAGTTCCACCCGGTTGCCGAGCGTATCGGTGCAAAAGCACTCCGGATAGCTGTAGCCGTCTTTCGGAGGCGGTGGCACAAAGCCATCAGCGACCCGTGTCGGTCCCTGATCCGCAGCGAAGGCGACCCCCGCTTGGGCAAGAAGCGCCAGGACTAGAAGCGTCTTTTTCATGGGTTCAGAATAGCGCCGGTTGCGCTGTTTCGCAATTGATCCTGATCGTCGCGGGCGGCGCGCCAGGCTTCCCAGGCTTCGGGAGTGTCTAGATCGGTGATCGCCGCGTCCCCATCGAGCACGACATCGGTGATGAACCCGGCATGCTCCTCGAGAATCGCCCGGGCGCCGCGGTCGCCGTCGAGGGCGATCAGCCCCTCGAAGAACCGTCGGCCGAACAGCACCGGATGGCCCGCCCGGCCGGATGGCGTCATGGCGCGCACGATCTCGCGCCCCTCGCTCGGGTCGAAGGCGGCGATCAGGCGGTCGATGGCGGCGGCTGTGATCTCGGGCATATCGCCCAGCAGGATTAGGGCCGCATCGACCTCGGAGCCAAGCGCCCTCAGGCCCGTGGCGATCGATGTGCCCATGCCTTCGGCGGCGCGGGCGTTCTCGACCAAGGCGAGCCCCGAGGCGCCGAGGGCCGCCGCCCGCGCTTGGTCCTCGGGCCGGAGCACGGCGAGCCTCTGGTCGAGACCGCTTTGGCGCATTTCGGCGGCCAGTCGGGTCAGGAGCGGCTGCCCATCGATCTTCTCGAGCAGTTTGTCGCGCCCCCGCATGCGCCGAGCTGCCCCGGCTGCCAGCATCACCCCGGCGACCATCGGTCGGCGGGCCGAGGTCTCGGTCGGACCGGCCCGCGGGGCAGGGCGCGAGGGGATCTCCTTGAGCAAGCCACCGACCCCCATGGCCGAGACGTCCTCCGGGCCGATCGACAGGCCAGCGGCCAAGCGCTCGAGCACCCAATCAGCGCCGTTGAGCTTGGGGGAACGCACACAGCCGGGCAGGCCGAGCACCGGACGCGGACCGGCCCCATCCCCGAGCTCACCGAGGAACAACAGGTTGCCCGGGTCCACAGGCATGCCAAAGCGCACGAGGTGCCCGCCCGCGGCGACCAGCCCCGCGGGCCCCACATCGCCCCGGTCCGAGGTCGCAGAGCCGCTGAGCAGCAGGATCACATCCCCAGAGATCTGCGAGATCGCTGCCGAGATCGCCTCCGGATCATGGGCGACGACCCGCTGCTCGACCAGGCCGAGCCCTAGCGCCGTCAGGCGGCGACGCACCGCATCGGCGCCCTTTTCGATCAACCCGTCCCGCTGGCCGGCCACACGGGTCAGGAGCAATCCGACTGTGCGCTCACGGAAGGGCCGGACCTCCAGCAGCGTGCCATCAAGGGCGATCCGCTCCGCCTCGGCCACGGCGGTGGCAGGCGCTGCATAGGGGATGATCTTGACCGTCGCTACCATTTGCCGTGGGACCACGCGGGCAAAGGGCGGGAGGGTCGCAAGGGTGATCGCCTCGTCCAACTCGTTGAGCCGGGACACCGCCGCCCCGTCGAGGCAGAGCACTCCGGCCGCGTCGGCAAACAGATTGGCTCGCCCCGTGAACGGTGCGCTGCCCGTCAGCCCGAGGACGGCCGGCTCGGGTGCGAGCGCGTGGGCAATCCGCGCGGCGGCGGCGTCTTCGTGCACATCGGTCGGATCGAGGCGCGCGGTGACCACCTCGGACAGCCCTGCCTCGGCCAAGCGCGCGAGATCGGTCGCCGAGAGCCGCCGCCCTTTCTTCAGCCGCCCCTCCGGCAGCGCCAGCGAGTGGGCCAGGATCGCGCCCTCGGCCGCGGCCAACGGGGTCGGCCCGAACCTCACCGCGCGCGCCCCTGGCGGGTCTCGGGCCGACGGAGCCGCTCGGTCATCTCGGCCATCACCGCCAGGGCGATTTCGGCCGGGCTGCGGGCGCCAATATCGAGGCCGATGGGCGCGTCGATCCGCTCGATCTGCGCCTCGGGCATGTCGGCCAGACGCAGCCGCTCCACCCGCTTGGCATG
>JBCCZI010000026.1:0-39690 GCA_039187815.1 Pseudomonadota bacterium | reverse complement strand
GGTCGGGGTCGACCTCGTTCTCGGTCGGGAAGGGGCCCATGCCGAGCATCCCGTTCTCGGATTGCTGCGCCAGACGACGAGGAGACAGATATGCCCTGGGACCGCGATCAAATGGCGGCGCGCGCCGCGCAGGAACTCGAAGACGGCTTCTATGTGAACCTCGGGATCGGCATTCCCACCCTGGTGGCGAACTTCATCCCCGACGGCGTCGACGTGACGCTGCAATCCGAGAACGGGATGCTCGGCATGGGCCCCTTCCCGACCGAGAACGAGGTCGACCCCGACCTCATCAACGCCGGCAAACAGACCATCACCGAGCTCGACCGCACCAGCTATTTCGACAGCGCGACGAGCTTTGCGATGATCCGCGGCGGGCACATCAACCTGGCGATCCTCGGCGCGATGGAAGTGGCCGAGAACGGCGATCTGGCCAACTGGATGATCCCCGGCAAGCTGGTCAAAGGCATGGGCGGCGCGATGGATCTGGTCGCCGGCGTCGAGCGGGTGATCGTGATCATGGATCACACCAACAAGAAGGGCGAAACCAAGCTGCTCAAGCGCTGCACGCTGCCGCTCACGGGCACTGGCGTGGTCGACCGGATCATCACCGGCCTTGGCGTCTTCGACGTGGTCGAGGGTGGCTTGCGCCCGATCGAGCTTGCCCCCGAGGTCACCGAAGACCATGTCCGCGCCAACACCGAGGCCACCCTAGTCGCCTGACGACCCGACCGATCAACAGCGCGCCCGCCGCCGGCGGGTGGGTGGGCCGCGCGCCGTCCGGACCTGGCGCACCATAGGCAGGGGAGCCGGTGGCGGGCGTCCTCAGCCCCAGAGCACCGCGTCAGGCGGCAGCACCTCGCTTGCCTGATAGACCAAGCCCGGCTGCCGATCGCGCGCCAACAGCAACGGCCCGTCGAGATCGACCACCTCCGCACCCTGGGCCAGCAGCACGCCCGGAGCCATGGCCAGCGAGGTGCCGAGATTGCACCCGATCATCACGCCCATGCCCGCTTTGCGCGCCGCCGCGACCAGCGCCAGGCCCTCGGTCAGACCACCGGTCTTGTCGAGCTTCACGTTCACGCACTCATAGCGGCCGATCAGCGCGGGCAGCGAGGCGAGATCCGTCACGCTTTCATCTGCAGCGATGGGGATCGGCCGATCCTGGCCCGTGATCTCGAGCAGCGCCGCATCCGCGCCTGGCGCCAGGGGTTGTTCGACCAACGCCACCCCCAGAGCCGCCAAGCCTGGAAGGATCTCGGCCAAAAGCTGAGGACCCCACCCGGTGTTCGCATCGACGATCAGCCTGGCCTCCGGGGCGGCCCGGCGCACGGCGGCGACCCGGTCGAGATCCCCCTCGGCCCGGCCAAGCTTGAGCTTCAGCACGGCCCGCCCGGCCTCTGCCGCCGCTGTCCGGGCCATCGCCTCGGGCGTGCCGAGGCCAATCGTCAAGACCGTGGTCACAGGCCCTGGGGCGGTCAGTCCCGCCAAGGCCCAGACAGGCCGGCCCGCTTGCTTGGCCTCCAGATCCCACAGCGCGCAATCGAGGGCGTTGCGCGCCGGCCCCGCAGGCATCATCCGACACAGCGCCGCCCGGCCGGCCCCGGCCTCGACCGCCTCGCGCACCGCCTCAACCGTAAGGGCGACCGGCGCGGCATCGGGGCCGTCGAGACAGGCATCGGCCTCTCCGCGCCCACGGCACCCGTCCGCCTCGATCTCGACGACCACCACCTCGGCCTCGTCCTGGCGCATGCGGCTGATGACAAAGGGCTCGCGGAGCGGCCAACGCTCCTCGCGCACCGTCAAGCGCCGCATCAGGCCAGCCGATCCACGATCGCCGCCACGCCCGTGCGGACCGGATCGACCGCCGGCAGCCCATGCTCGCCGACCAATCGGTCGAGCAAGGCCAGCGCCTCGGCCTCGGGCAAATCGGACGTGTTGAGCGCGAGCCCAACCACCTCGGCCGCCGGGCACGTCAACCGCGCCGCCGCCAGGTTGACCGCGATCGCCTCGGCCAGCGGCGGCAAGGCATAGCCGGGATAGTCCCCGTCGACATGGGTCCGCCCCGCCTCATGGCAGAGCACCAGCGCCTCGGCCTGCGCCCCGTGCAACAACCCCAGCGAGACCGCGGCATAGGCCGGGTGAAAGAGGCTCCCCTGCCCCTCGATCACATCCCAATGTGCGGGGTCTGCGGGCGGCGTCAGCACCTCGACCGCGCCCGAAAGGAAATCCGAGACCACCGCGTCGATCGGCATGCCCTCGCCCGCGATGAGAATGCCCGTCTGCCCCGTTGCGCGAAAAGTGGTGGGCCGGCCGCGCGCATGCAGCTCGCGCTCGATGGCGAGCGCGGTGAACATCTTGCCGACACAGCAATCGGTGCCGACGGTCAGCAGGCGGCGGCCGCTCCGCGCAGCCCCGGTGCCACAGGGCAGATCCGGCGGCGGCACCCGCACATCGTGGATACGCCGACCAGCGCGGGCCGCGGTCTCGGCAATCGCAGGGATGTCAGAGAGCCGGCTGTGCAACCCCGCGGCGAGATCAAGCCCCGCCTCGAGCGCCCGGGTGCAGAGTCCCACCCACGCCTCAGGCAAACCACCGCCGACCGGCGCGACCCCGATCACCAAAGTGCGGGCGCCCGCCGCGGCCGCGGCCTCGATCGTCATATCCGGCAGCCCAAGATCGGCGCCCGCCCCAGGCCGTCGCAGCTGGCCCGCGCAATCGCCACGGCGCCAATGGGCGATCCCTCCGGCCGTCTTGGCGTCGAGCACGCTCGGCGCATCGCCGAGGAACAACAGATAGGGTTTTGCCAGGGAGATTGGGGTCATGGGGGCGCTCTCGATCTACAGGCGAGGCTGCCCGCCTGCCCCGCCCTGGTCAAGCGCCTTGGCCCGCCGCGCGGTCGCCGCTAGAGAGGGCGCATGGACAGATATGCGGTCGTACCGCCGGATATGGCGGCGCTCTACACGGAGTGGCAGATGGCGCCGGGGCTCGCCACCGGTGGCTTCCTGTTCCTGACGGGTATGACAGGGGTCGGCGCCGATGGGCGGCTCTCCCCCGATCCCGAGACCCAAATCCGCGCGGCCTTCGACGCGGTCGGAGCGGTGCTGCGCGAAGCCGGTCTGGGCTTTGGCGATATGGTTGAGATGACCTCCTATCACATCGGGCTGCGGGATCATCTGGCGCTGTTTCGCCAGGTGCGCACCGAGCACATCGCCGAGCCTTGGCCCGCCTGGACAGCCGTCGAGGTCGCGGGCTTTGTCAGCCAAGGCGTCATCGTCGAGCTACGCGTGATCGCCCGGATGCGCCCGCCAGGCCCATGAGAGCCGCCAGAGTTCGGGACACCTGCCCGGCCGGCCGCCCTATCCTGTGAGATGGGACAGCGGACGACGGAGCGAGTGGGGCCTCAGCCTCGCAGATCAGCCGGCGACGGCGGCGACGCGGGCGCAGATGCCGTCGACCACATCGACCAGCAAGGCAGGGTCCTCGCTCTCCCCCATTACGCGAATCAGCGGCTCGGTGCCGGATTTGCGGATCACGAGGCGGCCGGTCTCGCCGAGCCGACGCTCGCCATCCGCGATGGCCGCGGTGACGTCCGGGTCCTCCAGCGGACGGGCCGCCGCGCTGTAGCGCACGTTCTTCAAAAGCTGAGGACAGGGCTCGAAGATCTGGCAGGTCTGGGAGGCCGGCTTTCCCGCCTCGACCACGCTGGCCAGCACCTGAAGCGCCGCCAGCAGCCCGTCGCCCGTGGTCACATGATCGCCGAGGATGATGTGGCCCGACTGCTCGCCCCCTAGGTTGTAGCCAGCCGCCCGCATGCGCTCGACCACATAGCGGTCGCCCACTTTGGTGCGCTCGAGCGCCAAGCCCGCCGCTGCCAGATGCCGCTCGAGCCCGAGATTCGACATCACCGTCGCCACCAGGGTGTTCTGCGCCAGCCGCCCCTCGGCCGCCATGCGCGTCGCGATCAGCGCCATCACCTGGTCGCCGTCGATCACCCGGCCCTTCTCGTCGATCACATGCACCCGGTCCGCGTCGCCGTCGAGCGCGATGCCGAGATCGGCGCGCTCCGCCAGCACCGCGGCCTGGGCCGCCGCAGGATCGGTCGAGCCGCAGCCCGCATTGATGTTCTCCCCGTTCGGGCTGGTGCCGAGCCGGACGACATCGGCACCAAGCTCCCACAGCACCTCGGGCGCAGTGCGATAGGCGGCCCCATTGGCACAGTCCACCACGATCTTGAGACCGGCCAGGCGCAGACCGCGCGGAAAACTCGCCTTGCAGAACTCGATATAGCGCCCGCGGCCGTCCTCGATGCGCATGGCGCGACCGATCTGGCCCGGTGGCACCAGATGGGTGCCGTTCTCCATCAGCGCCTCGATCTCCGCCTCGACCGCGTCCGAGAGCTTGTAGCCATCGGGGCCGAACAGCTTGATGCCGTTGTCCTCGAAGGGGTTGTGGGAGGCCGAGATCATAACGCCCGCATCGGCCCGCAGCGACCGCGTCAGCATGCCGACCGCGGGGGTTGGGATCGGCCCGGTCTGCAGCACATCCATCCCGACGCTGGTGAAGCCCGCCGTCAGCGCCGTCTCGAGCATATAGCCCGAGCGGCGGGTGTCCTTGCCGATCACCACCGAGTGGCGATGCGCACCGCGGGTGAAGTACCGCCCCGCCGCCTGGCCGAGGCGCATGGCGACCTCGGCGGTCATGGGATGGGCGTTGGCCCGGCCGCGGATGCCGTCGGTGCCAAAGAGCTTGCGGGTCATGGGGTCTCGCCTCTGCGATGGGACGGATCGGCGACGGCGTGCCAGACGGCCAGCGCCTGGGCGGTCTCGGCCACATCGTGGACCCGCAGGATGGCCGCGCCTTGGGCCGCTCCGGCCAGTGCCGCGGCGACCGATCCGGCGACCCGCGCTCCGGCCTCGGCGACACCCGACAGCGTGCCGATGAACTTTTTGCGCGAGGCGCCGAACAAAACCGGGCAACCGAGTGCATGGAACAGCGAGAGCCCGCGCATCAGCGCGAGATTGTGCTCCAGCCGCTTGCCAAAGCCGATGCCAGGGTCGATCACCAGCGCCTCCCGCGCGATGCCTGCGGCTTCTGCCGCCGCCACGCGCTCTGCCAGGAAATCGTAAACATCCAGTAGGACATCGCCGTAGCGGGGGTCTTTCTGCATGGTCTGCGGCTCGCCCTGGGCA
Source organism: Pseudomonadota bacterium (assembly GCA_039187815.1). Taxonomy (GTDB): domain Bacteria; phylum Pseudomonadota; class Alphaproteobacteria; order Rhodobacterales; family Rhodobacteraceae; genus Thermohalobaculum. Next base: position 34,501 of record JBCCZI010000026.1, on the reverse strand, counting down.
TGCATCAGGCAGACCGCCCGGGCCTCGCACGCGGCGGCGGCGCTGTCGGGGTCGTGGGTCAGGGCCGAGACATCGTTGACCATCTGTGCACCGGCCGCGATCGCTGCGCGCGCAACACCCGCCTTGCGCGTGTCGATCGAGAGGGGCGCCGGGCAGCCCGTCTGGCGAAGCCCCTCGATGACCGGCAGGACGCGGGCGATTTCTTGGGCCTCGGGCACGGGCTCGGCGCCAGGGCGGGTCGACTCGCCGCCGATATCGAGGATATCGGCCCCCGCCTCGACCAGCGCGAGGCCATGGGCCACCCCTTCGGCCCCCTGGTGCCGCCCGCCATCCGAGAAGCTGTCGGGCGTGACATTGACGATGCCCATCACCAAGGGCCGATCCGTCGGGCCACCCAAGATCGGCGAGCGCGGGGTCGCGATGCGCTCCATCGCAGCGGCGGCTTCGGGGAAGAGTGCCCCTGCCGCGGCAGGCGGCAGGATCTCGGGCACCCCCCCGCGCCGGCGCACCAGGATCTCGGAAAACCCCAGCCAAGGCACGGCCAACGGCATCGCGCCGGGGCGATCGGGTCCGCAGGGGAGAGGCTGAAAATAAGCGTCCTGCACCATGGCGGCGGGATAGCGCGGCAGGGGATCGGCTGCAATGGGCCTATTTAACAGTATGATTTTGGATTATATTTTCTTATTCAAGCCTAAGATGTCTTTTCTTGATAAACACAAGCGAGCCCCATACTTCCTTATCAGCGTTGCGGCTTGCGGTGGAGAAATCGCTGTTCGCACGCAACCCCTGCGCATAACGCCCTACAAAGGGTTGGCGCCAATCGGGAGAAAGCCCATGCCCAAAGCCTTCAAACCGCAGATCCTGACGGCCAATGATCTGATCGACGGCGACACGGTCTTTTGGGCGCAGTCCGGGTGGACCCGATCGGTCTCCGAGGCGCGCGTGGCCCAATCGCCCGAAGAGGCGACCGTTCTCGAGGCGGCGGGCCAGCTGGAAGAGGCCGACAACCGCGTGGTCGGGTCGTATCTGGTGGCTGTGGGGCTCGAGACCGGGGCGCCCTATCCGCTGCTGCGGCGCGAACAGATCCGAGCCGAGCGGGCCCCGACCTTTGCCTATATGGCGCCCGAGAGCGCCGAGCTCACCGAACGCCCAGCCCGCGCCGCCTGATTCGGAGCCAGCCGATGTACCGCTATGACGAGTTCGACCAGCGCTTTGTGGATGAACGCACGGCCCAGTTCCGCGCCCAGGTCGCGCGCCGCTTGAAAGGCGAGCTGACCGAAGCCGAATTCAAGCCGCTGCGCTTGATGAACGGGCTCTATCTGCAGCTGCATGCCTATATGCTGCGGGTCGCGATCCCGTACGGAACGCTCAACGGGCGCCAAATGCGCAAGCTGGCCGAGATCGCCGAGCGCTGGGACCGGGGTTATGGCCACTTCACCACCCGCCAGAACATCCAGTTCAACTGGCCAAAGCTGAACGATGTGCCGGACATTCTCGACGCCCTGGCCGAGGTTGAGATGCATGCCATCCAGACCTCGGGCAACTGCATCCGCAACGTCACCTCGGATCCCTTCGCCGGTGCCGCTCCGGACGAGATCGAGGACCCGCGCATCACCGCAGAACTGCTCCGCCAATGGTCCTCGCTGCACCCGGAGTTCACGTTCCTGGGCCGCAAGTTCAAGATCGCCGTGACCGGGTCCGAGACCGACCGCGCCGCCATCAAGATCCACGATATCGGCCTCCAGATCGTGCAGCGCGACGGTGAGACCGGGTACCGGGTGCTGGTCGGCGGCGGGCTTGGCCGCTCGCCCTTTGTCGCGCAGGAGCTGCGGGCCTTCCTGCCCAAAGCCGATCTGTTGCCCTATCTCGAGGCGGCGCTGCGGGTCTACAACCTGCACGGCCGGCGGGACAACAAATACAAGGCGCGCATCAAGATCCTGGTGCACGAACTTGGCATCGCAGAGTACCGCGCCCAGGTCGAGGCGGAGTTCGACCGCATGGACGGCGATGCGGTGGCGGTGCCCACCGAAGAGGTCGCGCGCATCGCCGCCTATTTCGCGCCGCCCGATTTGGCCGATCGCATGGGTGATGCCGACGAGGCCGCGCGCATGACCGCGGCCAGCTCGGACTTCGCCGCCTGGCTCGAGCAGAACACCGCATCCCACCGCACGCCCGGCTATCGCGGCGTGACCATTTCCCTAAAGCCCATCGGCGGCGCGCCGGGCGATGCCACCGCCGAGCAGATGCGCGCCATGGCCGACATCGCCGAGCGCTTCAGCCAGGACGAGATGCGCGTGACCCACGAGCAGAACGTGGTGCTGCCCCATGTGGCCGAGGGCGATCTGTTCCGGGTCTGGCGCGCGCTGGCCAGTGCTGGGCTCGACGCCGCCAACAAGGGGCTGGTCACCGATATCATCGCCTGCCCCGGGCTGGACTACTGTGCGCTGGCGACGGCGCGGTCGATCCCGGTGGCGCAGGACATCGCCCGGCGCTTTGCCGATCCGGAACGCCAGCGCGCCATCGGGCCGCTACAGATCAAGATCTCGGGCTGCATCAACGCCTGCGGGCACCACCATGTGGGCCATATCGGCATCCTCGGGCTCGATAAGGCGGGCGTTGAGAGCTATCAGATCACCTTGGGCGGCGATGCCACCGAGACCGCCGAGATCGGCGCGCGCACGGGCCCGGGATTTGCCTATGAGCAGGTGCCGGGGGTGATCGAGACCATTCTTGACACCTACCTCGACCTGCGGCTGGCGGGGGAGACCTTTCTCGGTGCCTATCGCCGGGTCGGCATGGAGCCGTTCAAGGAGGCACTCTATGCTGCTGCTTGACCGAACGGGGGTGATCGACGACCTCTGGCCGCGGATCGGCGAGGAGGACCCTCTGCCCGAGGCCGGGCGCGCGCTGGTCGATTTCCGCCGCCTCGGCGAGGCGGTGAAGACCGGGCTCGAGCTCGGCGTCCATCTGCCGAACGACACCGAGGCGGACGCCGTGGTGAGCCGCCTGGCCCGCCTCGCGCTGATTTCGGTCGAGTTTCCGAGCTTTGCCGATGGGCGCGGGTTCTCGATCGGGCGGGCGCTGCGCCAGCGCGGCTTTGCCGGGCGGCTGAGGGCGAGCGGGCCGGTGATCGCGGACCAGTTCGCCTATCTGCTCGAGGTCGGCTTTGACGAGGTCGCAGTGCCCGACAGCGTCGCGGCCCGGCAGGCGCCCGAGAGCTGGCAAGCGGCGCTCGGCGCCATCACGCTCGGCTATCAGCGCGGCATCGGGCGGCCCTCGATCCTCGAGCAGCGCCGCGCGGCGCGGGCCTAAAGGCCACCGCGCCATCCGAAAGGATAGGCGGGCTGTCCATGCGAGCCCGCCGACCATCCCTCCGCCGCCGCCACGGCGTGGGCATATCGGCTATACCTCTCTCCACAGGCAAACGAGCCCAAACCTGAGCCCGAGGAGAGACAAAATGACCCGCGCCATCTCGATCAATCCGCTGCTCCCCGTCCTGCCCGTCGCCGTCGGCGCCTTGATCTTGTTGGCCGAGGCCATCTGCTTCTTGGGCTTGGCCTGTCCCACGAACCCGGTGCGGGCGCTGGCGCCCTTGCTGCCCATGATCGGGCTGCTGATGCTGGGGGCTCACCGTCTCGCGCCCGCCCTCCAGGGGCCATCGGTGATCCTCGGCGTCGCAGTCGCCTGCACGGCCGCATTCGGGTTCTACGGGGCCGAGCTGACCATGGGCTGATCAACCCCCCAGCCCCAGCCGACCCCCCACTCAGGTCTCGGTCGCGTCTTCGCCCTGTTCGTCAATCCAGGCGACCGAGACCACCCTTTCCCCCGGCGCCGTGCGGAAGACGTTCACGCCACCGGCCGCCCGGCTGCGGAACGAGATGCCCGAAACCGGGCAGCGGATGGATTGTCCCGCATCGGTCACCAGCATGATCTGATCGTCCAGCTCGACCGGGAAGGACGCCGCCAACGGCCCGCCCCGCATCGCCTTGTCGATCCCCTGCACGCCTTGGCCACCGCGCCCGCGCACCGGATAATCATGGCTCGACGAGAGCTTGCCCTGCCCGCCTTCGGTGATGGTGAGGATCAGCTCCTCGGCCGCCGACATCTCGGCATAGCGCTCGGGCGGCAGGGCGATCTGGGCGACCGTCTCCTCGCTGTCCTCGGTGGTCTCGTTGGGGTCGTCCGCCTCTCCGGCAACCGCACGGCGGGCCTTGAGGAAGGCGGCGCGCTCTTCGGGCGTCGCCTCGAAATGGCGGAGCACCGACATGGCCACAACCCGGTCCTGGGGCGCCAAACGGATCCCGCGCACCCCGGTCGAGCCGCGCCCGGCAAAGACCCGCACCTCGGTGGTCGGGAAGCGGATCGCCCGGCCCCGTGCCGTGACCAGCATCACATCGTCGTGCTCGGTGGCGATGCGGGCATTCACCAGGCTGACCCCGTTGGGCAGCTTCATGGCGATCTTGCCGTTGCGCATCACATTGGTGAAATCCGAGAGCGCGTTGCGGCGGACATCGCCCTGTGAGGTGGCAAAGACGATCTGGAGGCGCTCCCACTCCTCTTCGGGCACATCGACCGGCATGATGGCGGCGACCCCGGCCTCGGGGCGGATTGCCTCGACCACCTGCTTGAGATAGCGCCCGCGGGCGTTGCGCCCGCCCTGGGGCAGCCGCCAACACTTGATCTTGTAGACCATCCCGTCGGTGGTGAAGATCAAGAGCGCCGTGTGGGTGTTGGCGACGAAGAGGCGAGTGACGAAATCCTCGTCCTTCATGGTCATGCCGCCCACCCCCTTGCCGCCGCGCTTTTGCTCGCGGAACTCGGCCAAGGGGGTGCGCTTGATGTAGCCACCATGGGTGACGGTGACGACCATGTCCTCGCGCTCGATCAGGTCTTCGTCCTCGAGGTCGCCCTCGAACTCGACGATCTCGGAGCGGCGCGGCACGGCATAGGCCTCACGGATGGCGCCGAGCTCCTCGCGGATGATGGTGAGGATGCGCGGGCGCGAGGCCAGGATCTCGAGATAGTCGCGGATCTTCACCGCCAGGCTCTCGAGCTCTTCGGCCACTTCGCCGACGCCGAGGGCGGTGAGGCGCTGCAGGCGGAGGTCCAAAATGGCCCGGGCCTGGATCTCGGAGAGCGTGTAGGTGCCGTCCTCGTTAACCGTATGGGTCGGGTCGTCGATCAGCGCGATGTACTCGGCGATCTCGCCCGCAGGCCATTGGCGTTCGCGGAGCCGGCGGCGCGCCTCGGCCGGATCGGCCGAGCTGCGGATGGTGGCCACAATCTCGTCGACATTGGCCACCGCCACGGCAAGGCCGCACAACACATGCGCCCGCTCGCGTGCCTTGCGGAGCAAATGCGCCGTGCGCCGGGCCACGACCTCTTCGCGAAAAGCGATGAAGGCGGCCAGTATGGTTTTCAGATCCAGCTGCTCGGGCCGGCCGTTGTTGAGCGCCAGCAGGTTGCAGCCGAACGAGGTCTGGAGCGGCGTGAAGCGATAGAGCTGGTTCAGCACCACATCCGGCGTTGCGTCACGCTTGAGCTCGATGACCACGCGCACGCCGAAGCGGTCACTCTCGTCCTGCACATGGGCGACGCCCTCGACGCGCTTGTCGCGGATCAGCTCAGCGATCTTTTCGATCATGGTCGACTTGTTGACCTGATAGGGGATCTCGTCGACCACGATGGCATAGCGGTCCTTGCGGATCTCCTCGACCCGGGTCTTGGCCCGGATGATCACCGAGCCGCGGCCTGTCGCATACGCTTTGCGCGCGCCCGATTGGCCGAGGATCAGCGCCTTGGTCGGGAAATCTGGGCCCGGCACGATCTCCATCAACTCTGAGAGCGTGATCTCAGGATTGTCGATGGTTGCGAGCGTCGCGTCGATCACCTCGCCGAGATTGTGCGGCGGGATGTTGGTCGCCATGCCGACCGCGATCCCCTGCCCGCCATTCACCAGCAGGTTGGGAAAGGCCGCGGGCAGCACCACCGGCTCTTGGCGATCGCCCGCATAGTTCAGCGTGTAGTCGACCGTCTCCTTGTCGAGATCCTCGGTGATGGTCTCGGCCAGGCGCTTCATCCGCGCCTCGGTATAGCGCATGGCCGCCGGCGGATCGCCGTCCATCGAGCCGAAATTGCCCTGCCCATCGATCAGCAGCGCGGACATCGAGAAGTCCTGCGCCATGCGCACCAGCGCCTCATAGATCGCGCTGTCGCCATGCGGGTGATAGCGGCCCATCACATCGCCGACGATGGCCGCGCATTTCTTATAGGCCTTGTCGTGAGTAAAGCCGTTCTCGTGCATCGTGAAGAGGATGCGCCGGTGCACCGGCTTCAGCCCGTCGCGCAGATCGGGGATGGCGCGGGCCACGATCACGCTCATGGCGTAGTCGAGATAGCTGCGCTTCATCTCCTCTTCGACAGCGATCGTCGGGCCGTCATAGGCGGGACGGCTGGGGCCATCGGCGCCCTCGGGAGCCTCCTCGGGGATGTCGTCGTCGCTCACTCGCGCTCTCCTGGCGGGGCCTCACGCGGGCCGTCACCTGGCACGCGCTATTTTATACGACGCTTGTGCAACGGGGGCAATGTCGGGGCCCTAGGTCTTGTGGCCACAGGCGCACCGCGCCACCAGATCAGAACAGCGCCCGGCGCAGCAGGTTGAGCCCGATCAACAGGAAGAAAAAGAGCACAAGCTTGCGGAAGCGCTCGGCGTCGAGGCGGGCCCGGATGCGCTCGCCAAGAGCGAAGCCGGCCAGCGCCGGCAACACCAAGAGCGCCGAGAAGGTTGCCAGGCTTGCGTCCAGCATGCCGCCATAGGCAAAGCCCGCCGCCATGGGCAGATTGCCGAGCAAAATGATCAGCCCGGTCGCGCGTACGAACTCGTCCTTGGCGACCCGGCGGGCCATCAGATAGGCGACCATGGTCGGCGCCCAGATCGAGGTGAGACCGCCGATCACGCCCGAGGCCGTGCCCATCACGATCTGGCCCAGGCGGTCAAATCGGTCGGACAGGCGCGGCGGCGTCCAGGCGAGATTGCTGACGCTGAACAGGATGACCACGACCCCGAGGGCCGCCATCAGCACCTCGGAGGAGAGCCGTGCTGTGACCAAGGCCGCGACGCCGCCGATCACGACCGTCAGGCAGAGGACAAAGGGCGCATAGCGGCGAAGCGCACCGAGGGCGTCTCCGCTGCGGTGCACCTGCCACAGGTTCGCCGCCACCGAGGGCACGATGACCAGCGCGATCGCCGTCTTGGCATCGACCGCCTGGGAGAGCAGGGCAACCGAGGCCGTCGGCAGACCGATCCCGACCGTGCCCTTCACCGTCCCCGCGATCAGATAGGCCAGAACGGCAAGCGCCGCGATCTCGGGCGCAAAGGGCATCATCGCACCCGCCTGGCCAGATCACCGGCGCTCCCGTACGGTCTCGGACCGATCGGCGAATAGGGATGGACCCAAGCGGGTCGAGCGGGCGGGCCCGGCCCCTTCCGCGGCGCCATGGCCTCCCTCAGAACGGGATCTCGTCATCCATTCCGCCGCCGCCCCCGCCGCTGCCACCTCCGCCGCCATAGCCGCCGCCGGATCCACGGCCACCGCCCCCTCCGCCGCTGCCATAGCCGCCGCGGTCATCGCCGCCAAAGCCGCCGCCACCGCCGCCACCGCCCCCAGCGGGCCCGTCGCGGCCATCGAGGAAGGTCATCTCGCCGCGATAGGGCCGCAGCACCACCTCGGTGGAATAGCGGTCCTGGCCGTTCTGATCCTGCCATTTGCGGGTCTCGAGCTGGCCCTCGACATAGACCTTCGAGCCCTTGCGCAGATACTGCTCGGCCAGGCGTGCGAGGTTGTCGTTGAAGATGGCGACCGAGTGCCATTCGGTGCGCTCGCGGCGCTCTCCGGTCTCGCGGTCCTTCCAGGTCTCAGAGGTCGCGATGCGCAGATTGCAGACGCGCCCGCCGTTCTGGAAGGTCCGAATCTCGGGGTCGCGGCCCAAATTGCCGATCAGGATCACCTTGTTGACGCTGCCTGCCATCGCTCTTGCTCCTCACCTGCACCGGACGTCCGCCGGCTCGCGCCCGAGCCTAGCGGGCCTCTGCCCCCGGCGCCAGAGGCGCCGCGCGGCCGCGGCCAGGTCAGAGGATCAGAGCGGGGCGACCAGGTCCGTGACCACCCGGCTGGCGGCCTCGATGCGCAAGAGATCGCGACCGACGCGCACATAGATCTCGCCCGGAGGCGGCTCGGGCAGGGCATAACTGCGCCAGTTGAGCGTGACCTGCGGCAGCCGGCGCGGCAGGGCCTGGCCGATGCGATAGCGGGGCGGTGGCACCGCGGCCCCGCGCGCAAAGCTGCGGCGGATCGGAGAGGCTGGATCGGGCGGGCCTGGATCGGGCTCGGCCGCCCCGGGCGTGGTGGTCTCGGGCGTTGTGGTCTCGGGTTCGGGCGGGCCCGGCACCAGGATGATCTGCTGCTCGGGCGGGGAGAGCCGATCCAAGGGGTCGCCGCGATCGATCAAGACCAGGCGTTGCCCGGTCTTGCGCCGGGGACGATAGGGCCGGCCGATCGGGGCCTCGACGGGCGGGCGATAGGTGGGGCCCTTCGCCGCTTGGCCGCCGCCGGGTCCGAAGGCCGGTGGCGCGGCGCGCACGCCCTCGGCCGCGGCAGGGGGCGCCGTCCAGACCAGCGCGAGGCCAAGCATGCAGCCCGAGACCGCGCCAACTCTGGCCCGGAGGGACCAGCCGCGGTCAAGTGCACGCTCGATCGATGTGAACAGGGCCATGGGCAACCTCCGCTGCGCACCCTATCGCGCGGGCGCGTTTGACACAATCGCGCCTCCGGTCTCGACGCCCTGTGTGCGTGCGGGCAAGAGGCGTGTAGGGTTCAGAGCGGGCCGCAAGATGAGAGGACGCTATGGGGCTGAAGACGCGCGTTGGAGCGGCGGGGATCCTCGGGCTGTTCGTCGGGCTGGGCCTCGCGGAGGGGCAGGCCTCGGAGGCCGTGCCGCTAAGCCCTCAGGCGTTTCGCGACTACGCCGAGGGCCACACGCTCTTTTTCGAGAACGGTGGAGAGGCCTTTGGGGCCGAGACCTTCCTGCCTGGCGATCGCAGTGTCTGGCGGTACGAGGGCGGACGCTGTGTGGCGGGCACCTGGCGGGTGCGCGGGGCGCAGATCTGCTTTCTCTACTCCGAAGGCGAGGACGAATTGTGCTGGCGGTTCCTGCGGCTCGGCGAGCGGCTGGTGGCGCGGCTGCTGGGTAACGGGCCAGATGCGGGGTTCGAGCTGGAAGTCACGGGGCGCGACCGGGCGCCGGTGCTCTGTCCCGGTCCCGGGGTCTGAGCGGTGACTGCGCCCTCGACGACCGTGAGATGGGCGAGGCCTGCGCCGCGCCGCTCGATCTCGGTCGCGGCACAGCCGGTAGAGGCCCAGCAGGCCATAATGACATCGAAGCTCGGGACCTCTATGCGCACATGGCGCGGGTCCGAGCGGGACTTCAACCTCATCGGCCCGACCGCAACGGGCCAGAAAGCACCCGCCACAGGCCGTAAAGACAGAGCCATTGGCGCTGAGGTAGCGCTCATAGGCGGCGGGGTCAGTCACGATCGGGGGCCGTCCAATAGCCTTTTGCCATAGGCAGTCTCTTGTGGCGCGCCCGCGGTCCCGAGGCCCCACCCGCCCGGGCAGGCCGGGCGCCAGGCGAGGCCGTCTCGCCCCCCATCGGCCTCGGGACCGCGGGCGGGGTGCTCAGTCGTCGAGGCCCTCCGTGATCACGATGGTCGCCTGGCTGACCGGTGTGCGGTGGGCGCGGGCGGCCTGGTACTCGGGAGAGTTCCAGCAGTCGATGGCAGCCTGGTAGCTTGGGAATTCGATCACCACATGGCGTGAGCGGCCCATGGCGCCCTCCATCTCGGTGGCGGCCCCTCCGCGCGCCAGGAAGCGCGCGCCGAAGCGGTCGAAGACGGGGCGTGCGCCGTCCACGTAGAGCGGATAGGGGGTTGGATCGTCGATCTCCACGTGGGCCACCCAATAACCTTTGGGCATGGTCGGTCTCCTTGGTTGGGGGAATGAGGTCAGCCGGTCGGCTCGTTGTCGGGGCCGAAGAGCGAGGTTTGCCCCTCGGGCGTTGCGTTGGGTTTGCGCGGGCGGCGCGCGGGTTTCGGGGGCTCGGGCGCCGCCGGCCCATGGGTGACCGCAATCCGGCCGTCGTCGAATTCGAGCTCGAGCGCTGCCGGTCCGGTCACCGCCGCGGCGCGGCTGATGACCGTGCCGTCGGGGGCACGAACGATGGCAAAACCGCGGGCCAGCACGGCCTTGGGCCCGAGCGTGCGGAGCGTGCGCGCAAGGCCCGTGAGGCCGTCGCGGCGGCGGGCCAGCAGCGCCTCGGCCGCTGGGGTGAGCCGGACGGCGGGGGCCGAGAGGCGCTCGGAGGCGCGGAGGATCCGGTCTGTCAGCCGCATGGGCACAAGGCGCGCCGTGACCGCGCGGAAATCGCCGCGCCCAGCCGCGACCGCTTGGCGCAGCCCCCCGGGCAGCCTCTGGGCCGCCAACGCGAGGCGGGCGCGCTGCTCGGCGGTCAGGCGCTCGGGCCGCGGGAGCCGGGCGAGTGCGGCATCGAGCCGCTGTTGCGGCCCTTCGAGCAGCATCTGCGGGCGCGGCAAGGCGCGCGCGAGATCGTGCAGCCGCTGGCGCACAAGCTCCATGCGTCGCGCCAGCGCCCGGATCCGGCGCCCCTCGAGATCGCCGACCGTCGCGATCAGATCCGCGCGCACGGGCACCGCCATCTCGGCCGCAGCCGTCGGTGTCGGCGCACGGCGATCGGCGGCGAAATCGATCAGCGTCGTGTCCGTCTCGTGTCCGACGGCCGAAATCAGCGGGATGCTCGAGGCCGCCGCCGCGCGCACCACCGCCTCTTCGTTAAACCCCCAGAGATCCTCGACCGAGCCGCCGCCGCGGGCGACGATGACCACATCGGGCCGCGGCACGGGGCCGTCCTCGGGCAACGCCGAGAAGCCGCGGATCGCCGCCGCCACCTCGGGTGCGCATTTCTCGCCCTGCACCGCGACGGGCCAGAGCAGCACCTGCATCGGAAAGCGCTCGGAGAGCCGGTGCAGGATGTCGCGGATGACAGCGCCCGAGGGCGAGGTCACGACGCCCACGACCCGCGGCAGCCAGGGCAGCGGGCGCTTGCGCTCCTCGGCAAAGAGGCCCTCTTTGGCCAGCGCCGCCTTCAGCCGCTCGAGCCGCGCCAGCAGCGCCCCCTCGCCGGCCCAGGCCAGGCTCTCGATCACGATCTGGTATTTCGACTGGCCGGGAAAGGTGGTGAGCCGGCCCGTGGCGATCACCTCGGCGCCTTCCTCTGGCTGCACGGCGAGGCGCGCGGCCTGGCCCTTCCAGACAACGCCTGCCAGCACCGAGCGCTCGTCCTTCAGATCCATATAGATATGGCCGGAACGGGGGCGCGAGACCCGGCCGATCTCGCCGCGCACGCGCACATGGCCGAACTCGCCCTCGACCATGCGCTTGACCGCGCCCGACAGCTCGCTGACCGAGAACTCGGGCGTGTTGCCAGCGGCCGCCCCCGCGGCGGGGCCGCGATTGACGGGATCGGGGGCATCCTCGATAAGGCTGTCGGTCAAGGGCGGGCTCCTTCGGATGCCCGAGTATCGCCCCGGCGGCGGCCGAGGGAAAGGGGGAGCGGATGCGGATCCTGATCTTGGGTGGCGGTGGGCGCGAGCACGCGCTGGCCTGGGCGGTGGCGAAGAGCCGCGCCTGCACCGCGCTGTTTTGTGCGCCGGGCAATGCAGGGATCGCCGAGGTTGCCGAATGCGTGGCGCTGCCAGTCGAGGACGGCGCGGCCGTAGCAGCCTGGTGCGCGGCGAACCGGATCGAGTTTGTCATTGTCGGGCCCGAGGCGCCGCTGGTCGCAGGGGTCGCCGATGTACTGCGGGCGGCGGGGATCGGGGTCTTCGGGCCCTCGGCCGCGGCGGCCGAGCTCGAGGCGTCCAAGGCCTTCACCCATGCGGTTGCGAGCGCCTGCGGAGCGCCCATGGCGGCCCATGCGGTCTTTGACGAGGCGGGCGCGGCGCGGGCCTATCTCGCCGGGCTGGCAGCAGCACCGGTGGTCAAGGCCGATGGGCTGGCGGCCGGCAAGGGCGTGGTGGTGGCCGAGACCATGGCCGAGGCCGAGGCGGCGGTCGATGCCATCTTTGCCGGGGCCTTTGGCACACCGCGCGCGGTGATCGAGGAGCGGCTGATCGGCGAGGAGGCCTCGCTGTTTGCGCTGTCGGATGGCGTTACCGTGGTGCCGCTCGGCAGCGCCCAGGATCACAAACGCGTGGGCGAGGGCGATACGGGGCCCAACACCGGCGGCATGGGCGCCTATTCGCCTGCGCCGGTGATGACCGCCGCGATGACCCAACGCGCCATGGCCGAGATCGTGCGCCCGGCAGTGGCCGAGATGGCACACCGCGGCACGCCCTTTGTCGGTGTGCTCTATGCGGGGCTGATGATCACCGCCGAGGGGCCGAAGCTGATCGAGTTCAATGTGCGCTTTGGCGATCCGGAGGCGCAGGTGCTGGTGCTGCGGCTGGGCTCGGATCTGCTCGAGGCATTGCAGGCGGCAGCCGAGGGGCGGCTGGCCGAGTTGACGCTCGATTGGCGGCCCGAGCCGGCGATCACCGTGGTGATGGCCGCGCGCGGCTATCCCGGGGCCTATGAGACGGGCTCGGAGATCCGCGGTTTGGCCGAGGCCCGCGCGATCGAGGGGGTGACGGTCTTTCACGCGGGCACGGCCGAGCGCGATGGCGCGGTGCGGGCGTCCGGCGGGCGGGTGCTGAACGTCTCTGCCACAGGGACGAGCTTGGCCGAGGCGCGGGCGCGGGCCTACCGGGCAGTGGACGCGATCGACTGGCCCGAGGGGATCTGGCGGCGCGACATCGCGTGGCGCGCCTTGGAGCGCTCCTCGTGAGCGCGGTGCCTGACGGCCCGCCCGGGGACGGCACCGCTCCCGCCCGCCCTCCCCGCGGCGCCAGCCCCGGGCGGGCGAGATAGGAGGCGGTCCATGCAGGAGATGAGGCCGAGCTTTATACGGGGCGCGCATCCCTTGCCGCCAGAGTGCCAGGATACCCAGATCTGCACCCGTCAGCGCGCCATTTGCCCCGATTGCGCCGACCACACCGATTGCCCCGAGAGGGTCCCGCGCCCGATCCGGCCGGCATGGGCCTGGCGGCCCAGTGTCAGCCGCGCGGACCAGCCGCTCTCGACCAGGATCGTCCGCCAGAAAGATGTTGCCGAAATGCGGCCGGCCTTTGTCACCCGCATCCGCGAAATCGCACCCGAGGAGCGCTGAGAGATGTCCATCCTGACGCCCACCGATCTGCATGGCACGATCACCTGGCTTGGCCTGGTGCCGTCGGGGGTCGAGCATATCCGCTCGGCCTCGGTGCCGGAGCTGACACTGGACTGGGGCGGCCCGGTCGGCGATGTGCACCACGGGGCGACCCGTGAGGCCTGTGTCCGGGTGCGCAAGCAGTACCCGAGCGGCACCGAGATCCGCAATGTGCGCCAACTCTCGGTCCTGTCGGTCGAGGAGATGGCGGAGATCGCTGCGGCCCTTGGGCTCACGCGCCTCGAGCCCGAATGGCTGGGCGCGACGCTGGTGCTGGAGGGCATCCCGGATCTCACGCTCTTGCCCCCGGCCAGCCGGTTGATCTCTGAGCGCGGCGTGTCCCTTGTGACCGACACTGAGAACGCGCCCTGCAAGTACCCCGCCATGGAGATCGAGCGGGTGCATCCCGGCCAGGGCAAGGCCTTTCCCAAGATCGCGGCGCACAAGCGGGGCCTGACCGCCTGGGTCGAGCGGCCGGGTGCGCTCGCCATCGGAGAGCGGCTGCGGCTGCATGTGCCGCCGCAACGCCCCTACCCCCATCTGTGAGGAGATGCGGATGTCACGCCTGATCGCTCTTGTCGCCCTTGCCTGGCTTATGGTGCCCGGCCCCGCCGCGGCGGCTCAGGAGGGCTATCACTATCCCGCCATCGGGTCCGAGGAGGTGTTCGACCGCGCCCTGTCCCGTGGCGGACCGCAGGCCTCGCGCGCGGTGCGCGTGACCTTTGTCACCCAAGTGACCAAGGCGCAGCTGGCCGCCGACGACGCCCCGCGCTTTGCCATTTTTGCCAAGGGCGCCGAGGCCGAGCACATGATCCTGGTAGCGCTGGACGACGAGGTCTTTCGCACGATCTTCCGGGCGCGCGCGGTTCTGGCGCAGCTGACGGCCAATGCGCGCGGCACGGATTTCTTCGTGAACAACGGGATCGAGACCACGGCGACCTGGTTCGATCTGGCCAAGCTGTTGGGGTTCAAGGATCTGGTGATCTCGGACGGGGCGAGTTGGTCGCACCGGGTCGTCTTTCGCGACTGACGGCCTGGCTCAGCCGAGCTGGTGGGGCGAGGCGAACCCCAGCAGGCGCGCCGAGCCCTGGGTGAGCGCGGCCCAGGCGCCCTCGATCTCCAGATCCGCGATCCCACCGGTCGGGAAGGGCCGCAGCGGCGTGTCGGTCAGCGCGGCGAGCAGCCCTTCGAGCGCGGGATTGTGCCCGATCAGCAAACCGGTCTCGCACTCCTCGGGCAGCGCCCGGACAATGTCGGCGAGGCCGCGGGTCGTCGCGTCATAGATCCGGCCATCGGCGCGAGGGCTCGGCAGCGGGCCGAGCGCTGCGCTGAGCACCTCGAGCGTCTCGGCGGTGCGGGCAACGCCCGAGAACACCAACTGGTCCAGCCGGCAGCCCTCGGCGCTCAGCCGCTCTGCCAGCCATGCGCCCATACGCCCGGCCGCCTCCCGGCCCGCAGCGGTCAAACGCCGGTCGCTGTCCTGTCCCCCATCGGGCGCAGAGCCGGCATCCGCATGGCGCATCAGATAGAGACGGGGCATGGGAGGCTCTCCGGGGTTGAGGGGCGCCCGACCGGGCCGCGGGCGCTGCCGCGACGCTCCCATCCGGGCGCGGCGAAGTCAACGGCCCCGGACTGCGGCGCTCCGGCCCCGGCATGTGTCGACCGAGCGCTTGCCAGTCCGCTGACCCCGGCTATCTGTCAGAGCAGCTTGACGGAGGCATACGACGCAGATGACGGGCACCCCCCCGGCGGGCGAGGCGGAACTCTATGCGTTTCTCGAGACGCATGGGATCGACTGGACGCACCACACACATCCACCATTGTTCACGGTGGCTGACAGCCAGGCGCTGCGCGGCTCGCAGCCCGGTGCGCACACCAAAAACATGTTCTTGCGCGAGAAGAAGGGCGGGCTGTGGCTTGTCACCTGTCTCGAGCATCGCCAGATCCGCATCCGTGACCTCGAGCGGACCATCGGCGCCAAGGGCTGCTCGTTCGGCAAACCCGAGCTCTTGGGCGAGGTCCTGGGCGTGCGTCCGGGCGCCGTCACGCCGTTTGCCGCCTTCAACGACCGGACGGGCCGAGTGCGCGTGGTGCTCGACCAGCAGATGCTGGAGGCCGAGACGCTGAACGCCCACCCGCTCCATAACGAGGCGACGACGGCGATCGCGTCGGTGGACCTGCTGCGGTTCTTCCGGCTGACGGGCCACGCGCCGCTCTTGATCGACTTCGACGCGCTCGAGGCGCTGGCGGCCGAACATGCCGCACAGACCGCCGGGACGGCCGAAGCCTGATGGCCCGCGCAACCCGGCCAACAGGCATGATTGCGGGCGGGCGCTGCGGGCTCTATGTGTCGGGGCAAACGCGACACCGCACGAGGACCTGCCGATGATCGACCTCAGCAACACGCCGCCCGCCGAAGAGTTGGTGAAGGACACCACCGACCAGACCTTTATGGCCGATGTCATCGAGGCCAGCCGCGAGACGCCCGTCATCGTCGATTTCTGGGCGCCCTGGTGCGGGCCCTGCCGCCAGCTCGGGCCCCAGCTCGAGCAAGCGGTCAAGGCGACCCGCGGTGCCGTGCGCATGGTCAAGGTCAATGTGGATGAGAACCAGATGGTCGCGGGCCAGCTGCGGGTGCAGTCGATCCCGGCCGTCTATGCGTTCTTCCAAGGCCAGCCGGTCGATGCGTTCATGGGGGCTGTTGCAGCGTCGGAGGTGAAGGCGTTCGTCGATCGTCTGGCGGCCATGGCGGGGGGCGGCGGTCTCGACCAAGCGCTCGATGCCGCCGACCAGATGCTGGACGCCGGCCAGATCGAGGACGCCGAACAGACCTATGCGGCCGTGCTGGGCGAGGAGGCCGAGAACGCCCGCGCCCTGGCCGGGATCGTGAAATCGGCGCTCGCTGCCGGCGACCCGGCGCGGGCGCGAACGGCACTCGACGCGATGCCCGAGGCGGTAGCGGGCGACCCGGCGATCGCCGCCGTGCGCGCGGCCGTCGAGCTGGCCGAGCAGTCCGAAGGAGCCGGCGAGGTGGCCGAGCTCCGCGCTCGGCTCGACACCGACCCCGCCGACCACCAAGCGCGCTTTGACCTGGCCGTCGCCTTGATTGCGGCCAATGACCATGCCGCCGCCATCGATGAGTTGCTCGAGCTCTTCCGCCGGGACCGCGAGTGGAACGACGGCGCCGCCAAGGAGCAGTTGATGAAGCTGTTCGACACGCTCGGGCCCAAGGATGCGGCTGCCCGTTCGGGGCGCCGGCGTCTCAGCTCGATGATATTTGCCTGAGAAAGGACCCTGATGACGCGGCGCTTCGCCCTGTCCGACCTTCCGGAGACCCTGGCGATCTTCCCCCTGCCGGGCGCGTTGCTGTTGCCGCGCGCGCGCTTGCCGCTGAACATTTTCGAGCCGCGCTATCTGGCGATGCTGGACGATGCCCTGAAGACCGAGCACCGGATGATCGGCATGGTCCAGCCGCTTGGCGAAAGCGGGGCACCGCCGCGGCTCCACCAAATCGGCTGCGCAGGGCGCGTGACCTCGTTCTCCGAGACCGAGGACGGGCGCTATCTGATCGCCTTGACCGGGGTCAGCCGGTTTCGGATCGACAACGAGATCGACGGCTTCACGCCCTATCGCCGGGTGCGCCCGCAATGGACGGATTTCGAGACGGATCTGGGCGGGCCCGAGCTCGACAACGCGTTCGACCGGGACGCCTTTCTCGAGCTGCTGAAGCGGTATTTCGAGGCCTCGAATCTCTCCTCGGACTGGGGCAGCCTGCAGGAGGCACCAGCCGAAATGCTGCTGAACTCGCTCTCGATCATGTGCCCGTTCTCGGTCGAAGAGAAACAGGCACTGCTCGAAGCCCCGCGCCTGCCGGACCGGCGCGACACGCTGACCGCGCTCTTGCAGTTCGCCATCGCCGAGGGCGGCGGCGAGACCAAGATGCAGTGAGCGCCGGACCCGGATGAGCGAGACCCACCCCGCGAGCCTCCGCCTGATCGAGGCGCTGGTCTGCCCCGCCTGCGGCGGCCCGCTGGACTATGACCGCGAGGCGCAGGAGCTGATCTCGCGCGCCGCCCATCTGGCCTATCCCATCCGCTCCGGCATCCCCATCATGCTGATCGATGAGGCGCGCCAGCTCGACGATTGACCACGCGGCGTTCGGCTCCGGGGCGCGCGCTCAGACCTCGGCAAAGCGTTCGGTCGCGCGCAGCAACTCGGCCGTGATGCCGGGTTCTGACAGCGCATGGCCCGCATCGTCGACCAGTTTCAGCCGCGCCGAGGGCCAGACATCGGCCACCGCCGCTGCCGTCGCAGGCGGGCAGATCACGTCATAGCGGCCCTGCACGATCACGCCGGGGATCTCGGCGATGCGGCTCATATCCGCCAGCACCTGGTCATCGCGGCGGAGCCAACCTGCATTGCGGAAGAAATGGCACTCGATCCGCGCAAAGGCGCGCGCATGGCCCGCATCCAGCAGCCCGCCACGGGTCGGGCGCAAGGCGGCCGTCGCGCTCTCCCACCGCACCCAAGGCCGGGCAAAGCGGGTCTGCTCCACATCGTCGCTCGAGGTCAGCCGGCGGTGATAGGCGGCGATCAGGTCACCGCGCTCGCCCGGCGGGATCGGCCCGACGAAATCCGCCCAGGCCTCGGGAAAGAAGCGCGCAGCGCCACCGCCATAGAACCAGTCGAGCTCGGCCCGTGTCATGGTGAAGATGCCGCGCAGCAGCAGCGCGCTCACCCGCTCGGGATGCGCCTGGGCATAGAGCAGCGCTAGCGTCGAACCCCAGGAGCCGCCAAAGACCTGCCAGCGCTCGATGCCGATCCGGGTGCGGATCGCCTCGATATCGGCCACCAGATCCCAGGTGGTGTTTTGCGTGAGGCTCGCCTGCGGACGCGACCGCCCGGCCCCGCGCTGGTCGAACAAGATGATGTGATAGTGCCGCGGGTTAAAGAAGCGGCGCATATAGGGGCTGCAGCCCGCGCCCGGGCCGCCGTGGAGCACGATCACCGGCTGCCCATCGGGCCGTCCGCATTGCTCGACATAGATATCGTGCCCGTTTCCGACGCCCATGTGAAACCGTGCAAAGGGCTCGATGCTGGGGAACAGGCGGGGCTCGGCCATGGATGGATGTTGCTCCTCGGCTCGGCCCGCGCGGGCCTGTCGCAGGGGCGGGACGGTGCCGCACCTCCTTATTGCACTATGTGATCGCCCGATCCGATGCAAGACGAACGGGAGAGCATGCGATGGCAGGCGGGGCGGCAGGCACAATGCGATCCGGAGTGGACCCTGCGGAGATCGCCAAGTTCGAGGCGATGGCGGCCGAGTGGTGGGACCCCAACGGCAAGTTCAAGCCACTTCATATGCTGAACCCGTGCCGGCTCGACTATGTCGTGCGCCAGGTGGCGGCGACCCATGGGCGCGATCGCTCGGGGATGCGACCCTTCGAGGGGCTGCGGCTGCTCGATATCGGCTGCGGCGGGGGGCTGCTCTGCGAACCCATGGCGCGGCTGGGTGCCGAGGTGGTGGGCGTCGACCCGGCGGCGCGCAACATCCCCGTCGCGCAGATCCATGCGGAGCAATCGGGGCTCGAGATCGACTACCGCATCGCCACGGCCGAGGATCTGGCCGCAGCGAGCGAGCGCTTTGACGTGGTGCTGAACATGGAGGTGGTCGAGCATGTGCCGGACCCTGCCGCCTATATTGCGACCTGCGCCGCGCTGGTGGCGCCGGGCGGCTGCATGCTGACCTCCACGATCAACCGCAACCCCAAGAGCTATCTGATGGCGATCATCGGCGCGGAATACGTCACGCGCTGGCTGCCGAAGGGGACCCATGAGTGGTCGAAGTTCATCACCCCGGACGAGCTGTGCGATATGCTTGCCAAGGCTGGGCTCGACCCGGTCGACCGGCAGGGCTTCGTCTTCAACCCGGCCGCCTGGCTCTGGCGGTTGTCGGACCGGGATCTGTCGGTGAACTATGTGACGACCTCGCTCCTGCGGGCGTGAAACCGGCTCGCCGCGTCGCGCGGACAACCCCATATAGGGGGCAGCAATGGAGGACCAGATGAGCGAGTATGCAAAGACCGAGGCGGCCCTGGCCAAGCTGACGCCCGAGCAGTTCCGGGTGACCCAGAAGGACGGCACCGAGCGGCCCTTCCAAAACGCCTATTGGGATGAAAAGCGGCCGGGGCTCTATGTGGACGTGGTCTCGGGCGAGCCGCTGTTCGCCAGCGTGCACAAATTCGACAGCGGCACGGGTTGGCCAAGCTTTGACCGCGCCGTCGAGGCGGCCAATGTGGTCGAGAAGATCGACCGGGGCTGGCTGATGACGCGGACCGAGGTGCGCTCGGCCCATGGGGACAGCCATTTGGGACATGTGTTCCCGGACGGCCCGCGGGAGACCACGGGGATGCGCTATTGCATCAACTCGGCCTCGCTGCGGTTCGTGCCGCTCGAGGACTTGGACGCAGAGGGCTATGGGGCCTATCGCGCGCTGTTTGAGGCGGAAGGGGCCGCCTGAGGCGGGCCGCGCCGGTTCGGCCCGGGCTCTCGCCCACCCATCCCGCCCACGCCGAACCGGCGTTCTGGGCGGGCGGGGTGCGGGATGGCCGGGCAATCAGCGGGGGCTGCGTTTGGTGAGGATGCGCTGCAGGGTGCGCCGGTGCATGTTCAGGCGGCGCGCGGTCTCGGAGACGTTTCGGTCGCAGAGTTCGAAGACCCGCTGGATATGCTCCCAACGCACCCGGTCGGCGGACATCGGGTGCTCGGGCGGGGGCGGCTTTTGCTCGCCGGACGTGCGCAGTGCCTTCTCGACATCGTCGGCATCCGCCGGCTTGGCGAGGTAGTCGATCGCGCCGATCTTAACCGCCGCCACCGCCGTCGCGATCGCGCCGTAGCCTGTGAGCACGATCACCCGGCTGTCGGGACGGCGGTCGCGCAGGGCCTCAACCACATCCAGGCCGTTGCCGTCCTCGAGCCGCAGATCCACGACCGCATAGGGCGGGGGCGCATCGCGCGCCACGGCCAACCCCTCGGCCACGCTCTCGGCCATCACTGGCTCAAAGCCGCGGCGCTCCATGGCGCGGGCGAGCCGCTGACGGAAAGGCAGGTCGTCATCGACGATGAGGAGACGGTTGTCCTCTCCTAGGTCGGCGAGCTGGTCGGTCATCGGGCATCCCTCGGCTTGGGACCCGTGCCGGCCCCTTTGTTATGAGCTATCGCGGCCTCAAGCTTTCTCAAGCGGGCGGGGGTTGTCAAATGGCCGCGGGTGGCGGCCGGTCCGGCTCAGCCGTCGGCGAGGATCCGCGCCACCTCGCCCGCCATCTCTTCGGGCGGGAAGCCGTTGCGGAACACCGCGGCCACGCCGTCGGGGCGCATGAAATAGGTGTAGGCCGTGTGGTTCATCAGATAGTCGATGGCGCTGTCGGGCATCTCGACGCGGTCATAATAGACTTTGTAGAGCTCGGCCACCGCCTTGATCTCGGCCTCGGAGCCCGTGAGGCCGAGCATCTTGGGATGCATCGCCTCGGCATATCCGGCGAGCTCTTCTGGCGTGTCGCGCTCGGGATCGACGGTGACAAAGACCGGGGTCACGTCATGGCCCTTCTGGTCGAGCATCTCGACCGCCTCGGCCATCACCTGCGCATCGATGGGGCAAACATCGGGGCAATAGGTATAGCCGAAATAGATCAGCGTCGGGCCGTCGATGACCTCGCGGTCGGTGATCCGGTCGCCGGTATGGGCCGTCAGCTCGAAGGCGCCGCCAAAGCTCGTGTCGCCGATCGCAAGGGCTGCAGGGGAGCGCGGCGCGTCGGGCGGTGTCAGGAGCAGCCACCCGCCGACCGCGACAACCGCCAGAGCCGCGCCGCCCGCAAGCGCGTAAATGAGTGAGCGCATCACCAGACCTCCCCGTCGTCCTCTGTGTCTAAAAGGCGATGTGCGCGGTGCAAAACAAGCCTGCGCACGCGGTCGTGATGCCGCAGGGCGATCCGGGCCGAACCTCGGCACGCGCGCTGTCGGAGCCCGGGATATGCGCTATTGTGATGGATATGGCGGATCCGGTCTCTCCCAGCCTGCTCGACACACGCGCCCGCGGCGATTGGGTGCGGCTGCGCACCTTGGTGGTGTTGCGCTGGATCGCCATCACGGGGCAGAGCGGGGCCGTGCTGTTGGCGCACAAGGTGCTGAACTTCGAGCTGCCGCTCGGGCTCTGTGCACTGGTGATCTCGGCGGCGGTCACGGTCAATTTGTTCGCCTATATCGTACACCCGGCCGAGAAGCGGCTGAGCGAGGCGGGCACCTGGGCCTCGCTGGCCTTCGATCTGGCCCAGCTCACGCTGCTGCTGATGCTGACGGGCGGGCTGAACAACCCGTTTGCCGTGCTGGTGCTGGCGCCGGTGACGATCTCGGCGACGGCGCTCAGGCTGCGCTCGACCCTGTG
The DNA here is from genome assembly GCA_039187815.1 of Pseudomonadota bacterium. Lineage (GTDB taxonomy): Bacteria > Pseudomonadota > Alphaproteobacteria > Rhodobacterales > Rhodobacteraceae > Thermohalobaculum. The sequence goes on along the minus strand of JBCCZI010000026.1, from coordinate 12,684 downwards.
GCTGGGGCTGATGGCGCTGATCGCCATTCCGCTGATGGGGACGGTGTATCTGCCGCTGTTGCAGGCGGGCGGCGTGCCGATGGAAGTGCCGCAGCTCTATCGCAGCGGGCTGGCGGCGGGCTTGGCGATCGGGATCGTGTTCCTGTCGATCTATGCGCGGCGTGTGACGGTCGAGGTCTTCCGGATGTCCGAGGCGCTCTCGGCGACCCAGATCGCCCTGGCGCGCGAGCAGCGGCTGGCGGCAATCGGCGGCATCGCGGCGGCGACCGCCCATGAGCTCGGCACCCCGCTCGCCACGATCAAGCTGGTGGCCGGTGAGCTGGCGCGGGAGCTGAAAGACGACCCGGATCTCGCCGAGGATGCCGGACTGATCCGCGAACAGGCGGCGCGCTGTGGGGAGATTATGGCCGATCTGTCGCGCACCGGGCGCGAGGATGCCCATGTGCGCCATGCGCCGATCTCGGCGGTGATCGAGGAGGCCGCCGCCCCGCACACCGATCGCGGGATCCAGATCGTGATGCGCTACAATGGCTTGCCGCTGGACCGCAGCGCCGCCGAGCAACCGGACATCGCGCGCAGCCCCGAGCTGGTGCACGGGTTGCGCAATCTGATCCAGAACGCCGTGGATTTCGCCGATGCGACCGTGTGGATCGATATGTCCGAGTCCCAAGGGGCCGTGCGCATCGCCGTCGGCGATGACGGTGAGGGGTTCGGCGCCGACATCCTGCCCAAACTCGGCGAGCCCTATGTGACCACGCGCGCCCATGGCAGCCGGCATGAGGGCGAGACCTATGAGGGCATGGGGCTCGGGCTCTTCATCGCGCGCACCTTGCTCGAGCGGACGGGCGCGCAGATCTCCTTTGCCAACGGGACGGATGCGAGGCGGCGCCGGAGCAGCCACGCGCTGCCGGTCGAAACCGCTCTGCCGCCTGGCGCGATCATCGAGCTGGTCTGGCCCCCATGGCGCCTGGTCGCCGCGCGTGAGACGGTGCGCGGCCCGCTCGGTCACAATCGCCCGACCTTACTGGCAGCGGAGGCGTCAAGATATTAACATCGCGTTAACCCTCTCGGTTCTAAGGGTAAGGACAGAGTGATAGTGTGTTTACAATACCGTTAGCGGGATTTGGTCGAGGGACCGGTGCAAGCTGCTGACATTGCCCTGTGGGCCCTGATTGGCGGGTTGCTCGCCGTGGCGCTTCCGCTCGTGTTGGCGGCGAGCGCGCGACGCTTGGCGGCCGCGTTCGGGCCACAGACCGTGACGCCGCTGCCGCTGCCGCTGGGCGATGATCTTCTTCTCTGCAATTCGCCCGGTTTTCGCGAGCGCGTGGGCAACGAGCTGCGCCGTGACGGTCTGGCCGGGATCGCCCGACTGTTCGGCCCGCAGGCGGAAGCCGTCACCCGAATCGTCGCCGAGGTGCAAAGCTCGGGCCAGGCGCGGCGCGAGGTTTTCTGGACCGCCGAAGACACGCCGCTTGAACTCAGCGTCTATCCCCGTGGCGGTCGGGTGTGCATCGAGATCCATGATGGCGCGCTTTTGCAGTCGGCGTTGGCCGAGCGCGCCGCACCTGCGCGCCCCACCAGGCCCGAGGCGGAAGCGGAGCCGCCAAGCCCGGCGCCCGCCGCCCCAGCCGTCGTCGCAGCGCCCGCCCCGCACATCGAGGGCCTGGAGCGCCTGACCGACAGCGGCGCCATCGCCATGTGGCACCGCGACGCCGATGGGGAGACCCTGTGGTCCCGCGGCTCGATCCGTTTTCCCCAAGGCACGGTCAGCACCGACGATATGCTCGAGCTGATCGCCATGCGCCGCCACCCCGACGCGCCGACCAGCGCTGTGCAGAGCCACCGGCTCGAGGTTGTCCGCGGCGCCAGCATCCTGCCGGTCTCGGTGCTCGAGATCACCGGCGACGACGGCAGCCGTGTCGGCTATGCGGTCGATGCCAGCAACGCCGCCTCGGCCGAACGCACGCTGAGCCGCTTTGTGCAGACCATGACCGAGACCTTTGCGCACCTGACCGTGGGTCTCGCCATTTTCGACCGCAACCAGGAACTCGCCCTGTTCAACCCGGCGGTGGTGAACATGTGGCAGCAGGACCCGGCCTGGCTCGCCCGCCGCCCCGCCTTGCGCGAGATCCTGGATCGCCTGCGCAGCACCCGGCGCATCCCCGAGACCCGCGACTATCACGAATGGCGCGACCGGTTGCTCGGCCTGTTCGACGACACCGAGAAGGTGGACTATGAGGAGCTCTGGCCGCTGGCCGACGGCTCCACCTTGCGGGTGCTGGCCCGGCCGCATCCCCAGCGCAGCCTCGCGCTGATCTTCGACGACGCGACCGAGCGCATGCGGCTCGAGCGGCGCAACCGCCATATGGACGACCTGATCACCTCGACCCTGCAAAACCTCAAAGAGGGGCTGGCCGTGTTCGCTCCGGACGGCACGCTGCAATTCGTGAACCCCGCCTTCCACGGCATCTGGGACACGAACGACGACCAGGTCACGCTGAACATGCACGTCTCCGAGCTCTGTGCCCTCTGCTCGCGGCTCGCCGTCGAGACCGAGGTTTGGGAGCGCATGGTGACCTATGCGACCGGCGAGCAGAACAGGCGCGCCTGGACGGCCGGCATCTCGCTCGGCTCGGGGCGGATGCTGGGGGCGCGGTTCGCCCCGCTGCCCGACGGCTCGACCATGGCGCTGTTCGCCGATGTCACCGACAGCGAGCGCATCGCCGCCGCCCTGCGCGACCGCAACGAGGCGCTGGAGGCCGCCGAGCAGATGCGCTCGGCCGTGCTCGACCAGATCAGCCACCGCCTGCGCACGCCGCTGAACACCATCTTCGGCTTTGGTGAGCTGCTCTCGAGCCCCCGTTTCGGCGATCTCAGCCCGCAGCAGGAGCGCTATGTGGCCGGGATCCTCGAGGCCGCCGCCCAGCTCCTCGACACCATCAGCGCCGTGACCGAGGTCGCCTCGCTGCAGATCGACCCCATGGAGGGCGAGGAGGACGGCCCCGGCGTCGAAGAGGTCTTTGAGACCACCGTTAGCCTGCTGGAGAAGCGCGCCGACGAGGCGGGGCTGTCGCTCGGCATCGCGCTCGGCAGTGCGATCGGGCTGCTCCACTGCACGCCGGTGCGGCTTCGCCAAATCGTGTTCAACCTCACCGCCGACGCCATCCACCGCTGTGCCTCCGGGGGCGATGTTCTGCTGACCGGCCACCGCGAGGAGGACGGCACCGTCGAGATCGCCACCAGCGAGACCCTGCGCACCGGCAGCGAGGGGCCCTCGGATGTGGACTGGGTCGAGATCAACAGCCTGACGCTCTCTCTGGTGCGCCGGCTGGTGGCGTCCGAGGGCGGCACTCTGGCGATCCGGCCCGATCCGAGCGCAGGGCGTCTGCGGGTGGTCTGCCGGTTCCCGCCCGAACTCGACCCGGGCCTTCCGACATCCGAGATCGAAGGCCAGCCCCGCGATCCCTGAGCGCTCCTGCCCGGCGCGGGTGGCCATTCGGGCCCGGCGGTTCGATCGGCGCCGCTTGGGCTGGCCGGCGCGATCTCGACGCGATATCTCTGTGCCATGCCTCAGACCCTGTCAGCATTGACCCCCGATGGGCCCACCGCACCGGCGCGGCGGACGCTTCTCCTGTCGGATCCCGAGGCGACCGACGCGTTCGGCACAGCCCTCGGCCACGGGCTGCGCCCTGGCGACACGGTGCTGCTCTCGGGCCCGCTCGGCGCCGGCAAATCGGCGCTGGCCCGGGCGGCGATCCGCGCCTGGCTCGGCGATCCGGACGCCGAGGTGCCCTCACCGAGCTACACGCTGGTGAACGTCTATGACGACGGCGCCGCCGGCGAAGCGTTGTGGCATGCCGATCTCTATCGTCTTGCCGAGCCGGAGGAAGCCGCCGAGCTTGGCCTTCCCCATGGCGCGGGCGAAGCGCTGTTGCTGGTGGAGTGGCCGGAGCGGCTGGCCGGGCTCTGGCCAGCGCGGCGCCTCGAGATCGCGCTTGCCTCCACTCCACAGGACACACGCCGGGCCGAGCTGATCGCCCACGGCCCAGGCTGGGAGGCGGCCCTGGCCGCCGCCGCGCCATGGATCTGAGCGCCGCCGCGCCGCGCGCCGAGGCCATCGCCGCCTTTCTCGACCGGGCGGGCTGGGCGGATGCGGAGCAGGCTCCGCTGGCAGGCGATGCCTCGAACCGGCGCTATCTGCGGCTGCGCAAAGGCTCCGAGACGGCGGTCCTGATGGATGCGCGGCCCGAGCGGGGCGAGGATGTCCGGCCCTTCCTCGCCGTCACCGCCCTGTTGCGCGCGCGCGGGCTGTCGGCCCCCGAGATCCGGCTGGCCGACGAGGCGACCGGCCTGCTGTTGCTCGAGGATCTGGGCGATGCGCTCTATGCCCGCCAATGCGCCGCCGATCCGACCGCCGAGGGCGCGCTCTACGGCGCTGCGGTCGATCTGTTGGCCGAGCAGGCCGCGCCGGCCCCGGCGCTCGCACCCTATGACGCCGCCGTGCTCAAGCGCGAGGCGCGCCTCGCGGTCGACTGGTACCATGCCGGGCTGGTCGAGACGCCGGGGGCGCTCGGCGAGGCGCTCTCGGCCCATCTCGCCGAGGCGCTCGCGCCCGTGGCCGCGTGCCGGGCGGTCCTGGTGCTCCGCGATTATCACGCCGAGAACCTGCTCTGGCTGCCAGGGCGCCGGGGCCATGCCCGCGTGGGGCTGCTCGACTATCAGGATGCGCTGGCCGGGCACCCGGCCTATGACCTCGTCTCGCTGCTCGAGGATGCCCGGCGCGACACCGCGCCCGAACTCCGCGCGGCGATGCTCGCCCGCTATCTCGCCGCCCGGCCCGATGTCGACGAGGCCGCGTTTCGCGCCGCCTACGCCGCGCTCGGGGCCCAGCGAAACCTCAAGATCATCGGCATTTTCGCCCGCCTCGCCCGCCGCGATCACAAGCCGCGCTACCTGGCGCTGATCCCGCGGGTCTGGGCCCATCTGATGGGGGACCTCGCGCACCCCGAGCTGAGCGCGCTGAAGGATCTGGTCCGGCGCCACCTGCCGCCTCCGGACAGCGCAGCACTCGCCCGGCTCGCCCGGCCGATCGAGGGTCACGGATGACCGGCACGGCCCATGGCACAGAGCCCGATACCCTGTCGGCCATGGTCCTGGCAGCCGGCTATGGCACCCGGATGGGCGCGCTCACACAGACTTGCCCCAAGCCGCTGCTCGGCGTCGCGGGGCGGAGCCTACTCGACCGCACGCTCGATCGGGTCGAGGCGGCGGGCATCGGGCGCGCGGTGGTGAACACCCATTATCTCGGCGCGCAGATCCGGGAGCACTTGGCGCAGCGCCCCTCGCCGATCCTTGCGCTGTCGGAGGAGCCGGAATTGCTCGACACAGGCGGCGGGGTGGCCAGGGCGCGCCCCCTGCTGGGCGGCCCGGTGGCCGTCGTGATGAACTCCGACGCGGTCTTTGCCGGGGCCAATCCGCTCGCGCCGCTGCTGGCCGCTGGGTTGCCCGACGGGACCGACGCGCATCTGCTGATGGTGCCGCGCGCCCAGACCCGAGGCTATACCCGCGCCGGCGACTTCTTTCCCGCAGGGCCGGGTTTGCGGCGGCGGGGCGAGGCGCCCTCGGCGCCGCTCGTCTTCACGGGCGTGCAGCTGTTGCGGCTCTCGGCGCTCGACGGCATGCCCGCGGGCGCCTTCTCGCTCAACCCGGTCTGGGACCGGCTGATCGCGGCGGAGCGGCTGGTGCATTCGACCTATCCGGGCCTGTGGGTCGATGTGGGCACGCCGGCCGGTCTGGTCGCCGCCGAACGCGCGCTGGAGGAGATCCGGGCGTGAGCGGGCTCTATGCCGTGCCCGCGGGCGAGGAGTTCGCAACCGCCTTTGCCCGCGGCTTTTGGGCCCGCTGGGGCGAGGCGGACGCCGGCGCGGATCCGCTGGCCCCGGCCCGGATCGAGGTGATCGCCAACACGCCGCGCGCCCGGCGCCGGTTCGAAGAGGCCCTGGCCGACACCACCCGGCAGAGCGCGCTGTTGCCCCGGCTCTCGGTCGTGACCGATCTCGGCGCCGATCCACTGGCGCCGGTCGGGCCACGGGCAATCCCGCCGCTCCGGCGCCGGCTGCGGCTGATCCGGCTGGTCGAGCGCTATCTCGAGGGCACCGAGGGGAAGGCCGTGGCGGCCGCGGCGCCGGCCTTGGCCGACAGTCTGGCCGCGCTGTTGGACGAGCTGGACGAGGCGGGTCTCGATGCACGGGCGCTGGACGGGCTCGAGGCGGGCGATCAGCCACAGCATTGGGAGCGCACGCTGCGCTTTGTCGATCTGGTCCGCCAGCGCTGGCCCGCGATCCGACGCGAGACCGAGGCCGGAGCGCCCGATCCCAAGGCCCGCCAGCGCGCAGCCATCGAGGCGCGCATCGCCGCGTGGGAGGCCATGCCGCCCACCCAGCCCGTGATCGCCGCAGGCTCTACCGGCTCGGTCGCCAGCACCAGAATGCTGTTGACAGCGATCGCGCGACTGCCGGTGGGCCATGTGGTGCTGCCGGGCTTCGATCCCGGGATGCCGCGTGACATTTGGGCGCCGATCGCCGCGGGGGCTGCACCTGAGCATCCCCAGGCGCCCTTTGCCGCTCTGCTGGCAGCGCTGGGGGCCGAGCCCGGCGATGTTGCGCCCTGGGACCTGGCCGAGCCGCCACACCCGGCGCGGCATCGGTTGCTCACCGAGACGCTGCGCCCGGCCCCGGTGACCGATGCCTGGCGGGCGGCGGCCCCGGCGCTCGCGCGAGACAGCGAGGCGGCGCTTGCCGGTCTCACCCTGATCGAGGCGGCCCACGGGCGCGAGGAGGCCGGCGCCATCGCGCTCGCGATCCGAGAGGCGCTGGAGGAGCCGGAGACCCGCATCGCCCTCATCACCCCGGATGCCTCCCTGGCCCGCCGGGTCTCGGCCGAGCTCGCCCGCTATGAGGTGCTGGCCGATGACAGCCTCGGCCGGCCGCTCGCCGAAGCGCCGCCCGCGGTGTTTCTGCGCCTTATCGCAGCGGTCGCCTCGGAGCCGGCCGATCCGGTCACGCTGGCCGGTCTGCTCCAGCATCCGCTGATGCGCGCTGAGCTGGGGCGCGGGCCGCATCTCCGCCTCGCCCGCCGCTATGAGCGCCAGGTGCTGCGCAAGGGGCCGGGGCCCGGCCTGCCCGGTCGCCTGCCCCCCTGGCCAGAGGCCCCGGAGGCCGCGCGGCCCTGGCTGGCGGGCATCGAGCACGCGCTCACCCCGTTTGCCGCCCAGCTCTCGGCCGGTGCGCCGCTGTCGCGGCTGCTCGAAGCGCATTTGGCCGCAGCCGAGGCGCTGTCGCATGAGCCCGACCAGCCGCCGGCCCTGTGGGAGGCGGACGCGGGCGCGGCGACGGCGCTGTGCGTCGAGACGCTCGCCCGCGCGGCACCGGCCCATGGCGAGGCGCCCGTGGCGGCCTATCCGGCCCTGCTGGCTTCGGTGCTCGAGGGTGAGACCCTGCGCCCGGACCCGGCCGCCCCGCATCCCCGCGTCGCCATCCTTGGCCCGCGCGAGGCCCGCACGCACCCGGCGGATCTGGTGATCCTCGGCGGCTTGTCCGACGGGGTCTGGCCCGCCCTTCCGGCAGCCGATCCCTGGCTCTCGCGTGAGCAACGCCGTCCCCTCGGGCTCGCGCCGCCCGAGAGTCGCATCGGCCTCACGGCGCACGACTTCTTGCACGCCGCCGCTCGGCCGCGGGTGATGCTCAGCCGATCGGCGCGGCGTGACGGAACCCCGACGGTCGCCTCGCGCTGGCTGGCGCGCCTGACCGGGTTGCTCGAGGGCCTCGAGACACCCGCGCTGGCCGCGATGCGCGCCCGGGGCGTGCGTCTGCTCGCCACCGCCCGGGCGCTCGCACAGCCCCCAGACAGCGTCCCGCATGCCCCGCGCCCGCGCCCGGCGCCCCCCGCTGCGGCGCGCCCGCGCGATCTGTCCGTCACCGATATCGGCCGGCTGATCGCGGATCCCTATGCGGTCTATGCCCGCCATGTGCTGGCGCTGCGCGAGCTCGAGCCGCTCGGGCGTCCGCCGGCCGCGGCCGAGCGGGGCGAGGCCTTGCATGCTGTGCTCGAGCGGTTTGGCACAGCCACCGCCGCGGCCCTACCCGAGCCGCCGGAGGCCCAGGCGCTGCTCGACCACCTGGCCGATGCGGTGTTGGCCAAGATGGCGCCCTGGCCCGATCTGCGGCGCCTGTGGCGGGCCCGCATCGGCCGGCTATCGGCCTGGTTTCTCGAGGGCGAGGCGGAGCGGCGGGCCCAGCTCACGCGGCTCGCCACCGAGTGTGATGGCACGCTTCAGCTTGCGGCCCCCTCGGGCCCCGTGACCATCCGGGCCCGCGCCGACCGCATCGATCTGCACACCGATGGCCGAGCGGCAATCTATGACTATAAGAGCGGCCGGCCGCCCTCGAAGGCCGACATCGCCAAGGGCCGGCACCTGCAGATCCCGATCGAGGCGGCGATGCTGACCCACGGCGCCTTTGCCGGCATCGGGGCGCGATCGGTGGCCGAGGCCGCCTATCTCGGGCTGACCGGGACAAGCGGCGCGGGGGGCGCCGTGCTGGCCCTCGACGCCGCCGCAATGGCCGATCCCGACGGACTGTTGGCCCGCGTCGCCCAGCTGATCGAGCATTTCGCCACCGATGGCGCCTTTGTCGCCCGCGGCCGGCCGAGCTTTCTCGACTTTGATGGCGACTACGACCATCTCTCGCGCCGGGCGGAATGGGAGGAGCGCGAATGAGCGCGCGCGCGCCGACCCCGGCTCAGGCCGACGCGGCGGACCCTGGGCACTCCGCCTGGGTCGGCGCCAATGCGGGCTCGGGCAAAACCCGGGTGCTGACCGAGCGGGTGGCGCGGCTCTTGCTCGACGGAGCGCGGCCCGATGCGATCCTCTGCCTCACCTACACCAAGGCCGCGGCGGTCGAGATGCAGCGCCGGCTCTTTGCGCTGCTGGGTGGCTGGGCCATGGCGGGGGATTCGGAGCTGGCCGCAGCCCTCACCGCACTCTCGGGCGCGCCCGATCCCGGGGCCGAGCGGCTGGCCCGGGCGCGGCGTCTCTTCGCCCGCGCGCTCGAGACGCCGGGGGGGCTGAAGATCCAGACCATTCATGCCTTTTGCGAGGCGCTGCTGCGGCGCTTTCCGCTCGAATCGGGGCTCTCGCCCCGGTTCACGGTGTTGGATGAGCGGGCACAGGCGCAGATGCTGCGGCGCATCCGTGCCGAGATGGCCGCCGATGCCGAAGCCGGGCGTGACGGGGCCTTCGATGCCGCCGCGGCCCGGCTCGGCGATGAGCGGTTCGACGATCTGGTTCAAGCAGTTCTGGCCGAGCGCAGGGCCTTTGAGGCCGAGGCCACGCAGGATCCCTTTGGTCTGCCCGCCCAGGCGACGCCCGAGACCGAGGCTGCCGCTGCGCTCGCCGAGATCCCGCGCTCCGATTGGGAGGCGCTCTCGGCGCTCACCGCGACCCTGCAGGGCACTGGCAAGCCCACCGATGCGCGGGTGGCCGATCGGCTGACCGAGGGACTCGCGCGCAGCGGCACCGCGCCGGTGGCAGCCCTGGCCGCGCTCGCCTCGGCCTGTTTGACCGAGAAGGGCACACCGCGGGCCAAAATGGCGACCAAGGCGGCGCTGGCCGCACGTCCCGAAGCGCCCGCCCTGATCGCCCGGCTCCAGAGCTGGGCCGAGGCGGCCGCGCTGCGCCTGAAGCGCGCCGAGAACGCCGCCCGCACCCGCGATCTCCACCGCTTTGCCGACGGGTTGCTGGCGCGCTATCGCCGGGCCAAGGAGACCCGCGCGCTGGCCGATTTCGACGATCTGATCGAGCGGGCCGAGGCGCTGCTGACCGATCCCGCCCTGGCCCCTTGGGTGCTCTATCGCCTGGACGGGCGGATCGAGCACATCCTGGTCGACGAGGCCCAGGACACCGCCCCAGGCCAATGGCGCCTGATCCAGGCGATCGCGGCCGAGTTCCATGCGGGGCTCGGGACGCGCGAGGCCGACCGCCCGCCGCGCACGCTCTTTGTCGTGGGGGACGAAAAGCAGTCGATCTACTCCTTCCAAGGCGCCGAGCCGCAGATGTTCGGGGCTATGCGCGCCCGCTTTGCCGAGCGGATCGCGGCGGCGGGCGGTCGCCTGGCGCGCCCAGCGCTCCAGACCTCGTTCCGCTCGGCGCCTGGGATCCTGCGGTTCGTCGACGCCGTCTTTGCCGGGGAGGCGCAGCACCTCAGCCCCTCGGGCGATCCGGTGGCGCACCAGGCCAGCCGCGCGCGCGATGGCGCACGGGTCGATCTCTGGCCGCTGGTGGGTCCGGAGCCCGGCTCGGAGATGCCCGATTGGTGGGAACCGGTCGCCGCGACCCCCCCGCTCAAGGCCAAGCCACGGCTGGCCCGCCTGCTCGCCGCAGAAATCGCCCGCATGGTGGCCAAGGAGCATCGCCCCCTCCGCGCCGGCACTCCGGCATGCCCCGTGACCCCGGGCGACATCCTGGTGCTGGTGCGCAAGCGCGACGCCCTGGCGGCCGAGCTGATCCGCGCCCTCAAGCGCGAAGGCGTGCCCGTCGCCGGCGCCGATCGCGTGCGTTTGGCCAGCGGATTGGCGGTCAAGGACCTCGTCGCCCTGATGAAGGTCGCGCTGATGCCCTCCGACGATCTGTCGCTGGCTGCGGTGCTGCGATCGCCCCTCTGTGCAGTCGACGAGGCGGGGCTCTTTGACCTCGCCCATGGGCGCTCCGGCTGGCTGATCGAGGCGCTTCAGGGCTCGGAGCACACCGAGGACGCCGCGTTCATCGCAGATGTCGCCGCGCGCGCCGATTATCTCAGACCCTACGAGTTCCTCGAGCGGGTGCTGGTGCGCTATGACGGGCGGCGCCGGCTGGTGGCGCGGCTCGGCCCCGAGGCCGAAGACATGATCGACGAGCTGCTCGAGCAAGCGCTCGGCTATGAGGCGCGCGAGATCCCCACGCTTGCCGGCTTTGTCGCCTGGATCGAAGGCGCGGATGTCGAGGTCAAGCGCGAGATGGAGGGCGCCACCGATGCGGTGCGCGTCCTGACCGTGCACGGCGCCAAGGGGCTCGAGGCCCCCGTCGTGATCTTGCCCGACACCGTTTGGGGCGGTCGCGCCCGGCCGCGCATGGTGCTGCCGAGCGCTGGGCCGGGCGGTCCGGGTCCGCTGCTGTGGATGCCGGCGCGCGCGGGCGATGATGCGGTGACCACGGCAGCCCGCGATGCGGCGGCTGAGCGCGACTATGCCGAGGCGCAGCGCCTGCTCTATGTGGCGCTGACCCGCGCCGAGGACTGGCTGATCCTGTGTGGCGCCGGCGAGACCGCCCAGGAGAGCCCGCCCGATTGGTACACCCGGTGCGCCGCGGCGGCCGAGTGCTTGGGGGCCGTCGCGGCTCATCATCTGCCGGATCTGGCCTCCCCGGTCCTGCGGCTCGAGACCGCCGCGACGGAGCCGGCGGGCCCAAGCTCCCAGCCGGACCCGGCGGCGCCTGACCCCGCGACCGGGCCGCGCCTCGGCCCTGCCCGGCGCGAGGAGCGCCCTACCCGGCGCGCGCCCTCCGCGCTGTTGGACCACGCGGCACCCTCGGCCGCGACGGGCCGCGACCGGGTGAGCGCACTTGCCCATGGCCGCGCGGTGCACCTGCTGTTGGAGCGGTTGCCCGATGTTTCGCCGGGTGATCGCATCGCAGCGGCTGAGGCTCTGTTGGCCGAGGCCGAGCCCTTGCTCGACACCGCCGGCCGGGCCGCAGCGCTAGCCGAGGCCCAAGCGGTGTTCGCCGCCCCCTTCGCCGCGCAGATCTTCGGGCCGGGTTCCCTGGCCGAGGCGGGCCTCGCCCTCCGACTGCCAACCCTGTCGCCAAGCCCAATGATCGGACGCATCGACCGGCTCGCCCCGATGCCCACCGGGCTGCTGATCGTCGATTTCAAAACCGACCGACCGCCGCCCAACAGCGCCGACACGACCCCGATAGCTTACCTCGCCCAACTCGCCGCCTACCGCTCAGCACTCGCCGAAGCGCTCCCCGGTCAATCCATCCACGCGGCCCTCCTCTGGTCGGCAACACAGAGGCTGATGCCCATGCCCGATGCACTGCTCGAGACCGCCCTTCGGCAGGCCACCGCCCCGGCTTGATTCCCCCCCGCCCCGCCCCTAGGTTGGAGGGCCCTGGGTGGCCCGGCGCGCCCGGATGCCCGCCGACAGACGAACCCGAAAGGAGGGTTGTGCAATGGCGACCGTTAACGTCACCGACGATACGTTCGACAGCGATGTGCTCGGATCCGAGACCCCCGTCGTGGTGGATTTCTGGGCCGAGTGGTGCGGCCCCTGCAAACAGATCGGCCCGGCGCTCGAGGAGATCGCCGCCGAAATGGGCGAGCGCGTGCGCATCGCCAAAGTGAACATCGACGACAGCCCAAACGCCCCTTCGAAATACGGCGTGCGCGGCATCCCCACTTTGCTAATTTTCAAGGGGGGCGAGCTGGTTGACCGCAAAGTCGGCGCCGACAGCAAAACCGGCATCTCCAGCTGGATCGACGGCGCGATCTGATCGGCGCCTCCCTCCCGGCCCCCGGGCGGGGAGACGACCCTTTTCCGACCTCGCAACCCGACCCCAATGCCCGAGGGCGAGCCGGCCTCAGTCACCGGGCG
>JBCCZI010000025.1:0-40326 GCA_039187815.1 Pseudomonadota bacterium | reverse complement strand
GGCTCCCGTCGCGCTTGACGACCCCGGCCTCCGATGGGAACAGGAAATCACGCTCAGACGCGCGCGCTCAGAACGACCGGATACTCCGGAACGCCTCACCGGACGTCGCTGGAATGAGAAACCCGATGTCCCGGAATGCACGGAAATGGCATCGGCTTTGGCGCGAGACAGGCTCCGTCGTGCCCCGGCCGATGGGTGGCGACACGCGCAGCGGGACGGCATCAGACACCCATTCGGTCACCTTGATCCGAGAGGATTCGGCAATGGCCGGCGTGGCAAGGGTTTCGCCGGCAGCGGCCGCCTCCAAGATAAGGCGTCGGCGAGCGAGATTTGCGCGGTCAGCGGTCATGGCCTGCTCCTGGGCGGGGATGGACGGACATCGCGATGGCGCTGCGGTGATCTGGTCACTTTCGTCAATTAGGCACCCGTAGGTAATCGGCTTGTCGATCGCACCGGACAGCATCCTCGTAGCCTGCCCCTCACGCCCGCTGCTCTCACGCATCGGCGAGAAATGGACGCTGATGGTCGTGGTTGCGCTCGCTGATGGGCCGACCCGGTTCGGCGCGCTCAGGACCCGGATCGAGGGGATCTCGCAAAAGCTGCTGACCCAGAGCCTACGCGGGCTCGAGCGCGACGGGCTCGTTGCCCGCCAGATCTTTGACGACATGCCGCTGCGGGTCGAGTACCGTCTGACCGAGCTCGGGCGTGGCCTGTTGCCGCTTGCCGTCGCCCTCAAGCGCTGGGCCGAGGCCAGCTTGCCCGATGTGGTGCGACACAACCGCGCCCACGACTCAGGCCAGCGAGGCTGACCCACACGCCAAACCGGTCCCGAGGAGAGATTGCCGGCTCGGCTCGGCTCACAGACCGTACAGAGCTCGCGGGTTCGTAACCAGGATGCGGTGCCGGTCTTCGGCCGACGCAACATAGGTGTCGAGCGCATCCACGAGGGCACCGTCATCGGGCATGAAGTCCGACAAAGCGGGGTGGGGCCAGTCCGTGCCCCATACAAGCCGCTCGGGGTTCTCGGCGATCAGCGCCTTGGCAAAGGGGACGACGTCCGCAAACTGCGGCCGCTGCTCTGACATACGGTAGTTTCCCGACAGTTTGACCCAGCACCCACCACGTGCGAGCAACCGCAAGAGCGCGCGAAATCCCGGCTGTTCAAGGCCATCTCGGGTCTGCACATGACCCATATGGTCGATCACGACAGGGATCGGCAGCGCCGAGAGCCTCGGCTCGAGATCGGCGAGGGTCGGGCCGTCGATCAGCAGCTGAAAATGCCAGCCAAACTTCGCGATGCGGTTTGCAAGCGGCTCCAGATCATTGAGGCTGATCCCCCCGGCAAAAAGCATGTTGATCCGCGCACCTCGTATGCCCCCGTCATCCAGGCGGCGCAGTTCGTCGTCCGGGCAATCCGCATCCACGACAGCGATGCCACGGCCTCCAGGGCCATAGCCGGCGATGGCTGCAAGTGTCACCGTGTTGTCCGTCCCATAGACCGACGGTTGGACGATCACCGCCCGATCGATCCCCAGCGCCGCGTGCAGAGCCTTGTAGGCCGCCAGCGTCGCGGGTGGCGGTGTGTAGGAACGGTTGGTGACAAAGGGATGATCCGCCTCCGGCAGGATAACATGGGCGTGGCAATCCCATGCACCGGCTGGCAAGGGAACCCGCGGCGGGGTTGGAGTGGCAAGCGGCGCAAGGCAGAGCGCTGGCATCGGATGTCCCTCTGATGTTTTGGGGTTTTGGTGTGTCAGTAGACGAGGCTCGGCAACCAGGTCGCCAGGCCCGGCGAGGCCAGCAGAACCGCAATCAGCACGAGCATGGCCATCAGGAACGGCATCGCGCCGTAGCTCACATCGTTGAACCGTCCGCCCCGGGTGCGTGTTCCGTGAACGACATAGAGGTTGAGGCCGATCGGCGGGGTGATCAGGGCTGCCTCCATCAGCACCGTGATCAGGATCCCAAACCAGACCGGGTCAAACCCCATATGGACAATGATCGGGAAGACCACCGGGATTGTGGTCAGCATCATCGACAGGGTCTCCATGAACATGCCGAGAAACAGATAGAACACAATGATCACCAGGATCGTCTGTGTGGGTGTCCATCCCAGAGCCTCGATCCCCTCGATGATCGATTGCGTCACCCCCATGAAGCCGAGCACGAAGTTGAGGAAGACGGCGGCGAGGATGATGATCATCACCATCGCCGAGGCCCGCATCGATCCCTCGAAGGCCGCGATCAGCATCTGCACCGAGAGGGCACGGTACCAAGCCGCGATGCCGATCGCGCAGACCACACCGATCGAGGCGGCCTCGGTGGGCGTGGCGAGCCCCGCATAGATCGAGCCGACCACCACCAGGAAGAGAACAAGCGGCGGCAGCAGATCCGGCAGCGCCTCGATCCGCTCCTGCCAGCCGGTGACGACCTTGGCTCCTCCCCAACTCGGCCGAACGAGGCATGAGAGCACCACGACCAGCATAAAGAGCCCGGCCAGGACCAGCCCCGGCAGGACCCCGGCCAGATAGAGCTCGGGCACAGAGGTGTCGGTGAGCAGCCCGTAGAGGATCAGGTTGATCGAGGGCGGGATCAGAATGCCGAGTGTCCCGCCAGCGGCGAGCGTGCCTAGGAACAGCCGCTCATTGTAGCGCCGTTTGTCGATCTCGGGATATGCGACGGTCCCGACTGTGGCCACGGTCGCGACGCTGGACCCGGAGGTCGCAGCAAAGATCGCGCAAGAGCCGACATTGGCATGCATCAGCCCCCCCGGCAGCCATGAAAGCCATTTGGCCACGGCCGCATACATTCGCGTCGCAATGCCCGCCCGCAAGATAATCTCGCCGAGCAGGATGAACATCGGGACGGCGACCAGAATGTACTCGATGCTCTGTTCCCAGACGAAGTCTCCCAACATGAGAGAGCGGCGCCCGTTCATGAAAACCTCGTCCAGTGTGAGGCTCAGCACGCCGAGCACGGCGGCGATCGGAACCGCGGTGATCACGAGGAGGATGAGGACAAGAAGGATGAGGATCGGCATCGCTCAGCCTCGCGTCCCATTCAGGCGCTCAGGCATGGGTCTCGTCCTTGATCTCCTGCTCGATGCTGCGCACACCGGCAATGGCGTTGACCGCGGCCCAGTCCCGCTCAACCATATGGATGGCGGTGCGCAGCAGCAGGAAGCCGAGGCACAGGAGCATGAATGCGAGCCCACCGAACCAGATGCTTTGCGGGATCCATAGCGGCGTCGCCATGGGGGTTTGTGCTGTGTAGTTGAAAAGCCAGCTCTCCTCGACCACCGTCCAGGCGCTGCGCGTCAGCAGCCAGATGTAGAGCCCGAGAAGGCCGAGGCCGAGCAGATCGAGCCAGGCGCGCATGCGCTGGCCTGCCATCAGATACGCGACGTCGATCCGGATGTTCGAGCGGGTCATCAAGCAGTGCGCATAGGCCCACGTGGTCGACGCGGCAAAGACATAGCCCGTAATCTCATCGGAGCCGCGCATCGTGACCCCGAAAAGCTTGCGAGCTAACACATCGGCCGTGACCATGAAGGCGGCGCAGGTCATGGCCAGTCCGCCCAGAATGGCGGTGGTGCGGGCGGCCCCTTGCAAACCCGAATGAATGCGGTCCAGCATCCCAAGTCCTCCTGCCGGTTTGACGAGATGCGGCGAGGCGAGGCCCCGCCGCAGCGCTCCGTCCGGTTCAGAAGCCCTCGGTGGGCGCGGTGATGCCGATAAGGGCGCCGATCGTGGCGTTCCACTCGCGCGCGCACTCCGCGCCGCAGCGCTCTGCCCAGCGGGGGACGACGGTCTCGGCGGCGACCTTCTGGAGCAGCGCCTGGTCCTCAGCATCCGGGATGATCGGGGTCATGTTGCCGGGCTCGCCCCGATCACAGGGACCTTGGGCGTTGCAGTCCATGCCAGCCTGGTCGAGCGTCTGCTCGAAGGCCCAGACCTCTTCCTCGAACTTCTTCGCCTCGGTGAGGATCAGGCTCTGGGTCGCTTCGTTCATGCTCTCCCAGGTGTCGAGATTGATCGCTGTGAAGGTTGCCGCAAAGCCAAGGCGCACACGAATGTTGTGGGTCACGACCTGCCACCATTTGCCGTTATAGGCGGGCATCGTGCCGGTCACCCCGCAATCGGCCACGCCCTTTTCCAGCGCCGGCACCACCTCGGCCAGCGCAAGCGTGATCGAGGAGGCGCCAAGACCCTCGACGAAATCGCCTTGGGTGCGCGAATAGGTCCGGATCTTCTTGCCGGCGAGATCGCTGAGCGAGACATCCGTGATCGAGCGATCGCCCAGATTGCACCAAATCTGCTGGGTCGGAAACGGATAGATGTTGACGATCTGGGCGTTGTACTTCTCGCGCACTTCACGCTCAATGATCGGGCGATAGACCTCGACCGCCTCGCGGTAGGTTTCCCAGTCTTGGATGATACCGGACAGATCGATGCCCTCGAGCGCGGGGCTCGCCTGGCTGGAATAGCTCGTAAGCGCGTGCACCACGTCATAGGCGCCTTTGCGCACGCCGGCCATCACCTCGTAGCCCTTCAGGCCGAGCTCTGTATAGGGCTTGGCGTTCGCGGTGATCTTGCCGCCGGAGGCCTCGGGGATGACCTCCGTCCAGAACCGTTCCTCGAACTGCTTCCAGTTCTCGAGGAACCCCCAGGTGCCGACGACTTCCAGCTGAATCTCCTGGATCTCAGCGGCATCGGCTGTGGCTGCGGGGATGGCGAGGCACGTCGCAAGGCCAAGCGCCGTCAGCGAAGTTTTGATGGTGTTCATGCGATCCTCCCAGATCGATCTCTTGTTCTGGTCTCATCAGCTACGAGAAATCTGGCCTGCCTGCGATGTCCAGAAAATCGCCAAACTAGAGGCCAGAAAGAACGAGCTCTATGGCTTGAAGGTTTGGCGGGTGTAGAAGGGACGGTCCGCGATGCCGATCAGTTCTTCGGTCCCATCAAACAACGCTTTGAGCTCGGGTATCGTGACGCTCACGCTCAGATCCGAGGTGCGGTCGATCCCTTTGGGCTGGCTGAGGACGACATCGGTCACCTGGTCATAGCGGTAAATCCGCTTGACGCTGGCATCGGCGGGTGTTGAGAGCAGACTCTCACCGCTCGTTCGCCTTGGCACGCCTGCGGTGAAGGCGACGTCGATGGCGATCGTCCCGCCACCATGTGCAACGCGCCAGCTGTGCTGTCCCGAGAGGGGCTCGCGGCCGGTCCCCTCAAGGGCCACAGAATGGCTCACCTCGGACCTCACAGCGGTCTTGTAGGGCCCCTTACCCTCCCCCGGCCCATAGACACGGGCAATGTAGGTGGCGGTCTCTCCGGTCTCGCGGTGCCCGCCCGGCACGATCAGCGCCATCATGCGATAGGCGCCGCCATTCTTTGGCGCGCCCTCGGCGTTCTGGTGCAGCATGCGGTCGATGAACATCATCAGCAGATTGGCACCTTCGAAGGCGCCCTTCGCATAGGGATTGGCGCGGTGCGTCTCCGGCAGCCAGGCCTCAAGCGCCGCCGCGTCGACCTTGAACGCGACCAGAGTTCGGGTGTCGGCGATGGTTGAATCAAAGGTCTCCGCTTGCGCCGAAACAGAAAGCCCCAAGAGGGTTGCTGCCAACATGGCGGCCCTCCAGCCGCGCCACAGGGCGGACCACTTGCGTGTCATCGTTTCCTCCAATTGTCTTGGCCGCGGCAAGGGCGCCCGGCATGGCAAATCTTCTCGACACAAATGTGGATTGATGCCAACGTCCAAAAACATGCAGTTTCAAATAGCCAGAAAAGGGCAGAGCATGCCGAGAACATCCTGTGGGGTCTTGCTGCCCGGGCTCGATCTCGACCCGAACGCGGATGAGGCGCTCGCCACGCAGCTTTATCGGGCCCTGCGCTATCACGTCGCCGAAGGGACCATCGCTGCGGGGGTTCGGATGCCCTCCACCCGCGCGCTTGCAACCGAACTCGGTCTGTCTCGCACGACCGTCTCTTGCGCCTATGATCAGCTCAAGGCCGAGGGCTATCTGCTCTCGTCGGAGAAGTCAGGCACCTTCGTGACCGACATGCTCCCGGACAAGCTATGCTGGACCAAACAGCCCACCTATGCGCGGCCGGGCCATGGGCGTCAGCTCGACCCCGATCTCGCGTCGCGTTTCGCCGACAACCCGCCAAAGCCTCGCGAGCGCACAAGCCGGACGCTGCCCTTCAATCCTGGCATCCCCGCAGTTTTCGAATTTCCGTCCCAGTCCTGGTCGCGGCTCATGCGGCCGATCCTGAACCAGCTTGCGCCAAGCGGCATTGCGCGATGCCCAGCCGAGGGCGCGATCGAGTTGCGTGAGCAGGTCGCGGCCTATCTCAGCAACAATCGCGCGGTGGCGTGCGCGCCCGAGCAGGTCCTCATCATCTCGGGCACGCGCCAGGCCCTGTTGCTCATCATGCTGGCCCTGGCGAATGCCGGGGATGAGGGCTGGGTGGAGGATCCAGGCTATCCAGGGATCGCGCGCGTCTATGATATGTTTCGCGTAAAGACCGTACCAGTGCCGGTCGACGCCCAAGGTTTGGTGGTCGAGCGCGGGATCGCCAACGCGGCGCAGGCAAAGTTCGCCTATGTCACGCCGGCACGCCAGGCGCCGCTCGGCCATACGATGTCGATCCGCCGACGGATCGAGTTGCTCGACTGGGCCTATGCGGCCGAGGGCTTCATCCTCGAGGACGACTATGACGGCGAGTACCGGTTCGGCGGCCATCCCGCGCCGTCTTTGCAAAGCCTGGACCCGGATGGCCGCGTCTTCTATTTCGGGACCTTCTCCAAAACGGTTCTGCCATCGCTTGGCATCGGCTATCTCGTCGTGCCGACGCGCTATGTCGATGTCTTCCGAAACCTTCTCGATGCCGTGACACGCCCGCCAAGTCTGGCCACTCAGTTGACCATGGCCGAGTTCATGGCGAGCGGCCAGTTCGAGGCTCATATCCGGCGGATGCGGACGCTCTATCTCAGCCGCCAGAACGCCTTGGCGGAGGTGCTCTCACAGGTGATGGGTGATCTCTTAGAGATCGAGGTCCTGAATGCCGGACTGCACCTGATCGGCTATCTGCCACCATCTGTCGACGATGCAGAGGTGGCGGGCCGGGCAAAAGATCTCGGACTGCTGCCGCGCCCGCTTTCGGACTATGCCCAAACCGCGCGAATGAGACCGGGATTGCTGGTCGGCTTCTCGAACATCTCAGAGGAGAGCATGCCCCGCGCGGCGCGGGTTCTGCGCAGAGCGATCCACGCGGAAACCGGGGCACCTGGCCAGAGGTCCCTTCATCATTTGTGACAGCCATGACACGGGACCAAGCCCACTGCCTGCTTTTGAATGTGGGGCACTTCCTGGATCACCTGCGTATGCTGGTCTTTGCAACGGTGGCAGCACGCGTGCTGGATCGGGAATGAGACATCAGCATGCTGAGCTCTTAGGCCATGCCACGCCCGGCTTCTTGGCCTTCGGCCTCTTCTCGATGTCCACCGGATGGCTTGCCGAGCGCTGGAGCAGAGACGGCATGATCGTCGTTTTCTTCCTGGGGACCGGCGCGACATCGGTTCTGACAAGCCTTGCCCAGACCCCGCTCCAGATGGGCATCGGTCTCTTCGTGGTCGGCGTTAGCTTGGAAAGTGATTTCCATGCAAAGGCCTACAAGAACTATGTGGTACCCGGAGTCGGACTCGAACCGACAAGGTGTTGCCACCGGCGGATTTTGAGTCCGCTGCGTCTACCAATTCCGCCATCCGGGCGCGGGCTGCATTAGCCATCAGATGGGGGGCGGGGTCAACCCGCCCATCCTAGGGTCAGCTCCGCTGGCCGACCATCTCGCAATCGCGCGGCGTGGTGCCGGTATAGCCCGTCACAAACGCGGTCAATCGCGCCTCGTCCGAGAAGCTGAGCTGGTCATCGACCGCCAACGCGTTGCGCAGCAGGCCCGGCGCCAGAACCGTGTCGCCGCCCCGGTCGAGCTGGGCCCAAAGCCCGGCAAAGCAGTCCGAGCGCAGATGCCGCGCCTCGCCATTGGCCGGGCGGAAGCTGACGCCGAGGTTCTCCTGCACATGGCTGCCAATCTGGTTGGCAAGCTCGAGCAGTGCGACCGGCCCCGGCGGCACCACATCGTCGGCGTAGACTGTCTGGTCGAGTGTGCAATAGGTCGGCCGCGTCGGCACAGCGCGCATGCTGCAGGCGCTCGAGGCCCAGGCCGCCAGCGGCGAGCGCTTGAGCGCCGAGTAGTGCAGGCCCGCCTGGGCAAAGACCCGCGCCCAGACCAGATTGCTGCGGGCGACCAGAATGGCCGAGGAGGCCCCCTCGAGCTTGGCGGCCGCCACGGACGCGTTGTCGGTCAGCGTGGCAAAGGCGGCGTCGGATCCGCCGGCCTCGACCTCGGCGATCTTCAGCTCGGGCCGCACGGGCTCGAGCTTGGTCGCCGCGGGCGGTTCTTTGCTTCTGTCGACCTGGCTTGAGCTGGCAAGCCCGATCGGCTCCACCAATGTCACGCTGCCGCCATCGGAGACCAAGACACGGCTGTCGATCGTGGTGATTTTGGAGGCGGCGCTGCTGGTCGCGCGATTGGCGGCTGCCACGGCCTCAGAGCTTGGAGTATCGGCCACCGTCTCGGCTGTCTCGGCGCTCTCATCCGAGCCGCCATAGAGCCCCAGCAAAACGGCCATGATGATACCGGCGGCGGCGGCGAGAATGCCCCCATAGCTCAACAACTTCGCGCGCACCACGTCCCGCTCACCAAAGCGGCGGCGGCGCACGGGCTCGATCTTGGCCAACACCGGGCCGTTGATTTGGTGGCGCAAACTGGCGTCGACACCGTCCATCGTCACACTCTCCGGATCGGACACGCTGAACTGGACTCACTCAGGTTACGCTGGTACCGATCCTACACCAAGCGCAGCCGAGACTTCTATCTCTTAATCCGCATGATAAGATCTCTTTATGACCGGATTTTGGCGATGGCTGAGCGGCCTTACGCTCTTCCGGCCCTAGCGGTTGTCTCCTTCATCGAGAGCTCGGTTTTTCCGATCACGCCCTTGGTTATGTTGATCCCGATGGTGCTGGCGCGGCCCGATCGGGCTTGGGTGATCGCGGGCGTCTGCACCTTGGCCTCGGTTGCGGGCGGGGTCGGGGGCTATGCGATCGGGCATTTTCTCTATGAGGAGATCGGCCGGCCGGTGCTCGAGCTCTATGGCAAGGCCGAGGCCTTTGCCGAGATCTCCGAGCGGTTCCGCCAATTCGGGGCCGAGGCGGTGTTCTTCGCCGCCGTCTCGCCCTTTCCGTACAAGGTCGTGACCATCGCCTCTGGGGTCGCGGGGCTGTCGCTGCCGGTGCTGATCGGCGCGTCGATCATCGGGCGAGGGCTGCAATTCTTTGTCGTGGCGGCCCTGCTCTGGAAATTTGGGCCGGCCGCGCGCACCTTTATCGAAAAGAGGCTCGGGCTCCTGGCTGCGCTGGGGGCCATACTGCTGATCGGAGGGTTCGTCGCTGTGAAGGTTCTCCTATGACGGTCTATGGGCGCATCCTGCTGGCGGGCGCCGGCTCGGCCTTGGTGCTGACCGCCGCGCTTGGGTACCAGTATCTGGGCGGGCTCGCGCCGTGTCCCATGTGCATCTGGCAGCGCTGGCCGCATCTGGTCGCCGTCTTGCTGGCGCTGTTGGCGGTCACGGTGTTCTGGCGGGGGCACAAGCTGTTGGCCAGTGCCGGGGCGCTGGCCATGGCGGCCGCGGCGGGGCTTGGCCTGTTCCACACGGGTGTCGAGCGGAGCTGGTGGCAGGGGCCGAGCACCTGCACGGCCGCCGAGCCCGGCAGCCTCAATGCGGCGCAGCTGCTCGATCAAATCTTGGTGACCGAGGTCGTGCGCTGCGACGAGGTGGTGTGGGAGTTCGTCGGCCTCTCGATGGCCAGCTGGAACGCGGTGCTCTCGGTCGGGCTGGCGGCGATCTGGCTGTTTGCGGCCCGCGCGCCCTTGCCCGAGTTGCAACGCCCCACCTGATACCTTTGTTACGCCCGCCAAGGCCAAGCTGAAACGAAGCCTCCCTATCTCGGTTGCGTCGATTGATGCCAATGAGATTAGGAGGCTCCCATGGCCAGTTTGCAAAAGGGCGCGAAAGGCAAGAGCGTTACGAAACTCCAGCAGCTGCTGAACAAGGCGGGCGCGCGCCCGCGGGTGGTCGAGGACGGCGATTTCGGCCCGGCGACCGATGCGGCGGTGAAGGCCTATCAGACCCAAATCGGTCAGAAGCCGACGGGAAAGGCCGATAAGCCGGTGATGGATGCGCTGAACGGTCGCAACAAGGGACCAATCTGGCCGGTCAACCCGCGGAGCGAGATGGACGCGACCTTTGCCGAGGTCTATGGCGATAGCCGACGCGAGCGCCATCGGGTCGCGCTCGCCATGAAGGCCGATTGCGCGCGGCTTGAGGCGCGGCTTGCCAAGCTCAAGACCGAGATCGAGCGCCAGTCTCAGCGCTATATCACCAGCGATGACAAGCTCGAGACCCTTTTCCCCCAGTTCCGCAAGAAGCTGTTCGAGTACCTGGCGGATCGGGAGATGTTCGACAAGATCCGCGACGTGGACCCCGCGCGAGCCAAGAAGCTGGCCGCCACGGCGACGGCGAAGCACGACGCGGCCCTGGCCGTCTTGCACCGGATGGACGAGTTCCGCGATCGCCAGAACGAGGCCAACACCGCCTATCACGCAGCGATGAAGCCGCTTGAGCGCCTTTGATCCGGGCGCCGGGCCGGGGCGTCAGGCCTCGAGCTCGGCATCCCAGTAGAGGAAGTCCATCCAGCTCTCGTGCAGATGGTTGGGCGGGAATTTGCGCCCCTTGTTCTGAAGCTCGGCGGCGTCCGGGCGGCGCGGCGGACGGGCCAGGCTCATGCCAGCCTGGCGCAGCGTCATGTTGGCCTTCTTCAGATTGCAGCGCCCGCAGGCGGCGACCACGTTCTCCCAGGTGGTGCGCCCGCCGCGGGAGCGGGGCATCACATGGTCGAAGGTCATTTCGCCCTTGGCCCCGCAATACTGGCAGGTGAACTCGTCGCGCAGGAACAGGTTGAAACGGGTGAAGGCCGGGTAGCGCGCCGGCTTCACATAGTCCTTCAGAACCACCACCGAGGGCAGCTTCATGGTCATCGAGGGGCTGTGCACCTCGAAATCGTATTCGGCGACGATGGTCACACGGTCGAGGAAGGCGGCCTTCACGGCTTCCTGCCAGGGCCACAGCGACAGGGGGAAGTAGGAGAGCGGCCGGTAGTCGGCGTTCAGAACCAGGGCTGGACGATCTCGAAGCCCCGCCGGTTGCCGGACAAAGCCGCTCGCGAAGGATGCATCCATCTCTGCTCGCCTCGTCTTGTGTCACGGTGCCAAGGCGGGATCTTAGCCTCGCTCTCCCAGCACTATATATCGGGGCAGAAGCCTTGCAACCTCCAAAATAGGCTGCCCGTCCGCTACCAATAAGGTGATAGCAAAGCGCTGCAACGGTTTTGTGTCGGGAGCCGCCCCGCCCTTGTCCCCAAAGTTATCCCCAAATCGGGCGCTGACCAGGTCTGGGCGGCCGCGCGGGCGCTCAGGCGTCGCTCGGCTGGGGCCGCGGCAGGCCCAACACATCGATCAGGAAGCCGACCGACAGGCCGAGCCCGTCCGGACCGATCGCATGGGGCGTGCCCTCGGAGGTGAAGGTGGTGACTGGGAAGCCATTGGCCTTCAGCGCGGTCTCCGCCTCGGCCATCGAGCTGTGGGGCACGACCTCGTCGCGGTCCCCGTGTACCAGCAGCACCGGCGGACGCGCGGCGGCCAAGCCCAGGCTTTCCTCATCGAGCAGGCGGCCCGAGAACCCGACAATCCCGGCGAGCTCCGGCGCCCGACGCGGGCCGACGGCCAAGGCCATCATGGTCCCCTGGCTGAAGCCGAGCAGCGCGGTTTTGGCGCGGGTGACGCCTTCCTCGGCGATGATCGCCTCGATATCCGCATCGAGGGTCTCGCAGGAGGAGATGTAGCTCTCGATCATCTCCTGCTGGGCGCTGCCGTCGATGGGCGGGATCGGGAACCACTGGCGACCACCCGGATTGACGCGGCACTCTTCGGGCGCGTTGGGAGCCCAGAAGGTCGTGTCGGGCAGAAACTCGGACAGCGGCTCGGAGAGGCCGAGCAGGTCCGGCCCATCGGCCCCGTAGCCGTGCAGGAGGATGACGAGCTGCTTGGTCTGCCCCGATTTCGGAGCGGCGCGCGGGCCGGTGAGCGTGGTCATGGGGGCCTCCCTGCTGGACGCGCCTGCATACGGCCCCGGGCGGCGAGGCGCAACCGGGCTCAGACAGCGACCCCCTCGCGGGTCTTGTCCACACGGTAGTACGCCCAGAGCAGCCGGGCGGCGGCGGCGCGCCAGGGGGACCAGGCCTCGGCCATGGCGCGCATCGGCTTCTCGGTCGGGCGCGCGTCGAGGTCGAACAGCACCCGTGCGGCCTCTTGCAGCGCGAGGTCGCCATGGGCGAACACATCGGCGCGGCCGATCGCGAACATCAGGTAGATCTCGGCGGTCCAGGCGCCGATCCCTTTGATCGCGGTCAGTGTGGCCACGGCCTCGTCCTCGGGCATCTCGGCGAGCGCCGCATAATCGAGGCGCGCCTCTGCCAGGGCCCGGGCATAGCCCAGCTTGGGCCGCGAGAGGCCGCAGCCAAGGAGCTCGGTGTCGTCGAGGGCCAGAACCGCATCGGCCTCGGTGGCGCCCGCCTCCTCCAAGCGGCGCCAGACGGCGGCCGCCGAGGCCACCGAGAGCTGTTGCGAGCAGATCGCCTTGAGCAGCGTGGCAAACCCCGGTGGGCTCCGGCGCAGCGGCGGCGTGCCGGTCAGCGCATAGGCGGCGGCAAAGCGCGGCTCATGGGCGGCGAGCCAGGCACAGCCTTCCTCCACATCGTCGAGCGTCTCGATGAGCCGGGCGGTCATGGGCCGACGCTGCCCGGCCCGCCGCCCAGCCGTCAAGCACCCCGCTTGTCCCGGACCGATTGGGCCAGGCCATAATGCTCGACCAGGCGCTGCAGCGCGATCTTCAGCACCACCTTGCCCGAGCGGGCGGACCATCCCATGCGCTTCTCGCAGGCTTCGAGCCCCTCGAGAAAACAGCAGACCCGGAGCGCCACGTCCGAGAGACCCGGGCCGAGCGCCGCCAGCGCCGCCGTCACCCGCTCGCGCGGGGCCGTGGGGCCGTCCGGGCTCGAGCCGCCGCGCCCGCCGCTGCCGCAGTCGACCGGGGCGAGGAAACGGCTCCAGTCCTGGGTGACCGAGGGGCCGATCTGGGCCGCGTCGAAATCGGCGCGCAAACGGTCGCCGGCCTCCACCTCCTCACGGGTCAGGAAGGGCGTGCCGTCCGGGCCCTTGCGCTTGGCAAGCCAGCCGAGCGGGCTCTCGCCCAGGTTCACGCGCAGGCGCACCGGCGCGCCATCGGCGGTGTCGGTCAGGATGCGCTCACCCTCGATCCGGTGCTGTGCCAGGAAGGGCGCCTGGGCTTCGGCAAAGCCGGCGGGCTGGCGGGCGGCCAGATCTTCGGCCAGGATGCGCTTTAGCGCGGCGCGGCCCGGATCGCCCAGGCGATAGCGCGCGGTGGCGCTGCCGCGGGTCTCGAGGCGAATCCAGTCGCGCCGGGCGAACTCGACCGCAATGCGCACAGGGATCATGGCGATCGGCTTGCTGTGCTGATTGGCTGAGCAAAAGATGCCGCCCTTCTCGGTCCCAGGCGCGATCAGCAGAAAGGCGCCCGGTTCCCCCAGCCGGCGGAGCGCGGTCTTGGCGTGGCGGCGCAGATCGGCCTCATCGCAAGCGGCCGGGGCGGGTCCGAGGGCAGCAGGTGCCTCGACTGGCTCGGCCCGAGCGGGCTCGGGCGCTGCGGCGCGCGCGACATGAGCCGGCGTGCGGTCTTGCAGCGGATCGAGCAGGCGATCGAACAGCGGATCGTCGCGGCGGTCCTCGACCCGCCGCACGGCGCGCATCACGGTGGAGGGATGGCTGCCCACGGCACTGGCCAGCGCACGGATGCTCTCACCCTGTTCGGTGTGAGCGAGATAGAGGGCGGTGTCACGGGCGACCGTACCGGCCGGCGCCTCCGGAAAGACCGAACGAACGCGATCCGTACACAGCTCAAATGTATTCACGGTATTGGTCACAGATTTGCCCTTTTTGATTAGAGTTTATCCAAAATGATTGGTATGTGCCATTATCTAACAGTTGGTTAACCGGGGGATAAATGGATTTCTTTACTCTTTGTTAATTTGGGTTAATGTTTTGTAACCGTGCGGTTGGTGCGGATGTAACGCAACGCGGGGCCGGGCACGCCAAGACTTGGGGCGAGGCGAGCAAAGGAGTCGAGCCCCATGACCACCGATATGATGACCACCCCGATGACCGGTGATATTTTCCCCCTCAGCCGCCCGGGGCTGCTGGCCCGCACCGCCCATCTGGGTGCGCGGCTCTACCGGCGCGAGCGCGATCTGCCGGGCGCGATCCCCGGTCTGTTGGCCCGGCCCGAGGCGCAGATCCTACCCCGCCTGGCCCAGGCCGAGGCGCGCTGTGAGGATGAGCGGCGCCGCCGGGCGCCCGAGTATCGCCCGGGCCGCCATGTGCAGATCCTGTCGGCGCTGCTGGCCGAAGCCGCCGCGGCGGGCTGAGCCGACGCTCTAGCCGAAGGCGTCGGGCTCCTCCGCCTTGCGCCGGTCGACAAACGCCTGAAGTCCCTCGGCAATGCCGGGATCGAGCGTCGGCTGCTGATACTCGCCAAGCAGCCGTTTGACCCGCGCCGAGGCGAGCGCAACCGAGTCCGAACCGCCCTCTTCCGCCCAGGTCTCGAAGGGTTTGTAGTCCAGCACCTCGGTCCGCCAGAACGCCGTCTTGAAGTTCGCCTGGGTATGGGCGCAGCCGAGGTAATGCCCGCCCGGCCCGACCTCGCGGATCGCATCGAGGCCCTGGCCATTGGCGTCCATCTCGACCCCGGCGGCCAGGCTGTGCAGCACGCCCAGCTGATCTGCATCCAGCACCAGTTTCTCGAGGCTGGCGACCAGCCCGCCCTCGAGCCAGCCGGCCGAGTGCAGCATGAAGTTTACACCGCCCAACAGCGCAGCGTTCAGCGTGTTCGCCGTCTCGTAGGCCGCCTGGGCATCCGGCAGCTTTGAGGTGCAAAGCGCCCCGCCCGAGCGGAACGGCAGCCCGAGCCGCCGCGCCAGCTGCCCCGCGCCATAGAGGATCTTCGACGCCTCGGGCGTGCCCATGGTCGGTGCGCCAGAGTTCATGTCGATCGAGGTGACGAACGCCCCAAAGATCACCGGCGCGCCCGGGCGCACGAGCTGGCTATAGGCGACCCCGGCCATGGCCTCGGCCAAAACCTGCGTCAATGTGCCTGCCACCGTCACGGGCGCCATGGCCCCGCCCACGATGAAGGGCGAGACGATGCAGGCCTGCCCCGCCGCCGCATAGACCTCGAGCGCCCCCATCATCACATTGTCGAAGGTCAGCGGGGAGTTGATGTTGATCAGCGAGGTCATCACCGGCGGCTCGGGCAAGGTGCCGCCGAACAGGATCTCGGACATGGCGACCGAATCCTCGGCCCGTTTGGGATCGGTGACCGAGCCCATGAACGGCTTGTCCGACAGCGTCATATGCGCCAGCAGCATGTCCAGATGGCGCTTGTTCACCGCCACATCCGTCGGCTCGCATAAGGTCCCGCCCGAGTGGTGCAGCCATTTCGACTGGTAGACGACTTTCACGAAATCACGGAAATCGGCCATGGTCGCATAGCGTCGGCCTTCCTCGAGGCTGCGCACAAAGGGCGGGCCATAGACCGGGGCCAGCACCAGATTGCGCCCGCCGATCTCCACCGCGCGGTCGGGGTTGCGCGCGGTCTGCGTGAACAGCGAGGGCGCCGTCGAGCAGAGCTGCCGGGCCAGCCCGCGGGGCAGGCGCACCCGCTCGCCATCGATCTCGGCCCCGGCCTCGTGCCACCGGGCGAGCGCGCCGGGGTTCTCGGGAAAGGCGACGCCGATCTCCTCGAGCACCGTCTCGGCATTGGCCTCAATGATCTCCAGCGCCTCGGCGTCCAGCACCTCGAAATCCGGGATACGCCGGGTGATGAATCGGGCGACCTCATGGCGCGTCGCCGTGCGTTCGGCCCGCCGTGCGGCCCCGCCGCCGCCCCGCGATCGCCTGCGCCCGCTTCCCGCTGCGGCGGCCTCTGCCTCGGTCATGGCGCTCTCCCGTTCCAAGCTGGGCGGCGCGGGACCGGCCCGACGCCATCTCTCCACATGACCTGTTCGCGCCGGGCCTTCGGTGTGATTTTCGCCCCTCCGCGGTTCAGTTGCGACATTTTGTGACGCAGCCAGATCGAGGCGCGCCGGCATGCCCGCCCCCACCCCGTGACAGGCCGGGCGCGACGCGCTAGAGGGGCAGGGGTTCCCGTTGCCCCTCACGCCAAGCGAGACCGCCCATGCCCTCCGCCCCCGTAGAGCCATCCGCCAGCCACGAGCTTTGCCTGATTCTCGATTTCGGCAGCCAGGTGACGCAGCTGATCGCCCGACGCCTGCGCGAGGCCGGGGTCTATTGCGAGATCCACCCCTTTGACCGGATCGACGCCGCCTGGTTGGCCGACCGCCGGCCGCGGGCGATCATCCTCTCGGGCGGGCCGTGCTCGGTCGAAGATGAGGGCAGCCCCCGCGCGGACCCGGCGGTGTTTGAACAATCGATCCCCGTGCTTGGCATCTGCTATGGCCAGATGGTGATGGTGCACCAACTCGGCGGGCGGGCCGAGGGCGGGCACCACCGCGAGTTCGGGCGCGCCGAGGTGGTGCTCGACCGCCCCTCGGCGCTGTTCGAGGGCGTGGCCGAGCCGGGCGAGCCGGTCGAGGTCTGGATGTCCCATGGCGACCGGGTCACCGCCCTCCCGCCCGGCTTTGCAGTCGAGGGAGCCTCGCCCAACGCGCCGTTCGCCGTGCTGGGCGACCCGGCGCGGCGCTTCTACGGCGTCATGTTCCACCCGGAGGTCGTGCACACGCCCAAGGGGGCGGCTCTGCTCCGCAATTTCGTCCAGCGCATCGCGGGGATGTCGGGCGACTGGTCCATGGCCGCCTATCGCGAGGAGGCAATCGCCAAGATCCGCGCCGAGGTGGGCGAGGGGCGGGTAATCTGCGGTCTCTCGGGCGGGGTCGACAGCTCGGTTACCGCGGTGCTTCTGCACGAGGCGATCGGCGACCGGCTGACATGCGTCTTTGTCGACCATGGCCTGCTGCGCGCGCGCGAGGCGGAGGAGGTCGTGGCGCTCTTTCGCGACCACTACAACATCCCGCTCGTGCATGCGGATGAGAGCGCGCGCTTTCTCGGCGCATTGGCGGGCGTCACCGACCCCGAGCACAAGCGCAAGACCATAGGCAAGCTCTTCATCGACGTCTTCGAAGAGCACGCCCGCGGTATCGATGCGCAGTTCCTGGCCCAAGGCACGCTCTATCCGGACGTGATCGAGTCGGTTTCGGTCACCGGCGGGCCCTCGGTGACGATCAAGAGCCACCACAATGTGGGCGGGCTGCCGGATCGCATGAACCTCGCGCTGGTCGAGCCGCTGCGCGAGCTCTTCAAGGACGAGGTGCGCGTGCTGGGGCGCGAGCTCGGCCTCGCCGAGAGCTTTGTAGGTCGGCACCCCTTCCCGGGCCCGGGCCTTGCCATCCGCATCCCGGGAGAGATCACCGCCGAGAAGATCGCCATCCTTCAGCAAGCGGATGCGATCTATCTGGACGAGATCCGCCGCGCCGGGCTCTATGACGCTATCTGGCAGGCCTTTGCCGTGCTGTTGCCGGTGCGCACCGTTGGCGTGATGGGCGATGGGCGGAGCTATGATTATGTCTGCGCTCTCAGGGCCGTGACCTCGCTGGATGGCATGACGGCCGACTACTATCCCTTTGCGCACGATTTTCTGGGCCGCACGGCCAGCCGCATCATCAACGAGGTGCGTGGGATCAATCGGGTGACCTACGACATCACCTCGAAGCCTCCCGGCACGATCGAGTGGGAATAGCGCGGGTCCAGCCTGGCAGCGTCAGTCTGTAGATGGTGCTTGAATGGCGGGGCGGGGAGCGACCCCTTCGCTGTCGTCGGTCGAAGGCAGACCGGTCGGCCCTGGCAGCGCGCCGCCGCCGAGCGAGGGCAGGGTGCCGGGGCCCCCGGTGCCGCCGCCCAGCGAAGGCAGCGCGCCGGGGCCAGCCGGGCCCGCAGCTGGGCCGCTGAGCGCCCGGCTCCCCGTGGGCCCGCCAAGCGATGGCGTTCCGCCAAGAGGCGGTGTGCCGCCGAGCGCGCCGGCATCGGGCAGGCCGCCGCCGATGGGCTCCACAGCGCCAAGCGCCTCTGGGTCCTCGTCCTCGGGCGGCGGCGCGCCCTCGATCACGATCGAGGGCTGATCGTCATCCTTTGGCTGGGCGGCCAGGGCCGCGGTGAGCGCCTCTGGCGTCGGACGGGCTGGCGGCACGGGGGCTGTCTCGGGCGCAAAGCTCTCCTCCTCGGGCCGGTCGGGTAGGGCCAGCGCCGCCCCGATGCCGCCGCCACCGAGGGCCGAGAACGTCGCGCCCGGGCTCTGCGCGTCCTCACCGCCGTCGATGCCGGTCACTCCGCTGCCCTCGCCCGCGTCGCCCCGGGGACCGGCCAGCGATCCCGGCGCGCGCACCGCGGGCTCGTCGGTATCGGCGCTGAGCGCCAAAGACCCGATCCCGACCGTCTCGACGGCCACCGTGGCGAGCCGCTGGGGCGCGGTGGTCTTGGTCTTGGGCTTGGGCGCAAAGATCGGCCGTTTGGCGTCTTTGCCGGGGCCGGTGAACTCGCCGAGATCCTCGACCTCGGCGGCCGCTTCGACGCCCGCTTCGGCCTTGGCCGCTTCGGTCGTGTCGGGGGGCGGCGCCTCCTCGCTCGGGCCGGACAGATCCGAGGCCTCTCCGGTCTCGGGCGGCGTGTTCCACAGATCGATCAGCTCGGCGAGCGCAGGGTCGGCGGCGCGCAGACTGGGCTGACGCGCTGCGGCGTCATCGGGCGCGCGGGCCAGCACCGGGCCAAATGCGGCGACACCCGCCACATGCAGCGCCAGGGCAAAGACCACGAAGAGGGTGAACTCCGGGCGGCGCAGCATCAGGGCCGCTCCACGACCAGCCGGGCGCTGGTGACGCCGGCCGCGCCGAGCTGGCCCATGATCTGGGCGAGCCGCTGGGCCGGCAGATCGCGGTCGGCGCTGACCAGCACGCGGCTGAGCCCGGTGGCGGCGATTTCGGCAAACACAGCCTCGCCGCGCGCCTGGTCAAAGGCCATGGTGCCATCGGCGGCGATGAACAGCGTCTCGGGCGTCTCGACCGGCGCCTCGGCCCGACTGGCGGGCGGGGCGACGTCGAAGGGTGCCAGGGTCTGGACGGTCGCCGAGAGCAGGAAGAAGATCAGCAGCAGGAAGACGATGTTGATCATCGGCACCACGCTGGTGCGGTCGCGGCGCGCGGTGGGCTCGGAGAAGTCCATGCCCCTCACTCCGCCAGCACGATGTTGGCGATGCCCGCCTCGGAGAGCCGGTCGAGCACCACCACCGCCTGTTGCACGCTGGCGCTGGTATCGGGTTGGACCACGACCACGGCCTCCGGGCCGGGCATCAGGGGGGCAAGCTCGAGCGGCAGCGCGTCCAGGGTCACCGGAGCGCCGTTCAGCGCCAGTCCGCCGGCCGTCACGGTGATGATGCGAGGCGCGCCCTCATAGACGCCCTCGGTCGGGCTTGGCGGGATCAGCGGGAGCGTGCGCTCGGCGCTGGTGCTGGCCGCCAACATGAAGAAGACCAGCAGCAGGAAGACCACATCGACCATGGGCGTGAGGCTGGGGCGGCGTCCCCGCCGGGCCTCGCCAAAGGCGAAATCCGCCACCGCTCAGCCCGCCTGGCTCGCGAGCCCCGGTCCCTCGGCCACGGCGGCCGGCACGGGCCGGGGAGCCCGGTTGAAGATGCGGGTCGCCATGTCTTCCAAATCGCGCCGTAGGCTGTCGATCGCGCTCTCGAACCAGATCAGCGCGGCCGAGGTGGGGATGGCCACCGCCATGCCCGCTGCGGTGGTCAGCAGCGCCTCCCAGATGCCGCCCGCCAGCGCCGCCGGATCGGCCCGCGCCCCTGTGGTCTCGAGCGCCTGGAAGGCGGCGATCATGCCGAGCACGGTGCCGAGCAGACCCAGCAGCGGCGCGATGGTCGCGATGGCCTCGAGCCCGCGAAGCCCGGTCTGCGCCTCGCCCAGCAGGCGCTTGGCGACGCGGGTGGTCTCGACCTCGGCTTCGGCGCGCGAGGTCGCGTGGTCGCCGACCCGGGTCAGCGCCACCTCGACCAGCCGCGCACAGGCGCTGCGGTCGCGCCCGAGCAGCGCCATGGCCGTATCGGTCTCGCCACGCGCCCAGCGGTCGATCGCCGCCTCGGCCGCCTGGCGCTTCCAGATGCCCGAGGCGAGAAAGCGCCAGAGTTTCCACAGAATGATCGCCAGGGAGAACACCGACAGGGCGATGATCGGCCAGATCGCCAGCCCGCCTTTGTCGACCAGATCGGCGCCCATCGCCAGGACGCCGTCCATCCCACCCAATGCAGCAAGCGCGTCCGCGCCGCTCAAATCGTCCATGCCACCCCTCCCGAGAGGGTCATTGTCCACCCTGCGCGGTTTTGGCCGCTTTCCGGGGCCAAGTCCAGCGCCGAGGGCGATTTCTCCACATCGTGACGGCCGCCGGGCGCACCCTGTGGC
Source organism: Pseudomonadota bacterium (assembly GCA_039187815.1). GTDB lineage: Bacteria > Pseudomonadota > Alphaproteobacteria > Rhodobacterales > Rhodobacteraceae > Thermohalobaculum. Next base: position 19,538 of record JBCCZI010000025.1, on the reverse strand, counting down.
GCGCTGGCACCCGCTTGGATTTCAGCGCACCCCGACGATGCGCCGAACGATCAGCAAAAGCGCCCACCCCACCAGGGCGCAGGTCACCAAGAGCGGCACGCGGATTGCCAGCCCGCCGACCACCGCATACGCAACCCCGACGGCCGCGCCGAGCACGCCCCCCGACAGCGACCACCACAAGGGCCCTGTCAGCCCGGCCGCCAACAGCCCTCGGGAGGCGGCAAAGCCCAGCGTCAGTCCCGCCCCGAGCAGACAGCCAAAGATCGTCGGCATGGCATCGAGGGTCGTTTGGGCCGGATTGTCCGCCTCGCCCCGCGTCAGGCTGGCGATCAGATAGACGAACAGCGTGATCGCCATGCCAACGATCAAGGCGCCGGTGGCCAGACCGGCCACCAGCCGCGCCGCCGAGGGCAGAGCCTCGCGCGCGCCTGCCGCGTCCGTCTCGCCGACCGTGTTCATGGCGCAAACGGTACCGATCCCGAGGGCGCCTCGCAACGGCTATTCGCGGGCGCGGCTTGCTGCGCCCGGCCCATCCGCCTAGATTGTCGGGCAAACCGATGGGAGGCCTCCATGAACGTCAATGCGCCGATCACCCGGGCCGATGCGGCCCGCTTCGACTGGTCCGATCCGTTCCGGCTCGAGGATCAGCTGAGCGAAGAGGAGCGGATGATCCGCGACAGCGCCCGGGCCTATGCCGAAGAGCGCCTGGCGCCGCGCGTCCGGGATGCGTTCGCCAAAGAGGACACCGATCCGGCGATCTTTGCCGAGATGGGCGCCCAGGGCATGCTGGGGGTGACGATCCCCGAGGCCTATGGCGGTCTCGGCGCAGGCTATGTGGCCTATGGTTTGATCGCGCGCGAGGTCGAACGGGTCGACAGCGGCTATCGCTCGATGCTGTCGGTGCAGAGCTCGCTGGTGATGCACCCGATCTATGCCTACGGCACCGAGGCGCAGCGCGAGAAATACCTGCCGGGTCTGGCCGAGGGGCGCCTGATCGGCTGCTTCGGGTTGACCGAGGCGGATGCAGGCTCGGATCCCGGTGGCATGAAGACCCGCGCCGAGAAGACCGAGGGCGGCTACCGGATCTCGGGCACGAAGATGTGGATCTCGAACGCGCCGATCGCAGATGTCTTCGTGATCTGGGCGAAATCCGACGCCCATGGCGGTAAGATCAAGGGCTTCGTGCTTGAGAAGGGGATGCCCGGTCTCTCGGCGCTCAAGATCGAGAACAAGCTCTCGCTGCGCGCCAGCGTGACGGGTGAGATCGTGATGGAGGGCGTCGAGGTCGGCGAAGATGCGTTGCTGCCGAATGTCGAGGGGCTGAAGGGCCCCTTCGGCTGCCTCAACCGCGCCCGCTATGGCATCGCCTGGGGCACCATGGGGGCGGCCGAGGCCTGCTGGCATGCCGCGCGGCAATACGGGCTCGATCGCAAGCAGTTCGGTCGCCCGCTGGCGCAGACGCAGCTCTTCCAGCGCAAACTCGCCGAGATGCAGACCGAGATCGCGCTTGGGCTGCAGGGCGCGCTGCGGACGGGCCGGCTGCTCGAGGCCGACCAGCTGGCGCCAGAGGCGATCTCAATCGTCAAGCGCAACAACTGCGGCAAGGCCTTGGACATCGCCCGGATGGCGCGCGACATGCACGGCGGCAACGGGATCTCGGGCGATTTCCCAGTGATGCGCCACATGATCAACCTTGAGACCGTGAACACCTATGAGGGGACGCATGACATCCATGCGCTGATCCTCGGGCGCGCCCAGACTGGCTTGCAGGCGTTCTTTTGAGACCGGGACGCGCGGCGCGGGCATCGAGCCCCCGCCGCGCGCGCGGCAAGCCGCGGCCCCTTGGTGGACTCGGCGATAGGCTCGGCAACCGAGCGCAGCGGCGGCGCTGGCATTGGAAGAGGCGTTTGTCGGAGGCACCAGGCGACAGAGCCGCCGCGACGGGACGGGGCTCGATGCCCCGGCTTGGCGCATTCGGTCCGGTCACGCATTGCGTGTGGTCAACCTGGCCAATCCGCCCAGACCGCCCTTGACCACAGCGCAGCGCCGCGGTTTTGTCGGATCTCACCCTTCAGGCGGTCTGGTGCCATGTCCTCTCCCCTTGCCGGTCTCCGTGTCGTTGATCTTGCGCGCATACTTGCGGGGCCTTGGATCGGCCAGACCCTGGCGGATCTCGGGGCAGACGTGATCAAGATCGAGGCGCCGGGTGGCGACGACACCCGCGGCTGGGGTCCGCCCTTCATCGAGCGCCCAATCGCCGGACACACTGGACAGATTGACCGCACGGCCGCCTATTTTCACAGCGCCAACCGCGGCAAGCGCGCCATCACCGCGGATTTCACCACGCCCGAGGGCCGCTCCTTGGTCCGGCGCCTCGCCGCCCAGGCCGATGTGGTGATCGAGAACTACAAGGTCGGCGGGCTGGTCAAACACCGGCTCGATCCGGCGAGCCTGATGGCGCAAAATCCTAGGCTCATCGTTTGCTCGGTCACAGGGTTCGGCCAGGACGGGCCTTATGCCCATCGCGCCGGCTATGATTTTCTGATCCAAGGCATGTCGGGCATCATGTCGTTGACCGGTGCGGCCGATGGCGAGCCGCAAAAGATCGGCGTCGCCTTCGCTGACATCTTCACAGGGCTCTATGGGGTGATCGCAATCCAGGCGGCGCTGGCACAACGTCACCGCAGCGGCCGCGGCCAGCACATCGACATGGCGCTGCTCGATGCCATGACCGGCGTGCTCGCCAACCAGGCGATGAACTATCTGGCGACCGGCGTGGCGCCCGAACGGCTGGGCAATGCGCACCCGAACATCGTGCCCTATCAGGTCTTTGCGGTCGCCGATGGGCACTTGATCGTCGCGGTCGGCAACAACCGCCAGTTTGAGCGGCTTTGCCAGGTGCTCGGGCGCGCGGATCTCGCAAGCGACCCGGGCCATGCCACCAACGCAGACCGGGTGGCGGCGCGCGAGACGTTGGTGCCGGCCTTGGCCGAGGCCATTGCCGCGTGGCCGCGCGATGCGCTTTTGACGGCGCTCAACGCGGTGGGCGTGCCGGCCGGTCCGATCAACCGGCTCGACGATGTGATGGCCGATCCGCAGATCCGGGCGCGCGGCCTGCGCATCGCCCCTGAGGGTGTGCCCGGCCTGCGGACACCGATCCGCATGTCGGGCGCCGAGCTTGTGACCGAGCGCGCAGCCCCCGCGCTCGACCAGCACCGGGCCGAGATCCTGGCGGAACTGGACGCCCTCGAGGCCCGCGACCGCAGTATGGGCGGCACCGACGCCCAGCCCGACGCCGAGCCCGACGCATGAGCGGGGCCCGCTCCGGGGCAGGCGTGCGCTATGCCCTGGCGGCGGTCACCCTGTTTGCGCTGCAGGACGGTATCTCGACCCATTTGGCCAACACCTATCCCGTGCCCTTCTTTGTGATGATCCGGTACTGGTTCTTTGCCCTATTCGTCTTGGCGGTGGCCAGCCGCATGCCCGGGGGGGTGAGCGGCGCGGCCCGCACCAAGCGCCCGGTGCTGCAGGCGTTTCGCGGTGTGCTGCTGGTGCTCCAGATCCTGGCGATCGTCAGCAGCATGGGGCTGATCGGGCTCGCCGCCACCCAGTCGATCTTTGCGCTGCATCCGCTGATCGTCACGCTGCTGGCGATCCCGATCCTGGGCGAGCGGGTGGGCTGGCGTCGCTTGGCCGCCGTGGGGGTGGGCTTTGCCGGAGTGCTGGTGATCGTGCGCCCGGGCGGGGCGGTCTTCCAGCTCGAGGCGGCGGTTGCCGTGCTCGGGGCCGTGATGTTCTCGGTCTACGGCGTGCTGACCCGGCTTGCCAACCGCGAGGACGGGCATTCGCGCGCCTCGTTCTTCTACACCGGCATCGCCGGGGCCGCAGCGATCACGCTGATCGGGCCGTTCTTCTGGACCTCCATGGCCTGGGCCGATTGGGGCTGGCTCTTGGTCCTGTCGATCACGGCGATGACCGGGCATTACTTTTTGATCCGGGCGCTCGATGCCACCGAGGCCTACCGCATCCAGCCGCTGGTCTATCTGCAGATGGTCTTTGGCATCGGCGTCGGCTTTGTGGTGTTCGACGAGCCGGTGGATACCGCGGCCTTGCTGGGCGTTCTGATGATCATCGCGGCCGGGCTCTATGTCATCTGGCGCGAGTACCGCCTGATGCGGGCGAGTGAGCCCGAGGGCTGAGCTTGGGCCGGGGCGAGCACCGGCCGGATCTCCCCACAGACCGCCCCGCGGGAGGTGAGCAGCGGGCACGCCGCCAGCGCGCTTTGCACCGGGTGCGCGGCGTCGAGCACGCCTGCGCGGACCAGAAGACGGGCGATCAGCGCCTCGGCCGCGGCCCCGTCGTCGATCTTCAGCGTGATACCCAGGTCCGCCTGCGGCAGGATCGCCACGAACACGCCGTCGGCGCCGGATTTTGCGGCGCCGCGGCCGGCTATGGCCCGGGTCGGCCGGGTCGCGGTCTGTTCCGGCCCGCCGATCAGGATCGGCTGCGCGATCATCGCCTCGGTCAGCCGCCGGGCCGCTGCGGCGCGGCGCCCGGCCAGCGCGGCCTCTGGCCGAGCATAGCACGCCATGGCCCGTGCTAAAGCCGCCAGCGACACCGCATGGTTCGGCACCGAGCAGACATCGACGACCGTGGCCGCGGTCGGCTCATCGCAAAGCGCCTCGATGGCCGCGTGGATCTGGCGTTGAACTGGGTGGGCAGGGGCGAGACAGTCAAGCGTCGCGCCCATATCGCGGGCCAAGGTCAGGAACCCTTTGTGTTTGCCCGAGCGTTGGTGAGGGAGGGGGCGACGGGGCTGCACGGGGCTGCGCCTGCCGCTTGCAAGGCCGCTCGCGCCCGGCGACCGAGCGGCGGGTGCGTGCCACAATTGAGCGCCTCGGGACCGCGCCCAAGCGCTGCCAGCCAAGCCCCGATCGTCTCGGTATGCTCAGGCGTGCCGCTGTGCGAGGCGCAGGCCAGCGCCAGCTCGCGTGGGCCGAGATCGGCCCGATCGGCCCCGCCCCACTCTCGACCAGCGGCAGGGCCTGGCGCATCTTGCAGGTCCAGCGCGGCAGAACCGGGCGCTCGATCCGGCCCCGAGCGGCCTCGACCCCGGTGGCGAGGCGATGAGGGCGGCGCCCCCATGCGCGCCTTCCAGAAACGCTCCGCGCCAGCGCCCAACCAGGACAGAGTTTGCAGGCTTGGCCAAACCGGACCCCGTAGGTGTAACGGGCGCACCAGGCGCGGCCCGCCCGGCGTCAGTCATCGATCAGCTCGGTCCAGAAATCATTGCCAAGCGCCCCGCGCAGGCGTTGGAAGGCCAGCCGCAGCCGCGACTTCACGGTGCCGAGCGGCAGGCCGAGCTCGGCCGCGATCTCGGCATGGCTCTTCTCCGAGAAGAACGAGAGCCGGACCACCATGCGCTGATCCTCGCCAAGCTCGGCGATGGCCCCGCGCACCAGGGCGTCGCGCTCGGCGGCGCTGAAGCGGCGCTCGGCCCCTTCCTCATTGCCCGGATCCATCAGCGGATCGTCGGGCTCGGGCAGGCCGCGGTTCTCGCGCCGCAACAGATCGATCCGCTTGTTGCGCGCGATCGTGAAAATCCAGGTGGCGGCGCTGGCGCGCTCGGGGTCGAAGATCTCGGCGCGGCGCCAGAGCGCCAGCATCACCTCCTGGGCAGCGTCCTCGGCAATCCCCGGAGCGGTCCCGCCGCGCAGCAGATAGGCCTTCACCCGGCCGGCATAGCGCTCGAACAGCTGGACAAAGGCCGCTTTGTCGCGGCGTTGGCCAACCGCAACCAGCAGTGCCTCGTCGCTCGGTCCCGTGCCATCGGCCCCGGCTCCGCTGTTCCTGATATCCTGGTCCTGGGTCGGCGACGGCATCCAGCCCCATCCGCATCCGGGCGACCCGCTGCCAAGACGGGCCTCAAACCGGCATCCAAGCGCGTCGCCGGGCTGGCCATCCCGGTCGGTCCTGCGCTATGTTGCGTTTGGAGTGTGAGGCAAAGACACGCCCCCTTCAAGGCCGGTGAACGGGCGCAGGGGCAGGTTGGATGAGGCGAGCATGACGCATTTTCTCCGGTTGGCCTTTCTGCTGCTGGCCGCGCTGGGTTCCATGAGCGCTGTGGCGCAGACCCAGAACCGCGTTGACGTGAAACGCGACTGGTCGATCTTCCAGGTCGAGCGGGAGGGCGCGCAGATCTGCTGGATCGTCTCGCGGCCCACCAAATCAGTAGCGCTGAGGGGCGGCAAGCAGGTGGCCGTGAACCGCGGCGATATCTTTTTGATGGTGGCGATCAGGCCCTCGGACAGCGTGGCCCAGGAGGTCTCGTTCATCTCGGGCTATCCCTTCAAGAAAGGCACTGAGGTCGAGGCCCGCATCGGCAGCACCAAGATGGCGATGTTCACCAGCGGTGAAAACGCTTGGCTGCGCGGTCCTGACGAGGACGCCAAGGCCGTTTCGGCCTTCCGCAAGGGGGTCGATGCGGTGGTCGAGGGGCTCTCGGCCCGCGGCACCACCACGATCGACACCTTCTCGCTGCTCGGCTTCACCGCCGCACTCGAGAGCGCCCAGACGCGCTGCAAGTAACGGATCGGCGCGATGGAGGCCGAGTGGAGCACGTCGACAACGGGCAAGCTCGGGCTCGACGTGCTGTTTTCGGCCATCACCGAGGCGGCGGCCCCGATCGGGGTCACCAAGGTCAGCTGCGAGATCCGCCGCGCCAGCGTGATGATTGACCAGGTGACCTATAAGTATGACACCCAGGACGATCCCGCGGATGTGCTGGACCGCTATGGCGGTGAGGTCGAGAGCGCCTATGCTCTGATCGGCGTCTATCCCGGTGAGAGCCGTGAGGCGATGGCCATGATCCATCTGAGCTTTGATGGCAAGCGGACCCGGCTGCGGGTCGAGACGCCCTCGCTGCGGTTTCTCGAGCGCTTGCGTGCCCAGCTCGGCTAGGGCTTGCCCGCCTCGGCCTGCGCCCGGGCCGCCTTGTTCATCGCCCGCAACCGGTCTCCGAAATCGGCGCCATAGCTGAATTGACCGATATGCTCGATGCCGGGGCAGGCGAGGCCCCAGACCGCCTTGGGCACCGCCGCGTTCGCGCGCGCACAGAACGAGAAGTCCTCGGACAGCGGCTCGCCATTGGCCGCCGTGACCGGCGCGCAGAAATCCCAGATCTGAGTGCCGGGTTTGAGGCCCGCCGCCTCGAGCCCTGCGGTCTGCGGGATCTCCCCGCTCGCGGCCATCTGCCGCAGAAGCGTGGTCGAGACCAGAGCTGCGCCAAACCCCACGCCGTCGACCTCGGCCAGCCCCTTCTCCACCGTCAGCCGAGACCGCCCGATCAGGCGCAGGATAAACGGGCTGGCCAGCGCGCGGGCCACCTCCGGCGCATGGCCCTCGGCCCGGGCGGCGGCATAGGCTTCGAGGTCGATCTTGCGGCGCGTGTAGATCCCGCCGATCATCGGCTTGTCGGCCGCTATCAGCGCCTCGAACACCGACTGGGCGATGCACATGTCGTTGTCGATGAACAGCACATGGCTGATCTCGGGCACCGCCAGCGCCATGTGCAGGATGTGGTTGCGCGCCACCGCCACATCGAAGAAATCCAGCGTCACATAGCGATGCAGATGCCCCGCCCGGCTGATCGCCCGTGCGGCTGCCAGAAGGCTCTCGGCATAGCCGGTGGTCACGATCCCGTCCGCCGTGGGCGTGCCGATCAGGATCTCGCGCTTGGGCTCGGGGGGCATCGGCGCTGCGGCCTCAGAGCATCGACGGCAGGACTTGGTCCGGCGGGCGGTGGCCGTCGACAAAGGTCTTGATGTTGATGATGACCTTCTCGCCCATCTCGAGGCGGCCCTCCTGGGTCGCCGAACCCATATGCGGCAGCAGCACCACGTTCGAGAGGCCGAGCAGTTCCCGGTTCACCTCCGGCGCGCCCTCATAGACATCGAGGCCCGCGCCCGCCAGCTCACCGCGCTTGAGCATGCGGATCAGGGCGTTCTCGTCGATCACCTCGCCGCGGGCGGTGTTCACGATAAAGGCCGTGGGCTTCAGCAGAGCCAGCCGCCGCGCCGACAATAGGTGATAGGTCGCCGGCGTGTGCGGGCAGTTGATCGAGAGGATGTCCATGCGGGTGAGCATCTGGTCGAAGCTCTCCCAATAGGTAGCGTCGAGCGCGCCCTCGATCTCGGCATGGAGCCGGCGGCGATTGTGATAGTGCACCTGCAGACCGAAAGCGCGGGCCCGCCGCGCCACCGCCTGGCCGATGCGCCCCATGCCAAGGATGCCGAGCCGCTTGCCCCAGATCCGGTGGCCGCAAATGGCGGTGGGGCTCCAGCCCGACCAGAGGCCCTCCTGCATCAGACGCTCGCCCTCGGCCATGCGCCGCGGCACCGCCAGGATCAGCGCCATGGTCATGTCGGCGGTGTCCTCGGTCAGCACGCCAGGGGTGTTCGAGACCAAGATGCCCCGGGTGCGCGCGGTCTCGATGTCGATATGGTCCACCCCGGCGCCGTAGTTCGCGATCAGCTTTAGCCGCGGGCCGGCTGAGGCCAGCACGCCTTGGTCGATGCGATCCGTCAGGGTCGGGACCAGCACATCGCAGCTGCGCGCCGCTTCGGCCAGGGCGCCTTGGCCCATGGGACGGTCCTCGGTGTTGAGGCGAACCTCGAACAGCTCCTGCAGCCGGGCCTCGACGGGTTCCGGCAGGCGCCGGGTGACAACGACCTGCGGACGCTCTCTCATCATCGGGGCAAAGTCCTTTCTGCACGGCCAGCCCCCGTGATAGAAGTCGGACGCGGTTGCGAAAAGAGGGAATTGCGGAGCGGCGAAAGAAAATTGCCGCCCGCGGATTGGGCAGGGCATATGAGCGAGGCGCGGCGCAGATGGGTGCGGCGGTTGGCCATGAGGGCGGCCATTGGCCTCGCCCTGGTGGCGGCCGGGCTGGCCGGACCGGCGGCGGCCGAGGAGGGCCTCGGACCGGTTACCAAGCTGCCGATGCCGCGCTATGTGTCGCTGAACGCCTCCGAGATCAATGTGCGCCGCGGTCCTGGGCTCGACTACCGGATCGATTGGGTGTTCCGCCGTGACGGGCTGCCGGTGCGGGTGATCGACGAATATGCCAGCTGGCGCCGGATCCGCGACCATGAAGGCGAGGACGGCTGGGTCTATCACGCGCTGATCAGCGGGCGGCGGACTGTGCTGGTGACCTTGCCGGGCGTGCTGTTGCAGCGCGAGCCCGGCGGGGCGGGGCTCGCGCGCCCCTGCGATACGCTCACTGCGCTGCCCGCGGGCGCGGTGGCCTGTGCGGGTGAGGGCGTTGTGGCTCGGCTTGAGGCCTGTGCGCCCGACTGGTGCCGGATTGAGACTGGGGGCTATGCCGGCTGGGTCCCCAAGACGGCGATCTGGGGGGTCATGGCGACAGAGGTCTTTGGCGACTGACCCGTCACTCAATGGGCGGCAGGATGGTCAGCACAAAGATCGCCTCGTTGCGATAGCGTGCCGCCCCCACATGCACCTGGCATGGGGTGCCCGGCCGTCCGGGCAGATCCAAGCTGACCCGGGTTTGGAGCGGATTGGAGGGCGGGCCCAGCAGCGCTTCGGGCTCATCGGGCAGCACCAGATCCTGGCCAAGCAGCGCCGCCAGCGGCTCGCCATACTCCCAGACCCGGGTCGGCGCAGCCAGACGGCGCGCCTCGGCATTGGCAAAGCGCACCATCCGCGCGCGATCAGCGACGATGCAGGGGAAGGGCACGACCTCAAGGCCGCTGCGCAAATGGTTCTCGGGGATGTTCAGCACGGCGAAATGGGTCACAAAGCCCGTGTCATCCACCAGCGGCACAATCAGGCGGCGCCAGATCCGCACAAAGACATGGCTCGGGGGCTCGTGTTCGCTCAGCACCCGCTGGCGGCGGTGCATCGCGGCGCGGTAGAGGGCGATGAAAAAGCGGCTGATATGCCCCCCGATCGCCGAGGTACGCCGGCCCGTCAGCGAGCGGCCATAATACTCCGCCACGCCCGAGCCATAGAAGAGATAGCGGAAATCCCCGCCGAACCCGATCGACTCGAGCAGCATCAGCCATTCTCGGGACATGAACCGCGCGGGATCGAACGCGCTGGCCAGCGGCAGGCCACGCACCGTGGGCAGGCGGTTGACCTGCTCGACAAAGGCCTCGAACTCGGCATCCTGCAGATCGATGCGGTTGGGATCCCAGATCACCAGCGGCGGGCGCGCGCGTTCGGCATAGAACAGCTCGTCCAGCCGATTGGTGCGTCCCATAAAGAGGCTGCCGGCCAGGAGATCGTCATAGGCCCGGCCAGCCTCGGGCCGCATGTCCCTGTTCTCGCCCATGACGCGCATCAGATCCTTCAGGGCCGCAGCCCCTGCGAGTGTGGCCCGTTGAGGCGCCCCGTGACGGTGTGCCACGGGGCCGCAGTGTCGTTTCGAGCCTTCTGGCATCTCCGCGCCGGGCGATTTGCCGGCCAACACCAGGGTCCGCCGTCCGCTGGTCCCGCGCGTCTCGGCTGCCCGTGGCGGTCAGTCGGCCCCTTTCGGGCGCAGGCGGATGACGATGTCGATCTTCGAAATCTCGGCCCCCTCGGGGGCGTCGGGCAGGCGATCGAACTGGACCGAGCCATCGGGCGCATCGGTCAGATACCCGCCGTCCTCCCAATAGAAATGGGCGTGATCGGAGGTGTCCGTATCGAAATGGCTGCGCGCCCCATCCACCACGACCTCGGCCAGCAGCCCGGCCTCAGTAAAGCATTTCAACGTGTTATAGACGGTGGCAAGCGACACCGGAGTGCCAGCCTTTTGCGCCGCGTCGAACAGGATCTCGGCCGTGACGTGACGGTTTTGGCCGTCCCCGACCAGCAGGCCGGCCAGCAGCAGGCGCTGGCGCGTCGGACGCAGATTGGCCCGGTCGAGCCATGCCGCCGCACGCTTCAAAGAAATGGCTGTCTCACTCATGCATCGAGCTCGTGCTGTTTCCTGCTGGGTCCTAGCGCGCATGGCGCACAACGTCTACCCTAGCGCACTGGCGCCGAAACGCCAAAACATTCCCAATGGGCCCGTTTTCAGGGGCGTGGATCTCGCCACAGGCGCCACTCGCGTTGCCGAGGGGTTCTTGTGCGCCTTTCGAGCCGGTGCTACGCAGGCGCCATGTGTCGCCGCGGCAACTGGGGAGCAGGATGACGGATCGCGCTGGCAGCTTCGATTATGAGGCGTTGTTGCGCTGTGCCCGCGGTGAGCTGTTCGGGCCCGGCAACGCACAGCTTCCGGCGCCACCGATGCTGATGTTCGACCGCATCACATCAATCACCGCCGATGGCGGCTCGGCGGGCAAGGGCGAGGCGGTGGCCGAGCTCGAGCTCAAACCCGATCTGTGGTTCTTTGAGTGTCACTTTCCCGGCGATCCGGTGATGCCCGGCTGTCTCGGGCTCGACGCGCTGTGGCAGCTGACCGGGTTCTTCCTCGGCTGGCTCGGCATGCCCGGGCGCGGCCGCGCGCTGGGGGTCGGCGAAGTCAAGTTCACCGGCATGGTGACCCCCACCGCCAAGCTCGTGCGCTATACGGTGGATTTGAAGAGGGTCATTGATCGCAAGCTCAAAATGGGCATCGCCGACGGCACCATGGCGCTGGACGACGAGGTGATCTACACGACCAAGGATATGCGGGTCGGGCTGTTCTCTGATCCGGCACCGGCCTGAGGGCCAGCGGATCGGCGGCGCCCCGCGGTGGTCCCGGATCCCGAGTGAGGAGACAAGACATATGCGACGCGTTGTGGTGACGGGGCTCGGCATCGTCTCGTCGATCGGATCGACCGCGCAGGAGGTCACGGCTTCGCTGCGCGAGGGACGCTCGGGCATCGTCTTTGCCCCCGACTATGCCGAGCGTGGGTTCAAGTGCCATGTGCACGGCGCGCCCAGTGTCGACATCGAGGGCCAGGTGGACAAGCGCGTGCGCCGCTTTATGGGCGAGGGCGCGGCCTGGAACTATATCGCCATGGCCCAGGCGATCTCGGATGCCGGGCTCTCGGAGGCCGAGGTCAGCCATGAGCGCACGGGCCTGGTCATGGGCTCGGGCGGGCCGTCGACCAAGGCGCTGTTCGCCTCGCATGAGGTCGTGCAGAAGACCGGCGCCACCAAGCGCATCGGGCCCTTTGCGGTGCCCAAGGCCATGAGCTCGACCAATTCGGCGACGCTGGCCACGCCCTTCAAGATCCGCGGTGTGAACTATTCGATCACCTCGGCCTGCTCGACCTCGGCCCATTGCATCGGGGCGGCGGCCGAGCAGATCCAGTGGGGCAAGCAGGACGTGGTCTTTGCCGGCGGGGGCGAGGAGCTGGACTGGACGCTCTCCTGCCTTTTCGACGCCATGGGTGCGATGTCGACCAAATACAACGACGCCCCCCAGACCGCGAGCCGGGCCTATGACGCCGACCGCGACGGCTTCGTGATCGCCGGCGGCGCGGGCGTGGTGGTGCTGGAGGAGCTCGAGCGCGCCAAGGCCCGCGGTGCCAAGATCTATGCCGAGATCACTGGCTATGGCGCCAATTCCGACGGGTTCGACATGGTGGCGCCCTCGGGCGAGGGGGCCGAGCGCTGCATGAAGCTGGCCATGGCCACGCTGGGTGAGCGGAACGTGGGCTATATCAACACCCACGGCACCTCGACCCCGGTCGGCGACACGCGTGAGGTTGCCGCCATGCGCCATGTCTTCGGGGCGGACATGCCGCAGTTCAGCTCGACCAAATCGCTGACGGGCCACAGCCTGGGCGCCACGGGGGTGCAAGAGGCGATCTATTGCCTGCTGATGCTCGAGGGCGACTTCATTGCGGCCAGCGCCAATGTGACGAGCCTCGACCCCGACTTCGCCGAGACCCCGCCGGTGACGACGCGCGTGGATGCGGCCGGGCTCGACACCGTCCTCTCGAACAGCTTCGGCTTTGGCGGCACCAACGCGACCCTCGCCCTCAGCCGCTATCACGGGTGAGATCATGGCAGGTTTGATGGAGGGCAAGCGGGGCCTGATCCTCGGCGTTGCCAATGACCACTCGATCGCCTGGGGCTGTGCCAAGGCGCTGCACGACCAAGGGGCGGAACTGGCCTTCACCTTCCAGGGCGAGGCGTTCGAGAAACGGGTGCGTCCGCTCGCGGCCTCGGTCGGGGCCGAGCTGGTGATGCCGGCGGATGTGACCGACCCGGCCTCGCTGGACGCGGTCTGCGACCGGATTGTGGGCGCTTGGGGGCGGCTCGATTTCGTGGTGCACGCGGTCGCCTATTCCGACAAGGCCGAGCTGACCGGGCGCTATGGTGACACGACGCGCGAGAACTTCCTGCGCACGATGGACATCTCCTGCTACTCGTTCACCGATATCGCGCGGCGGGCGGCGGCGCTGATGCCCGAGGGCGGGTCGCTGGTGACCATGAGCTATCTCGGCGCCCAGCGGGTCATGCCGAATTACAATGTGATGGGCGTGGCGAAGGCGGCGCTCGAGGCCTCGGTGCGCTATCTCGCCAACGATTACGGCCCACAAGGGATCCGGGTGAACGCGATCAGCCCGGGGCCTATGCGGACCCTGGCGGGCTCGGCGATCGGGGGCGCGCGCAAGGTCTACAAGGTCTGTGCCGAGAACGCGCCAATGCTCCAGAACGCCAGCCTCGAAGATGTGGGCGGGGCGGCGATCTATCTGCTCTCGGACCTCGGCCGCGGCACGACGGGCGAGGTGCTGTTCGTCGATAGCGGGTATCACACGCTCGGCATGGTGCAGCTCGACAACCTCTGAGCGTGCCCGCCCGGATCTATACAGGGCGGACGATCAGTGGCGGTTGGTGCGCCGGCGTCGCAGCGGCAGCTCCGCCCGGTAGAGGAACTGCCAGACAAATACCTGTATAATCGTGGCTTTCCTGAAACGCGCTCAGTGGATATTCGCGGCCATGGGCTGGTCCGCTGTGTCGGCGGGCTCGGCTGGCTGGGCGGACACGTGGATCGCCTCGCCGTCGCGGGCAAAGCCATAGGTCACCTCGCCGGCTCCGGGCACGCTGAAGGCCACGCTGTCGCCGTCGAGCATCTCGAGACGCAGCCGGGCCGCAGCGCCGAGGATGGCGGGGATGGCATAGGTCGCCACCACCTCCAAATGCCGCTCGTGCATGATGTAGAAGACCACCATGTCGATGCCGCCGGTCCCGAGCGTTGCGGTTTTCATTGCCCGGGACAGGGTGATCCCCCCAGCCATGGCGGGGACACTCGCCAGGCTGAGGGTGGTGGCCGTGAATGCGGCCAGGATCGGGTTCAAAAGCGGGGTGCGAAATATGCTCTTCGTCTCCAATACCGTGCGGCTGAGGGGCCGTTTGATGGAGCTCTATCTGAGCCCTCAGCGTTGCTGATTGATGTCGCGGCCGGGGCCCAAGCGTTTCGATTGTACCAGGCCGAGGCGCGGCCTCAGGGCGCCAGCGGGCCGATCTGCGGGCGAAAGCCGGCAGCCAGAACGGCGACCGTGGGCTCGGGCGTCAGCAGCCGCACCTTCTTGGGCAAGGGTCCGGGACGGGGCCGATAGCCGGCGGGATCCCAGACCAGCAGATCGCCGTGCCAAAGCAGGCAGGCGGCGCTGTCGGCCGGGTCCAAGACCATCGCCCCATCGGGCAGATCGGCCAGCCAGGCCGGTACGCGCCGCTGACGCCGGTCGGGCCCGATGCGCCCGGCGTGCAGCACGCGGTCGATCTCGCCGGCCTTCTCGCCGGGCAGGCCCGCCGCGGCCCAGGCGCGCCTAAAGCGCTGATAGTCCTGGTGGCGGCACTCCCCGCAAGGTCTGTGCCCGGCAGCCAGCGCACAGGCTTCGTCCCAGAAGAACAGCGCAGTGTAGCGGGTCGGCGCACCAGGACCCGGCATGATGGCCCGGTGGCGCCCGCGGAACTCGGTCAAACAGCACACCCAGCAGCGGTGGCGCCAACGGGCCGGGCCGAGCTGCCCCGCCTTGTCATGCAGGATGCCGCGATTGCCCATCAGGCGGCCGCGCCAAGGTTCGGCGACGATCTCGCCAAACGGGGTGACGCGGGTCTGGAGCGGCATCAGAGCGCCTCGCTGGGGCTCGGCCCGCGGGACAGCCACCGGTGCGCAAAGGCGAATTTGCGCCGCACCGGCGGGGTGAGCGTGAAGGGATAGAGATCCTGCAGGCCCATCGACCGTGTGACATGGTTGATGGCGATCCCCATGCGCACCGCCCGGCTGACCAGGCGCGAGGCGCGCCGCTCGGCGTATGGGTCATAGCCCGCATCGGGCAGTCCGCGCGCGCCCAGCCCCGCCGCCAAGGCGCTGTCGAGGATATCCGTCAGGTGCAGGATGTGGGCACAGCACTCGGCCCAGTCTTCATGGGGGTGCGCGCTGGCGTATTTCGTCACATGGCGCGCGGGCCATTGCGGGTCGGGGCCGTTGGCATAGTACTGGCGGAGCGCGGCACCATAGTCCGCCCGCTCGTCCCCAAAGAGCCCGCGGAAGGCAACGGCAAAGCCCTCGGCCCCGAGAATGCGGGCGAAAAGGAAATGCGCGAGCTCGTGGCGCAGATGTCCCGTCACGGTGCGCAACCGCTCGCCCAGCGCCTCGCGGCGCATGATGCGCTCGGCCGGGTCCGCTTCGGTGACGTTGATGGTGATCACGCCGCCCGCATGGCCCATCATGACCGGGGCGTGGCCGTGGCGGGTCTCCTCGGCCAGCAGACGAAACACCGGGCGCGGTCCCGGATCGGCGGCGCGGAACCAGCCCCAGCGGCCGAGCCCGGCCAGAACCCAGCGCTTTTCGGCCTCGACCGCGGTCCAATGGGCCAGGTTCTCGCCATGCAGCGTGTCGGGGATCACATCGGTCATGGCGCAGGCGCGGCAATAGCCGGTCTCGGTCACGCCGCCCTGCCAGTTGCAGCCGATCTCGTCGCGGTTGCGGCACGGGGTGACCAGCGGCGCCATGCGGTCGTGCTCGGGGTCATAGGCAAGCGCGATGCCGCAGCGACAGCGCAGCTGCTGAAAGTCCACGGCCGCACCGCAGGACGGGCACTCATAGAGGCGCATGGGCTCAGACCCCGACCGCCCCGGTCGGGATGTTGCGGGGCACAGGGATCGGGATCGGCGCCGGCTCAAAGCCCTGGGGCAAAGGTTCGATCGCCTGGGGCACCGGCATGCCGTCATCGAGCTGCGGGACATAGCCGATCACCGCAAGGAACAGTCCGGCCAGAACGGCGACGACCGCCAGCGCAGGGATCAGCGAGGCCGTCCCTTGGCTGCCGAGAAACGCCAGGACCACGACCAGCATGGCCAGGACGATCGGCAACAGCATCAGCGACATCATCGGCGGTCTCCTCGGCCAGATCGGGCCCGCGCGCCCGGCTCCCGGCAGGCGCCCCGGGTCAGCCAGACCCTGCCGTCATTCGCGCTCGGACGCAACGCTGCGTTGGCGTGCGATGCCGGCCGAGAGCTCTGCAACCCCAGCGTGGTCCCGGATGTGGTGCACCACAACATGGGTCGGTGCCGTCGCCAGCAGCGCCAGCGCCCGACGCCGCCGCTCGCCCCCATAGCCGAGGACAAAGCGCACAAAACCCGGGTCGACATGCTCGGGACAGCCTGGCGCCAGATCGGGCCGGGTGCGCCCGAGATAGCGCAGCGTCCGCCGCAACACACGCCAGGCCCGCAGCCCAGTCGGCCGATCGAGCAGGATGGCCGTGTCCGCGTGGGCGAGCCTGTCCTCCCATGAGCCTGAGTAATTGCCGTCGATCACCCATTCGCGGGTCCGGTGGATGGCGCGTAGGCGCTCGGTCAGCGCGCTGCGATCTCCCTCAACCCAGCCCGGCTGCCAGAACAGCGCATCGATGTGATAGACCGGCAAGGCGAGCCGCGCACCGATCTCGCGCGCAAGCGTTGATTTGCCCGAGCCCGGGCCGCCGATGATCATCACCCGGCGCATGGGCTCAGCTCGGCTGCACCAAGCCAAAACAGGCGCCCGCCGGGTCGGCCAGGACCGCGAGCCGGCCGAGCCCGTCGACCTCCGCCTCCGGCATCTGGGGGACCGCGCCGAGGCGGCGCGCCCGTTCCAGATCCCCGCCGAGGCTCGCGGTGCGCAGATAGGGGATCCAGCGCGGTGGGATCAGCTCGAACTCGGGATCGGTGAAGAACAGCCGCGCGCCCTCTGGCCCCACCAGCCGCGCGCCGCGCGCGGTCTCCTCGAGGTCGAGCCCCAGAACGGCGGCGAAAAAGGCCGCGACCCGGCGCGCCTCGGGGCCCCAATACTCGGCCGCCATGGGCTCGCCCGGACGGTCGTGCTCGGGTGGCTGCCAGCCATCTGGGCGCATCAGATTGAAGCCGAGGCCCGAGGGGTCCTGCCCGTGCACCTCCTCGCTGTGGCCGGCAAGGCGCACAATCTCCGGGTTGGCCAAGCCGCCGGCCTCCGGGATCCGCGCCAGCGCCGTCTCGAGATCGGCGGCAAACCACAGGTTCCATTTCGGCAGGGCAAAGGCCCCCATGGCCATGAACTGGTTGCCAAAGGTGCGGGTGTCACTGGCGATCAGCGGGATCGCGCCCCAGGGCGGCACATGCAGCGGGCGGGCGCTCCAGGCGAACAGGCTCTCATAGAAGCGGATGCCCTCGGTCACCCGCTGCGCATTCAGCTCGAGCCAGATCGGCCGGCCAGGTTCGGATGGGCGCACAGCCATTCGGAACTCCTCCTGCGGCCTCCAGATGCGCCCCGTCGGCTCTCCGCGCGCGCGCCAGACACGGTTTCGTCGGTGACGCGGTCCCGCTCAGAGCTGGACGCGCTCTCGCCGGGCCCGCTCGGTGGCGGATTTCAGCTGTCCGCAGGCGGCCAGGATGTCCTCGCCACGCGGCGTGCGCACCGGAGAGGCATAGCCCGCCCGGTTGACGATCTCGGCAAAGGCTTCGATTCGGCCCCAGTCCGAGCGCTCGTAGAGCGCGCCTGGCCAGGGGTTGAAGGGGATCAGGTTCACCTTGGCCGGGATCCCCGCGATCAGCTTCACCAGCCGGCGCGCATCCGCATCGCTGTCGTTCACATCCTTGAGCATCACGTATTCGAACGTGATCCGTTCGGCGTTCGAGAGGCGGGGATAGGCGCGGCAGGCCTCGAGCAGCGCCTCGATCGGCCATTTCTTGTTGATCGGCACCAACTGGTCGCGCACCGCATCGGTGGTGGCGTGGAACGAGATGGCCAACAGCGTGCCCCCCGCCTCGCCCCAGCGCGGGATCTCGGGCACAACCCCCGAGGTCGAGAGCGTGATGCGCCGGCGCGAGACCGTCAGCCCCTCGTGATCCATGGCGATCTGCATCGCATCGCGCACATTGTCGGCGTTGTAGAGCGGCTCGCCCATGCCCATCAGCACGATGTTGGTGATCTTTCGCTGCTCAGGCGGACGCTCGCCGGGCTGCGGCCACTCTCCCAGATCGTCGCGGGCCACCAGGATCTGGCCGACGATCTCGGCGGGTGTCAGGTTGCGCACCAGCTTTTGCGTGCCGGTGTGGCAGAAGGAACAGGTGAGTGTGCAGCCGACCTGCGAGGAGATGCAGAGCGTGCCGCGGTCTTCCTCGGGGATATAGACGGTCTCGACCTCGTGCCCGCCGGCGATGCGCAGCAGGTATTTGCGCGTGCCGTCGCGCGAGACCTGGCGCTGCACGATCTCGGGGCGGGCGATCTCGAAGGCCTGTTCCAGATCGGCGCGGATGGATTTCGAGAGATTGGTCATCTCGGCAAAATCGGCGGTGCCGCGCTGATAGAGCCATTGCCAGATCTGGCCTGTACGCATTTTGATCTGTTTCGCAGGCAGGCCCACCACGGCCAGCGCTTCGGCCAGCTGCGGGCGCGTCAGGCCGATCAGGTTCGGGCGTGCGGATGCGGCTTCGCGCCGCGGCAGCGTTGCGAAATCCGGTTGGATGGCCGTTGCTGGCGGCCGGGGGAGGGCGGCGCGCTCGGTCATTCTCACTCCTTGACGATGAGCCGAGGCCCATAGCATACCTTCCACCCGGCGGCCAGCGCTGCCGGACTGGCCCCTCCCCGATCTCAGCGAGCCCCACCCGTGTCCGGACTGTCGCGATCCGAGCAGATGGGCATCCTGGCGATGATTGCCGTCGCCGCGCTGTTCTCGGCCATGGATGCGACCGCCAAGCTGATGACCGAGCGCTATGATCCGCTGTTCGTCGTCTGGGCGCGCTATGTCGGCCAGGCGGTGGGCACAGTGCTGGTCTTTGCGCCCCGGCTGCGGCGGGTGGCGCACACGCGGCGGCTGGGGCTGCAGACGCTGCGCTCGGTGTTTCTGTTCGCCGCGACCGTGCTGTTCTTCACCGGCTATTCCTTGATGCCGCTGGCCGAGGCGACGGCGATCGCCCAGGTTGCTCCGCTGATGATCGTGGCGCTGGCCGCATTGGTGCTGGGCGAGCCAGTTAGCCGCTTGCGCTGGGCCGCGGCCGGCATCGGCTTTTGCGGGGCGCTGATCATCGCGCAGCCGGGGAGCGCGGCGCTTGGTTGGGCGGCGGTCTTCCCGCTCGGC